>NC_010545.1:1200000-1500000 GCF_000069945.1 Corynebacterium urealyticum DSM 7109 | reverse complement strand
ACGTGAAACCCGGGCGGTATCACGACTGGATCCAGACTCAACTTTCTAAGAATTTCGATTACCTGTGCTGTGACTCTATGGAAGAGTTTCGTGCCGCCCGGCGGGCGGTGACTGCAAAGGGGCAGGTGAAGCATAACCGCAATGACCACATCAAGGATGATCGCCGCCGAATCGATGACCGTTCGAACTGGGTGCTGTGGGGCAACCTCGCTGACAAGATTGATGCTCTCCAAGCATCGGTGCGCTCCACTGTGGCGAAACTTGAAGACGCTGAACGTCAACGCAAGACCATCGCGGCTGGCCAGGAGAAACGGCGTGCCCAAATAGCTACGATCGAGCGGCTATTGGAGACGGAGCGTTTTCAGGATATCGACGTGTCATCGGTGGCCCAGGAGCTTGCGGAAGCCCAGAGCGACGTGGATGAACTCACTGATGGGAACGCCGAGCTGGCTCAGCTGAAGGCGAAGTTGAAGAGTGTCGAATCTGCTCTCGACAAAGTTGAGGAGCAGGTCATGGCGCTGCGTAATCAGCTCAGCGGCTTCAAAATTCGCCTGGAGCAGGCAGAGGAAACGCTTGAGAGGGTTCGGAATCGCCGAGGTGGGAAGACCGTCTCCGAGGACGTTGCAGCTCGTCTGACAGAACGTTGCAAGGCTATCGATCGCACCATCCGGTCCGATAACATCGATGCGCTCAGCAACCAGCTCGTTCGCGGTATTGAGGATCAACTTGCAGAGCTCAATGCTCGGTTCACCAAACATGGTGGCGACTTGGTGAACGCGATGAACCTCTACTTGGTGCGCTGGCCGGATCGAGCGGGCGACCTCAAGGCGGACATGGAATGGGAGCAGGACTTTCTCCAGGAACTGGGCAGGCTTGAGGCAGACGATTTGCCACGTTTCGAACAGCGTTTCCGGGACATGCTGCAAGACGAAACCCACAAGCATCTTGGGCGCCTGCGGCGGCTGATCCGTGATGCGGCAGCAAAGACGCGCAGCTCGATCCAGATGATTAATGATTCGCTCGCTGAGGTCGAATTCTATCCGGGTGCTTACCTGACGATCGAGGTGCGGGAAGCACAGCCTGCGATCGCCCGCGATTTCGTTGAGCTGCTGGATTCTGCGTTGGCTGGGATTATCAATGATGCTGATCAGGAGGAGAGTGAGCAGCGATTCCATAAACTGCAGGCGGTGATCGACGCAGTGACGGTCTCGGACGGTACATCAACTCGTGATCGCCAGCTGCGCCTGGACACGAGGCAACACGTGAAGTTCCTGGGCGTGGAATATAGCGAGGACGGAGCGCGTGGTGCGGTCTATGACTCATCGGAAGGTCTTTCAGGTGGCCAAGCCCAAAAGCTGTCCTCCTTCTGCTTGGCTGCTGCCTTGCGTTACCGGCTGACTGGGATGGGCCTGCCGGCCGCGCAAGAAAAGAAATCCATTGTCCGGGTGGGGGAGGATATTTACCCGCGATTCGGCACCATTGTTCTGGATGAGGCTTTTGACCGTGCGGATACGGAGTTCACCCGGGCTGCGATGGAGGCCTTCCGCCGCTTTGGTTTTCACATGATTCTGGCCACGCCCGAGAAGCTGCTGCAGACCGTGCAGGACTATATCGGGGGTGTGCTGATGGTGGAATGCCCAGACCGGAAGCGATCGCGAACGAGTTCTTTGACGATCGAGGAGGTGCAGGATGAAGACTCCTGATCAGGTGCGCCAACGCGCTGCGGTCTTTTACTCGCGCAACCATCGCAGCTGGCTGGCCGGGAAATTCAAGACTCTGACCATCAACCTGGATCCGCCGACTGGACGGGCGGCAGAGCGTGATAACGGCGCTGCCGTGCGAGCATGGGTGGCACAGTGGAACCGCAGTTCAATTACCGCTGAGTGGGAGGATAAAAAGCTCAGCTACTTGGGGACGTATTCGCTGCCCCGGCGTGTTGTTCTCTCCGATGCGGATACTGCGGCTCGCGTGGCGGGCAAGCTCGATCATTGGCAACGTCTTCAGGCGGTCTTGGGCCGTTTCTGCATGGAGTTGGGGGAAAGCGTTCGCCCAGAACTCATCAGGCACCTTTCTTCATGGGAAGACTGGGGCGACGTGACCGTGGAACAGTTCATCGCTGTTGTCCGGTGGGTCCACGAACATGAGGTCAGCGACTTTTATATTCGCGAACTGCCAATCTTTGGCGTCGATAGCAAGTGGTTCGAGGCGCATAGGGCGGTCGTTGAAGCGGTAGTCGGCCCATTGAATTTTAAGTCTAAACCCCAGTTGGTAGAGGTCCGCAGCCTTGACCCGGCGCTGGATATTAGCGGGATGCGATATCTAGCGTGCCCGGTGGCTGAGCTGGGTGAAACGCCTGGGGAGCGGGTTCTTATCGTCGAAAATCACCAGAGTTTCCTTGCCTTGCCCGACTTGCCTGCGACAGTGGCGATCTTCGGTGGTGGATTGAACGCTGCCAGGATCGTCCAGCAGATCCCATCGTTAGGGGAGATAGACGTTCTTTATTGGGGCGATCTGGATTCGTATGGGTTCTACATCCTGGAACTCGTGAGGCGATACGTGCCTCACGCGCGTTCTGTTCTCATGGACCTGGATACGGTTCGGGATCATGTTGATCTTGCGGTGGAGGAACCGCAACCTAGCCGGTTTGATCCTGAGCTGTTGAGTTACGGGGAGCGCTTGGCTTTGGATTATCTCCGGGGGCGGTCTGCAGGCGGATGCTTGCGCATTGAGCAGGAAAGAATCTTGTTCGACTATGCGCAGCAGCAGCTATGCCACGCAGTGAGCCCCAATGGTGCGGGTGCATAGCAGCGGTCGCAGGTCCGGCCCTGGTGAATCAGTGGGCTAAAATTCCGGGCATGAGGAAAACCACCAAGCCCGCTGTTCCTGGCGCTCACCAGGAGCTTCACGATTCCGACGAGGCGGCGAAGATGAACTCGCTGCGCGCTGGTGTGTTGGGTGCCAACGACGGCATCGTCTCCGTGGCGGCGCTGCTGATCGGCGTGATCGCCACCGGGGCGGGGGATAAGGCCATCCTGATGGCCGGCCTGGCCGCCACCATCGCTGGCGCGGTGTCCATGGCGTTGGGGGAGTACGTGTCGGTCTCTGCCCAGCGGGACTCCGAGCAGACCCTGATCGCCAAGGAGAAGAAGGAGCTGCGGGAGGAACCGGAGGAGGAGCTGGAGGAGCTCGCGGGGATTCTCTCCGGTTACGGGATCAGCAAGGACACGGCTGTGGAGGCGGCCCGCGAGATCCACGCGGAGGACGCCCTGCGCGCCCACCTGCAGCTGGAGCTGGGGATTGATGCGGACGAGCTGACCAGCGCGTGGGCGGCGGCGTTCTTCTCTGCGCTGTCCTTCTTGGCTGGCGCGGCGCTGCCGATGATCTCGGTCTTCGTGGCACCTTCTGGCACGCAGGCCTGGGTTGTCACCGCGGTGACGATGTTCTCCCTGGCCCTGACGGGCCTGATCTCGGCGAAGATCGCGGGCACCAGCGTGGGCCGCTCGATGGTTCGCCTGGTCGTCGGTGGCGGCCTGGGTCTGGCGCTCACCTATGGCGCGGGCGCACTCTTCGGCGGTGCCGCCTAAAACTGGATCATTGTATTTCGCGAGCTCGCCTGCACGAGGTAATTCAAACGGACATGCGGAAAGCTTCAAACCTCCGATCGCGGCTGGCGCGGGTCAGGATGGCGGGCCCCAATCTAGCCCTATCCAGAGGTTGTTATCGCCTCTTGTGAAAGGAATACGGCGACAATTTCCTAAAGGTGGTTGCCCATTTTTGCTCTAGTACCTTGTGGCCTTCAGGCGTAGCGAGCTTGACCGCGAAGCGGCGGTGGCCGGCTGCGGGACACATTCTTTGAGTCGGCTAATCACCTAGTGCTATCTTCAGTTGCTCGTTGTACTCGCTGGCAATGCGCTCGCGCCTTGACGAAATTTCGCTGAGGGCTTCTAGGAAACCTTCGGACTCGGTGCCATCCCGGCGCCAAGCAAGGAAGTGAGCAGCAGACTCTGCACACCGGAGGGCGTGGATCGTACCAAGAAACTGGTGAAATTCGGCCGTCGCCGGATACTGGTTCTTCACGGTCGCATCATGGTGTGCGGCTAGGGCGTGTTGCTCGGCGTATTCGCACTCCTCTTTATAAAAAGAGTCACCACCGATGAGGTGACCCATCATCTCGGAGACCAGAGTGGCATCATCGGGAAATGGTTCCCGACTATCCGAAACTTTTGTCTCGTATGCCGTCTGAATAGCCTCGAGAAATCCTTCAAGCTCGCTGAATTCCCGCAAGAGCCTTGGAGACGTCATCTTATCGGTGATAACGCGGGTGGCCCAATAGCATCGGTCCACGTAGGAGAATTGGTTGATTCTCTGGAGCAGACTACTGGTTTCCAAGGCTGCGATAACGAGCGGTGTCCTTGCGGCGCGCAACCCTACGCGGTTAATGAGGTGTCCGAGGCCGCGAACCAGGCTCGCAGTGTGATTCGCGAGTGCTTGGTTAATCTCCTCGGTTAGCGCGGGGACGAAGTAGATGTCCGTATCGAAAATTTCGTGCGCTAGTGCCCGCATTTCTTTGCTCTCGGAGGGTGAGCAACGCGCGATCGCCTGTAGAGTTCCGGCGGTCCCCTCGCACAGCGATGCGAGCGTTGGTCCCCAGTGGTCGGGAATGTAGCGAGTAAGTGCCTGATCCATTTTCAGACGTGCTCCTTTCGAATGCGGTGCGGTAGCCAACAGCGGGCCTCTCGTTGAGGCCTCAGTTGTTAAAGCTAACCGTGGGGGCAGACGACCGCAGGGAAATCGAACATATTTTTGAAAAATGGGAGTTTCGTCCGCCAGCTATCTTTGCTGCCGAACCGAGCAGGGGCGGTAGGGGTGCGGTAGGGGGAACGCGCGTTACGGCCCGTGCCGGTAGTTGAGTGATTCCGGTCACGGGGCATAATGGCTCCATGGCGAAGTTTTCCGAGGTCCTCACCCAGCTGCGTGATAATCAGCCGAAGGCGAAGTATGGCATCGCTTTTGAGAAGCTGATGGTCAATTATTTCCGTACCGACCCCACGCTGAAGACCCAGTTTGATGAGGTCTACCGATGGACTGATTGGCGCTACAACGGCGGCAAGGCTGATACCGGTATCGACCTGGTCGCCCGTCGCGTGGACGGCGGTTCATGGACCGCGATCTAGCCATGTAGTTAATGCCTTAGTGAAGAAAGTTCCCCCATGAACAAACAAGAACTAGCCTCCCGCATCTGGGAGTCGGCCAACAATATGCGCTCCAAGATTGAGGCCAATGAGTACAAGGACTACATCCTCGGCTTCATCTTCTATAAGTTCTTGTCCGACCAAGTAGAGCAGTTCATGCTCGATAACGACGCTGAGCCGGAAGACCTGCCAGATGCGCTCGTTGAGACCGACACTGACACCGTGGCCCTGGTACGTAACAACTTGGGCTACTTCCTTACGTACGAGAACCTGTACTCAACGTGGCGAGACAAGGGTAACGACTTCTCCATCGCTCACGTGCGTGAGGGCCTGGCTACCTTCAAGCGCAACATCGCCCCGGAGCGCAAGCACGTCTTCGACGGCATCCTTAACACCCTGGACACCAGCCTGTCGAAGTTGGGCACAACCGACGCTGCCCGTACTGCTGCCATCAAGAAGCTACTGGACCTTATCGATGACATCCCCACTGACGGCAAGCAGGGCTATGACGTGCTGGGCTACATCTACGAGTACCTCATCGAGAAGTTCGCGGCCAACGCGGGCAAGAAGGCAGGCGAGTTCTACACCCCGCACGAGGTCTCGCTTGTCATGAGCAACATCGTCGCTGACCACCTCAAGGGCCGCGACGAGATTCAGATTTACGACCCGACCTCCGGCTCTGGCTCCCTGCTACTTAACATCGGTCAGGCCGTCGCCAAGCGCATGGGCGACCCAGACCGTATTAAGTACTTCGCCCAGGAGCTGCGCGAGAACACCTATAACCTCACCCGTATGAACCTGGTCATGCGCGGCGTGAAGGCGGACAATATCGTTGCCCGCAACGGTGACAGCTTGGCCCATGACTGGCCGATGTTCGACGAGTCTGACCCGGTGCAGACCTACCAGCCGTTATATGTGGATGCAGTAGTCTCCAACCCGCCCTACTCCCAGAAGTGGGAACCGGAAGGCAATGGGGCTGACCCTCGATTCGCGCGGTTTGCTCTAGCGCCCAAGACCAAGGCCGACTACGCCTTCCTGTTGCATGAGCTGTTCCACGTCAAACCCGACGGTATCCTCACCATCGTCCTGCCGCACGGCGTGCTGTTCCGTGGCGGCTCGGAGGCCGACATCCGCCGCAATCTCATCGAGGCCAACCACATCGACGCCGTCATTGGCCTGCCGTCCAACATCTTCTACGGCACCGGTATCGCGACCATCATCATGGTGCTCAAGCAGGAGCGTGACCGCGATGACGTGCTGTTCATCGACGCCTCGCAGGGCTTCATCAAGCAGGGCAAGTACAACCACCTGCGTGCCCGTGACATCCAACGCATCGTCGATGCCGTTCACAACCGCGTGGACGTGCCGCACTTCGCTAAGGTCGTGACCCGCGACGAGATTCGTGCCAACGACCATAACCTCAACATCCCGCGCTACGTGTCCGCTACCCTGCCGCCGGAGGCTGTTGACCTGTACGCCACCATGCACGGCGGCATCCCCACCAGTGAGATTTCCACCCTGGAGCACTACTGGACCGCCCTGCCGGGATTGCGTGAGGCGCTGTTCACCGAGAAGGCAGAAGGCTACGCGGAGCTGAAGACCACCAACCTGCGCGAGACCATCAACCAGCACCCTGCAGCCCAGGCACTGCGTAACCAGGTTGACGCTGCACTATCCGACTTCCCGGAGAAGCTGCACGCGCTGCTGGTGGATGGTGCAGCCACCGTGCCCATCACCACCGCCGAGGGCCAGCTCAAGGAAGACCTGTTCGACCGCCTCGACCCAGTGCCATTGGTCGATGCTTACGAGGGCTACCAGGTACTGCATGACAGCTGGGTCGAAACCACCGGTGACCTGGAGGTCATCCAGACCGAAGGCCTCGATGCCGTGCGGGTCAACGACCCCGTGATGGAGTGGAAGACCAAGGACAAGAAGAAGGTCTATGTCCAAATCGGATGGGACGGGCGCATTGTTCCCAACGAGTTGGTGCAGACCTTCTACCTGACGCAACAGAAGGACCAGGTAACGCAGCTAAGCCGCGACGTGGACACAGCTGTATCTGAGTTAACGCAGCTCGTCGAGAACTTAAGCGAAGACGACAAGGTCGACCTGGTAGAGGTACTCAACGACAAGCAGGATGCCTTCAAAAAGACCGAGCTGAACAAGGCCATCAAGGACCTGCCGAAGCTGGCCGAGGGCGAGACCTGGCCGGAGGGCAGCACCGAGGCTGCCATGCTCAGCGCCAAGGCACTTATCGCCCAGCGCGACAAGCTCAAGAAGGATCTCAAAGCTGCGCAAGAGCAGCTGGAGAAAGACACCTACGCGACCATCGAAGCGCTTACCGACGCGCAGGTGGATGAGGTGCTCACTGCCAAGTGGATTACTGCGCTCATGGATGACCTGCGTGAAATCCCTGGTCATGTGCTTGCAGGCCTAGCCGGCCGCGTCCAAGCGCTGCACGATAAGTACGCCGTTGCGCTGACCGACCTCGACGTGCAGATTCGCGAGACAGCGCAGGAACTCGCTGGTCTACTGAGCGGGCTTACCGGCAACGCCGCTGATATGCAGGCCGTGGCTGCACTCCAGGAGCTGCTGGGCGGTGATCGCGATGCATAGCCACAACGTGCCCGCGCTACGCCTGGATGGCTTCGAGGATGAGTGGGAAGAAAAAACTGTACAGCAAATCTCCGTCCCTGTCGCTCGCGTCAACCCCGACTCAACTGCACCCGTCATGATGATCTCGGCAGCTGACGGATTCATTAATCAATCCGAAAAGTACTCAAGTGACAACGCAGGCAAGAGCCTGAGCAAATACATTGAGCTACATCAAGGGGAGCTGGCATATAACCACGGTGCCAGTAAAATTCGTCCCTTCGGCTCCTGCTTCGAGCTTCGAGAAAGTGCCGCTAGGGTCCCATTTGTCTATCACTGTTTTCGGGTGCCCGAGGAACACCCGACATTCACGTCGTATTCGCTAAATCGCAAGAGCGTCCAAAGTCAACTTGAACGGCTTGTATCTTCTGGTGCACGTATGGACGGGTTGCTGAACATTTCATTCCCGCAATACGGTACCGTCACAGCTTATTTTCCAACGCTCGAAGAACAGCAGGCCATCGGCGCTATCTTCACCAACCTCGACGCTGCCATCAACCAGCACTCCAAGAAGCACCAGGCTCTGCAGCAGGCCAAGACTGCGCTCATGCAACGGATGTTTCCGCAGGAGGGCCAGACGGTGCCGGAGTTGCGCCTGGAGGGCTTCGACGGTGAGTGGAAGACGACAACACTGGGTGAACTCGGCTCGTTCAAGTCAGGCGTCGGATTCCCGGAACGTGAACAAGGCGGGGACACAGGCCTACCTTTCTACAAGGTATCGGACCTCTCCGCACCAGGGAATGAGCTGCAACTGCGTTCCGCCAACCACTATGTGACGGAGGAACAGATTGTTCGCAATCACTGGATACCTGTAACAGCTGTACCTGCGATTCTGTTCGCCAAGGTTGGTGCTGCTGTCTTTCTAGGGCGCAAAAGACTCGCTACCGACACATTCCTCCTCGACAACAATCTGATGGCGTTTTCCTTGGACACTAAATCTTGGGATGTTCAGTTTGCCGATACCTACCTCAAGACGGTGGACCTGACCCGATTCACTCAGAGCGGTGCTTTGCCGTCACTGAACGCCCGTCACTTGGCAGAGGCGGCGGCTACCATTCCACCCACTCTCGAAGAACAGCAGGCCATCGGTGCGGTGTTCACACGGCTGGACACGCTCATTGCTACCGAGGCCAAGTACATCGAGTCCCTCAAGCAGACCAAGACGGCGCTGCTGCAGCGGATGTACATCTAAGGAGCGGCTATGACCACACCATTTCGTTCTGAGGCTGAGTTCGAGGCTGCGCTCATCGACCTGCTCACCCGCCACGGTTGGAGCAAGCAGCTGCTGCGCTTCCCGACAGAGCAACAGCTCATCGACAACTGGGCAGATATTCTTTACGCCAACAACCGGGGCCGTAACCTGCTAGGCGACGTGCCGCTCACCGAAGGCGAGATGGCACAAATCATCGAGCAGGTCAACAACCTGCGCACGCCGCTGGCGCTCAACGAGTTCATCAACGGTCGCACCGTGACCATTACCCGAGATGCACCGCAGGCCCCCAACTTCGGCTCTGAGGTCAGCCTGAAAATCTACGACCGCCTAGAGATTGCCGGTGGCCAGTCGCGCTACCAGATTGCCGTCCAGCCGCGCTTCCAGACCGCCAATAAGCTGCTGCCCATTCGACGTGGCGACTTGATGCTGCTCATCAACGGTATGCCGGTCTTCCACATCGAGCTGAAGCGCTCCGGCGTGCCGGTCTCCCAAGGTGCGAACCAGATAGCCAAGTACGCCCACGAGGGCGTCTACCAGGGCATCTTCTCCCTGGTGCAAATCTTCGTCGCCATCACCCCAGAGGAGACGCTCTACTTCGCCAACCCGGGCGCAGGCAAGTTCAACCCGGACTACTTCTTCCACTGGGCCGACTTTAACAACGAGCCGGTCAATCAATGGGATGACGTGGCACGTGCGCTGCTGTCCATTCCGATGGCGCACCAGCTCATCGGCTTCTACACCGTCGCTGACCGGGCCTCCGGCAACCTGTTGGTTATGCGTTCCTACCAGTACTATGCAGCCTCACGTATCGCTGACCGTGTGGACCGTCACGACTGGGACAGCGGCGACCAGCTGGGGGGCTACATCTGGCACACCACCGGCTCCGGCAAGACGATTACTAGCTTCAAGACCGCTCAGCTCATCGCTGACTCCCACAACGCCGACAAGGTAGTGTTCCTGCTCGACCGTGTGGAGCTGGGCACGCAGTCGCTGGAGAACTACGTCAGCTACGGCGGTGACAGCATCGCGGTGGAGGACACCTCCAGTGCTGCCAACCTGGCAACGCTGCTCAAGGACAAGCGCTCCACCCTCATCGTGACCTCACTGCACAAGATGAGCCGCGTCAACGCTGAGACTATGAAGACAGCTGACCTGGACCTCATCCGTTCCAAGCGCGTGGTCTTCATCGTCGATGAGGCACACCGCACCACCTTCGGTGACATGCTCGCCTCCGTCAAGCGTACCTTGCCGAACGCGCTGTTCTTTGGCTTCACCGGCACGCCCATCCACGATGAGAACCAGAAGAAGCACTCCACCACGACCACCCTGTTCGGCAATGAGCTACACCGCTACTCGATTGCCGATGGCATCCGCGATAAGAATGTGTTGAGCTTCGACCCGGAGATGGTGGAGACCTTCAGGGCACATGACGTGCGCACCGTGGTCGCCCTCCAGGCGGCCAAGGCCAAGACCGTAGAGGAAGTACTTTCGGACCCGCAGAAGGCGGCAGTCTACAGCAAGTTCATGGACAAGAAGCAGGTCCCTATGGCCTCTATCTATGAGCTGGAAAAGGATGATAAAGGCAACAGCACCTATAAGCGTGTCACCAAGGGCATCGAGGACTACCTGCCGACGACCCAGTATGAAAAGGCAAACCACCGCGAGGCTGTCGCCAGCGACATCAACGAGCACTGGATGCAGCTGAGCCGCAACAGCATGTTCCATGCCATCCTCGCGACCTCCAGCATCCCCGACGCCGTGGAGTACTACCGCATCTTCAAAAACCAGTACCCGCATATCAACGTGACAGCACTATTCGACCCCAACATCGACAACGCCGGGGACAATCAGCTGTTCAAGGAAGACGGCCTGCTGGAGATTCTCCGCGACTACAACAACACCTACGGCCAGCACTTCACCATGCCGACCCATGATGAGTTCAAAAAGGACGTCTCCAAGCGCCTAGCCCACAAGAAGCCTTACAACGCCAAGGCCTTCCTCGAGGACCGCAGCCAACACATCGACCTGCTCATCGTCGTGGACCAAATGCTCACCGGCTTCGACTCCAAGTGGCTCAACACCCTGTACCTGGACAAGGTAATCGAATACGAATCCATCATCCAGGCTTTCTCGCGCACCAACCGCATCTTCGGCCCGGAAAAGCCCTTCGGGTCCATCCGCTACTACCGCAGACCGCACACTATGCGGGGCAACATCGACCGGGCGGTAAAGCTCTACTCCGGCGACCGCCCCCTCGGTCTGTTCGTGGACCACCTCGGTGACCATCTCAAGTCCACTAACGAGTGCTTCGCTACCATCGAGGCGCTGTTTACAGACCCGAAGACCGGCCAGCCGGACTTCTCGCAGCTACCCGACGTTGAGGCAGACCAAGGCGAGTTCGCCAAGACCTTCAACCGCATGTACCGGGAACTTCAGGCCGCGCAGGTGCAGGGCTTCACCTGGGACAAGGACACCTACTACTTCGATGCCCCGCTGGAGCCTATCGTGGTGGAACTTACCGAGGACACCTACACCACGCTGGTGACCCGTTATAAGGAACTCGGCAAAGCAGGCGACGACTCAGAGCAGTTGCCTGAGGATGCACCCTTCGACATTGACGTGCACATCACGCACATCGACACCGACCGCATTGATGCCGAGTACCTCAACAGCAAGTTCGACAAGTACCTCAAGGCCCTCCAGGACGGCGTGCCGCAGGATGTGCTCGATGACCTGCTGGAAGAGCTGCATGACAGCTTCGCGCGTCTGAGTAAGGATGACCAGCGCTACGCTAACCGCTGGCTGCACGACCTCCAAGCAGGTGACGTGACCCTGCAACCGGGTAAGACAGTGCACGACTACATCAACGAGTACCGCATCACCGAGCGCGACCGGCAGCTGGTACGGCTGCATGAGCGCCTGGGGCTGGACATGGTGCAGCTGCACCGAATTCTCGACATCCGGGTTACAGCAACAACCATCAACGAGTACGGGCGCTTCGATGACCTGAAAGAATCGGTTGACCTTGACCTAGCGGCAGCATACTTCGCTGAGGCCACCGGTGCACCGGTATCGAAGTTCAAGGTCCGTGCAATGCTGGACAAGCTGCTGCGCACCTACATCATCGACGGCGCGTTGCCTGCCGACCTCAGCGTGACCGAGGAAGAACTGGCTGGTGAGTAGGCATGTTGATCGGCTACGCGCGCGTCTCGACCTCCCGTCAGGGGCAGTCGCTGGACACGCAACGCAAGGGCCTCATCGACGTTGGTTGCGACCCTAAGCACAGCGACAGCGACACCATTAATGATGCCAAGTGGTCTCGCCCCGGTCTCGATGAAGCCCTCCGCGAAGAAGGCGCTGCTACCTACGCCCTGGCCGAAGACCTGCTGGCCACAGCCCCGTCGAAAGCACGCAAGGTTCATGGAACCGCAGCTTGAAGCAGGAGTTAGCCCGCGGAACTGAGATTACGGTTAATACAGACCGTGTGTATACATCGTTGTACCGTCCGTTTTTCAAACAGCGCAGTTACTTTGCGAAAGAACTCAACGACATGGTGTATCAGTTGCCGTCGATGTTCCCGACGCAGCACCACAACATCATCGGGTTTGCTCAGATGACCGTAGGCGCGGTGAAACCCTACAGTGCCTTTGCGACTAATCTGCTTCCGGACTTGGCTCTTTACGGCTCGAACGCCGGTCGGTATTTCTCGCGTTTCACCTGGGAGCCTGCTGCGGCCTCGGATGGTGAGCTGTTCAGCTTCGAGCTGCACTTAACGGCCCGCCAATCGATTGCGTCTGCTTCGCCCCCACTTGTGATCGTTGGCTTGTCATCAGTATCCCGATTCAACAAGACAGATTCCGACAGGTCTTCGTCGGGCGTCCATGAATCGGTCGCCGTGTCGAACATCCGGGTCTCGCCGTTAAGTTCGAGAGTGTACGTATCCTCCAAGGGTTCGTACACGGTCGCGTCCTTGCCCGGCGCAGCGGTCTGCCAGCACTGCAGCATCGAGATCTGCTGAGTCCCTGGATGGGCGGTGACATCCAGATAGAGACCTGCTGGCGAAGTCGAGTTCCCTCGCGCGTCGGTCGACGTTGCAACAGGGGTAACCCCTTGGGTTGGCTCGGAGGTGGGGATACCCGCGTTCCCTGAGCAACCGCAGAGCAAGAGGGCAATCGTGAAGGGTAGGGCGAGGGCAGAAGGGCGGTTCGTTGGGTCATCTCCAGGTCAAGAAAATCACCACCTAGCAGAGTACTACTAGGCGGCTAGTGCTGTTTCTTCACGCTCTGGAGTCTGAGACTAGTCGCAGACAAATTCGATGCGTGAACAACGACAATAGCGATCCTCAAATTGAAGAGTTCCTCCAATGGTTTGGTCGGCGCATTGCTACCCGCGAAAACACCTCGGCATCAGTCAGGAGCGACTCGCGCATAACGCCGGTTTATCTGTATCTTCGCTAGTGCAGGCGGAACTAGGTAAAATGCCACTGAACCTCAAGCGAATGCCGGGGATAGCAAGGGAGTTGCAATAAGGCGTCAGCCAACTCTTCAGTGAGGAACAGTAGCGACCTTCGTTCTTGCATCTCTCTACGCAGAGTGAATGAACTCTAGAATCCTCGCACCGTTGTTTACAATCGCAGACTGGCTTTCCCGCTGGGCGGCTACCATGTCTGGTTGCGTATTGTGATGGAACTTGCTGGCGTACTTATTCATCTTGTGCAACTCTTCGACACGGTCGAACATTGCGGCGCACGGTGAATTTGTCCCGCCTTTACTTTCAATCGTTTCGATGGCGCGCCCTAGCGTGATACCCGTAGGGATGATCCCTGGGTACTTCCTATGAAGATAGCCTTCCAAAAGTGGTCGCAGTGCGACAGCGCCTCGTGCAACTCCTTCAGGATCGTTTATCTCACCTGCAACAACGCCTGTCACAAGTTTATAGTCGGCGAGATACTGCGATTGGCAAAGATAATCAAGGTCCAGAGTATCGAAATCAGAGTAGCCATTCTTCACCATCTTCAGATGCAGCGTCCCTATTTCGTCTTTCTCAAACCTCTTCTCAAATTTGCCCTGCATCGCTCGGAGAAAATGGGCATCATGTGCGATAATAATGACTTGCTCAGCACGCGCGGAGATTTGGTCAAGGACCTCAATGGTGTGATCCCGACGAGGTGCGTCAAGACTACTCATAGGGTCATCAATTACCACAATCTTCTTTCCGAGATCTGGATCAGCCAGAGTCGAAGCCGCGAAGAATGCGAACCCCATCGTCTTCTTATCGCCCTCGCTCAAGGCGGTGGCGAATGTTGGGCGTCCCCCCGCTAGTTCTATTGCCTCGCCACGCAACTGTATCCCGTACTCAGCCTGCGGGCTCTTTCCGCGATAGTTGTGACTAAATTCGTTGATGCGAAATTCGGCGTTAAACTCGTCGAGATGAGAGTTGATGTCCTCTTTGAATTGGCTAAGTGTACCGACCATAGTTTGATTCAATGTGTCGCGAGCAGTCTTCTTCTCCCGTTCAGCATCTTTAAGGTCGGCTTCGGCATCTTTCAATTTATCGATGATCGTGACAGCGTCGGTACTGAATCGAGCCTTAACGACGGAAAGGTGCTTGAGTTCCTTACTAACATCATCAAGCGACGCTGAGGCGAGTGAACTTTTGTAGTCCTCGATACTTTTTGTGTAACCTTCCACGATCGAGTTCTCATCGTCGTAAACCGATTTAGCCTGCTGCCACAACCGGGCGGCTTCTTTCACTTCATCGTTGCTGCCGTGCGCCTCTGTGAGCGCAGACGTTTTACGGGCAAAGAGCGATTCCAATAGGTCGCGCAGATTCTCCAACGAAGCCCGGGCCAGGTCGTCATTCTCTCCAGTCAGCGGGTTTAGTGTTACGTGACCTTCCCACTGTTCGATTGTTTCGTTATTGCGCAGCCGGTTCGTCACTGCTTGATCGACTATCGCCGCGTTTACTGAAGAGAAGACTTTTACCGACGTATCTGCGACACTTTTCTGGAGATCGCTGTAAGCTCGATCAAAATAGATGCGGTACATTTCCAGTAGTTCCACGCGACTGACATCTTGGCCGCAGAATGGACAATTCTCGTTTTGTGCTAGTTCGAGCCCGCGCTGCACCCATGCAGCCGAGTTTGAATCTTCCAGGTGCCCCAGATGCTCCGTCACTTTCGCGGCGGCTTTCGCATGAACACTTTCAAGCGTGCGGTTCAGGAGTGAAAAAATCGAGTCGATATTCAACTCGGGAAAACGGAATGTTTGCGGCAGTGGCTTGCGCTTGATTTCTGCGACTCTTTTTTATCGCTTCCAGCCGTTGTTCAGCGTCCGAGATTTTTTCGTCAATCTTCGCATCTTCAGATAGCGCTCGGAACTGTGGCAAGGACATTTCGTCCTTTGTAAGAGCCTGCAACTCCTCCTTCAGTGACTTGACAAGTTGACCCGCCGTTTTTGCGCGATCTGTAGCCCGGGCTTCATCGGCTCTGGCTCTAACTGCATTGACGCCGAGCGCGAAGTCTAGGAGATTTGCCCGTTGGCTTGACGTAACTTCCATGCCCGAATGGACGTTATTGTTTACGAAGTTGCCGTCGTAGACGATGATATTTGGTTTATATCCGCTCCAGGCGGCATCTTCATATCTCGCTGCCGAGTTGCCAAACATGAGTTCCGCCGAAGGCTCCACCCCTGCGTCAATGGTGGCGCGTTCTTCAATTAGTTCAGCGTCCGCAGTAGAGCAGGAGGTCAAGAGACTCGCGAAGGTAGATTTTCCTCGCCCGTTCTCCGCGTAGAGAAGCGTTGCTTTGCGGAAAAAGTTTGGCTTTTCCGTCTTGGCGCCGTGGAGCAATCCTATCCCTTTAATGCTCAGTACTTTTGTCAGCATGATTTCCTCCTGCTCGCGCATGTAAAGAACTTGATCCGGATTGACAGCTGGTATGTTACCTGAGGAATCGCTGTTCGAGGTCCGTTTCGTACCGTTTGCCAGCATGTTTGCTCTACATGTGTGGATAAGGGCGAGGGCCCGTGCCCCCTGGGCATCGCGGTGAAGGGCAATGAGTCCGACCCGGATACCTGGCGTGTGTTGAAGATGAAGTGGGCACGCAAGAAGGACCCGGAGACAGGAAAGAGCGTCAATGATGTCACCAAGCTGATTTACAACAAGCGCGTGACGATAAGCGGTATCCCTGCTGAGGCTGACGAGTATGTGTTGAGGTCGCGTTCTGCGTTGGCGTGGCTGATTGATCGTTACCAGGTGAAGCGGGATAAAGCGTCCGGGATTGTCAACGACCCCAACGACTGGGCCGACGAGGTGGGCAATCCGCTCTACATCCTGGACCTCATTGCTAAGGTCACACGTGTGGCAGTGGAGACGGTGCGGATCGTGCAGGGGCTGGAAGGTTAGGCTCTATTCCTCCCAGGTCACGGCCTCCGCGAGGAGCAGGTCCGCGAGCTTCTCGTTGTGGAAGCGCGAATACATCGTGGAGCCGCGGCGCATGAGGCGGGTATTGAGCGTGTATGCCTCAGCAAGCAATTCGTCGAAATGCGGAAATTCGATATGGCCGTCGATGACTGCGAGCAGAGTGCCCAGGTCGAGTTGGAGACTCGACACCTTCTCTCCTCTGTACCCGCGACTGAAAACCGCCCAACGACCGGATGGATCTCGGAACTGCGTGTGGCTGTCCAAGAGCGCCGTGTTCACGTTTACGGCGACGAACGCGTTCGGGTCGTTGGCGTAATCCACCGATTTGCTCGCCACAATGAACAGAGTCTCCAGGTTTCCACAGGACAGCGTGACCAGGCGGTGCTCAGTTCGAGTGCGATTTGTCGACGGCATACATGTCACCGTCCATAGTTGGCCTGCGGTCGCTGCCGGGTCTGGCATGGTGTAGGCGATGTACCACCCAAGCAAAGCACGAATTTCTGGGAATTCGGGGTGCCGAAGAAGCTGGGCGGGCTTCGCGTCGAACTCGTCCGCATACGACTGAGTGGCGCCTTTCGCACGTTCTCGCTCCCACGGCAGCGACACGGTTGAGCCATTCAGGGTCACGATCTCAGCAGTGTCATTTCCCCGTGGCCGGTTGGTGAGCATGATGTTTCGCACCGAGTATTGCGCTTCAGTCTCGGTGATTAAAAATTGCTCCGCGGCCGTGATTTGGTCTTCCGGCATCGGGAAGAAATCGACGGCAACGATGTCTGGCCATCGTCGTCTATGATTCGCAAATCGGCTCACTACATTCTTGGACTTGCCCGGGTATGCCTCTCCATTTTCGAAGTGGAGGCGGTAGACCCCACACTCCGAGTCGCCCTTCTTAAACGCGGGCGCAAGTGACGTAAGATCGCGCACGTCGATGGTTCTTCCCTCTGGCAGCTGCATACAAAGATTGTAAAAGTCACATCGTGAGTAATTGTCGCGGAGGATGAATCCGCGCGAGCCTTTCACCATCAGCTCTGGGGCTATTGGTTATGCGGGGCCTGTTCAGTCCCGGGTGGTTGTTATGGATGGTGCGCTGCTTGCCAAACTGATGATCAAGTACGGCGTTGGTGTGCAGACCAAGCGGACGGTCCAGATCGTCGAGATCGACGAGGACTACTTCGAGTAACTGGCCGTAATGCCCCTTGGCTCACTCCAGGGCACCCGCACTCCTGTATCCCGGATTGAGCTCAGCGGCCTCCACGATGCTTGGCTGTTAGAATCCCGACAAACACCACCACCCACCACGCACAAGGAGCTGCTGCAGCCGATGAAAGGCAACGTCGTCGATATCTACAAAGCCTTCGACGGAACAAAACCTGGGGCACTTCACCGTTGAGCCCAGCCCTCCCCAATACGCAACCCCCAGCAACCCCATTTGCCAGAAGAAGGGACACCCCCCTCCCACCAACAGCACAAGGCCCGGAAGCTACCAACAGCTTCCGAGCCTCGCGCTAGACCAGCAACTAGCAGTCGTAGTACATCTCGAACTCCAGCGGAGTCGGGCGCAAACGGCTCGGCATGATCTCGTTATCCACCTTGTAGCGGATGTAGGTATCAATCAGGTCGTCGGTGAACACGCCACCCTCGGTGAGGAACTCATTGTCATCCTCCAGGGCCTTCAGCGCGCCCTCCAGGGAGGTCGGCGCCTGGGGGATGCTCTTCGCCTCCTCCGGCGGCAGCTCGTAGAGGTCCTTATCCACCGGCTCGTGCGGCTCGATGCGGTTCTTGATGCCATCCAGGCCGGCCAGCATCATCGCGGCAAAGCCGAGGTACGGGTTACCGCTCGGGTCCGGCGCGCGGAACTCAATGCGCTTCGCCTTCGGGTTCGAGCCCGTGATCGGGATACGCACAGCCGCGGAACGGTTGCGCTGCGAGTACACCAGGTTGATCGGCGCCTCGAAGCCCGGCACCAGGCGGTGGTAGGAGTTCAGCGTCGGGTTGGTGAATGCCAGCACCGCGCCAGCGTGCTCCAGGATGCCGCCGATGTAGTAGCGGGCGGTATCCGAAAGCCCTGCGTAACCGTTCTCGTCGTGGAACAGCGGCTCGCCGTCCTTCCATAGGGACTGGTGCGCGTGCATACCCGAACCATTATCGCCGGCCAGCGGCTTCGGCATGAAGGTCGCGGACTTGCCATTGCGCCATGCCACGTTGCGGATGATGTACTTGAAGGTCTGGATGTCATCCGCCGCGGCCAGCAGGGTGTCGAACTTGTAGTTGATCTCCTGCTGCCCGCCGGAGCCCACCTCGTGGTGCAGACGCTCCAGGGTGAAGCCGGCCTTCATGAGCTCCTTGCTCATCTCATCGCGCAGATCCTGGTAGCGGTCGTACGGCGCGACCGGGAAGTAGCCACCCTTCGGGCGGGTTTTGTAGCCCAGGTTGCGGGAACCATCCAGGTCGAACTCCTGGTCGCGGTTCCACCAGCCGGAGTCGGAATCCATGCTGTAGAACGCCTCGTGGCCCTCCACGCGGTAGCGCACGGAATCAAAGAGGTAGAACTCCGCCTCCGCGCCGAAGAGGCAGGTATCCGCAATACCCGTGGACGCCAGGTACTGCTCCGCCTTACGCGCCACATTGCGCGGGTCGCGGCTGAACGGCTCGCGGGTGAACGGGTCGTGGACGAAGAACTTGATGTTCAGCGTCTTCGACTCGCGGAACGGGTCGATCTTCGCGGTGGACAGGTCCGGCAGGAGGTTCATGTCGGACTCGTCGATGGTGGTGAATCCGCGGATGGAGGAGCCGTCGAAGGCCAGGCCTTCCTCGATGGCGTCCTCGTCGAAAGCCTCTGCCGGGATGCTGAAGTGCTGTTCGGTGCCAGGGACGTCCGTGAAGCGGATGTCGACGAACTCCACGTCCTCGTCCTTGATGAACTTCACGACCTCTTCGGGTGTTTCAAATGCCACGCTAAACTCCGCTCTTCGTAGTCGTGTCTGTGGGGGTTGCTCGGATCACATTTTACCCGCCGTTATCCCGAGTATTGCCCTCGGGGATAACGCGGGGGTGAACTTTCCGTTTTTCCCGTCCCCGCCGGTGGCCGCTGGGTTACTGTTTCTTTTACCTCGTTCCCGCAGCAGGGGGCACCGGTTGCGGGGTGGGGAGGGAAATCATTGTTTTTTGAGGGGGCGCTGTGACCAGCTTTTTTAACGACGTCAACCCCCGCACAACCACCCGATCTCCTCGCGGGATCATGCGGGTCGTGGTGGTGATCGCCACGATCGTGGGCCTGGCGGGGGTGATGGGTTTCGCGCCCGGCACGGGTGGCGAGCTGCAGCGGGAGGCCGCGGGGGTGATGCCGATCGTGGACGCCGGAAACTACGTGGGAACCGAACTGGGCGAGCGGTTGTCTAATAACGGTGGGATGGATCTTTCTTGGCCCAGGCCGGAGGGCTTCGATGGCATCTGGTTCGAGAAGGAGCCCTATGGTCGCCGGGAGCATGTGGTGTGGGAATCGCAGCGCTTCGTCGGTGAGCCGGTGGACATCCCAAAGTTGAAGCAGGGGCAGGTGAAGGGGGACTTTGTGGGTTTGCCGGATATTTGCGGCCCGGTGGTGCGCGAGCGCATGGCCGAGCTGGGGTACACGGATGATCCAGAGCTCAGCACTAACAACGAGATTAGGTATAGCTGTAACTTCGCGAATCTAGATGTAAAACAGCTGCATAATCTCGACGCACTCGACTTATCAGTAGGTACTCCTGGCGCAAAGTTGGACGAACTGACGAGCGAGATGGAGTACCAGCTACCAAGAAGTGATGAATTCGTCGCGATGCATGGAGCCAAGGGAGCGAGTACGTGCATGGTGCGTGGCCCTGCTTTGAAGGGGACAGATCGGGTCTATCTCGCTACGGGAGCAAGCAACGTCGAGTCTCAGTACGCAATGTGCACAATTAATAGCCTTTATTGGCAAGTCATCAGGAACGTTTCTGGGGGGTTCTAAAATGGAAATTCAAGCATCGATTGCGGATATCAGAGCGGCTCAGCAAGGTCTCGCTCGTGCTGAGCACTCAACCAAGACCATCGCGCCATCTTCGCCGTGGGATGGCGCATATACACAGGTTCCATCGCTAAACGCGGCCTTTACGCAGCACAGCACCTATTGGAGTGGCCAGCCCGGGGACGTTCTGCAGGCGATGCAGAAGTATCAGGATGACCTGCAGTGGGCGATGGATCTGCTGGACAGCCTCGGTTTCGCGATTGATCAGCAGGATAAGTCCAGCGCGAAGGTGCTCGACAAATTTGATGTCGCGAAGCACGCAGCTGGAGTTGGCAGCTTTGAATGTTTTCAGCCACGAGACAACGAACCATTCAAGAACCTGAACTACACGGCACCAGTGACAGTCGCGGAAGCAGGTACCGAGCTTGAAGTTCTGATCGGAATGTTCACCAGCTCGGATGCGGCACCACTGGCATCAGCAGAAAGATGGTCGCAGGCAGCCACCCGTTTGGAAGCCACGGCGCACACCCTGCACTCGATCTCCGGCGACCTCGCCCGAAACAACAAGGGGCGTGCTTTCGATGAGGTGCGTCATGCCCTGGAGGACTTCGTTAAGCGGGGTCACAACATCTCCGCCAATGCCGCTCTCATGGCCGAATCTGCGAGCCAGTTTCCAGTGGTGAGGGCGGCGAACCTGACTTATCTCCAAGGGCTGCTAAGCACCAACGCACTTGCGGGGACTGGCCCCGGGGTAGTGGCAGCCCGGAAAGCTGCGGTAGCGACCTTCGTGAGCACGCACCTGCAGCCCTCGCTGGAGCTGCTCAAGCCACCAGTCCATAACTTCGGGGTGCCGGTCGTCGGGCACAACGGGGGCGGCGGGGTGAACATCACCAGCTTCAACACCACCGGCCCCGCCGAGGCATTCCAGGGCATCAACGGCAACGTCGCACCCGCCGCCGCGAATAACGTCCAAGAACTCGGGGCACAAACCGCCGACGCTGTGACGGATGCAGGTCGCGGCAACGCCGCCGCCAATGCGCCGGCAGCCGGGAACACCAGCCCAGCGGCAGGGGAGCACCTCCCCGCCAGCCAGCAACACGTCGCCCCTGCAGGGGCCAGCCCCGCAGCACCCGCGGGTCCGGGAGTGGCATCGGCAGGCGCACAGCTGCCTGCGAATACACCCGCCCACACAGCAGGCATGCCGGGCGGGGCTCCCGGCAACGCGACTACGCCGGGCCTCGCCCTGCCCGGGGCTAACCAGCGGGGCGCGGGCGGTAGCGCGAACGCTGGTGGAGCACAGCCTGCCCGCCCCGCGCTGCCGACTGCGGGAATCAACCGGCCCAACGGCCAAGCCCCACTCCCACGTGGTGGCAGCGCGCCACACGGCACCGGCGCACACAGCGCACTCCGGAACGCGCCAGGGCTCGGCGGGGCGGAGGCCACCGGCGAGCGCACCGGCAGCCGCAACCAGGGCTACGGAACTCACGCCACCACCGGGCAGGGCAGGGCACCACGGGCTACCGTCATCCGCCCCGAGCTCCCCGCCGCGCACCCTGAAAATCTCCGCAACGGTGCGGTGGGTCGTGGGCTGCACGGTGTCGGCGCGCCGGGCACACCCAACGCAGCTCCGCACACGGGCATGCACGGCACCGGCCATGGTTACTCGACTGCGGCAACGCCACACGCTGAGCAGGCAGCCGCCGCGCAGAATAACCAACGCGGCCGCGGCTTCTACGGCGGCATGGCGCCCGGCGCTCGGGGAGGGGCGACCAAGGGACGCCAAGTGAAGCCAGGCGCTGGGCAGTGGTCCGGCAGCGTCTCGGAGTACTTCAAGCGACAATTCCTGGGCGCAAAGCCGCGGACCACGAAGAAGGTGATCAGCCGCTAGCCCTGGTCCCGGGCTGAGGCTCACCCCGCCGGGTCAGGGCAGCCTCATAAGCCCAGCAGGGGCGCGGGAAATTGTTCCCGCCCCAGCGCTTGGATAGGCTCAAAACCATCATGACTCAGAAGCGCTCCTGGCTCGAAGGCCCCCAGCTGCCCGGCCAAAACGAAGACCCGAACAAACTCAGCTCCTACGCCGGCGAAGCCATCGGCTTGCCCAAGGACGGGCCCGGCTCGCTCTCGACGCTGATGCCCCGCATGATCGCGCTGCTCATCGACTGGTTCCTCAGCATGGGCATCGCGTTCTTCATCACCACCCAGACCACCAAGTTCGGCGGGCTGTCCACCCTCACCATGCTGGTCTTCGTGCTGATGCGCCTGCTCACCGTCTGGCTACTGGCCCAGACCCCAGGCCACGCGGTTATGGGCATCGGTGTCGCCCGCCTGGACGACGCCACCCAGCGCGTCGGACTCTGGCGCTCCTTCGTGCGCATCCTGCTGACCATCTTCATGTTCCCGCCCGTCGTCCAGGACACCGACGGCCGCGGGCTGCACGACCGCGTGACCCAAACCGGCGTCATTAAGACCCGATAGCCTGCCCGAGAAGCGGGGAAACGGGGGAACGGCAGCGCCGGGCGCTGCCGCAGAACGGAGAGCGGCGGGCAGCTGCGGCCGAATGGGGAAGCGGCGGAGTGCTGCCGCAGCAGGGGGATGCCGGCGACGTCGAACCGAGATCGCCGGCGCCGCAGCGCTAGCCCAACAGGCCGGTCAGGCCGTTGTACAGCAAGGTCACCGAGAACACAGCGAAGAACAGCCCGGCACCCAGGTCGATCAGGTGGGAGACGGAGAGCAGCCGGGACTGCACCCGCTGCGTCGAGACGAACAGCGCGATCAGGCTAAACACAATCGCCGCCGAGGCCATGATGGTGACCACATACACCACAGACACCCACCACGGCGCGCCCACCGGCAAAAACGGTGCCAGAATCGCCGTAAAGTACAGCACCGCCTTCGGATTGGAGAGGTTCGTCGCCATACCCGTGCGATAAGCAGCACTCGGCGAACCCAGCCCCGGGCCCATCACCAGATCCGTGTTCGCCCCCGCCCGCGTCCGGTAGTACTCCCGCACCTGCCGCAGCAGGCTAAACGCCATATAGCCCAACCACAGGCCACCGAAGATCTGCAGGTAATCCAGGATCCACGGCTTCTTATTCAGCAGCGTGCTCGCGCCCATCACGGTCAGTGTCGACCAGAACACCAGGGCGGTGATGATCCCGCCAATCGCCGCGAAGGCATGCTTCCGCGAGCGGGTGGCCATCCGCAGCACCAAAAACAGGTCCGGGCCAGGGGTCATCACGCCGAGCATGTTCAACAACATGATGATCCCGATGTTGGCTACGTCCACAAACTAATCCCAAATCTCCAAGCAAAAACCGGCCACAGTATGCGGCCGGTTGAGCGCTAAATAATCTTAAATTTTACTTCTTGCCACGCTGTGCAGCACGGCGGGCGCGGCGGTTCATGCCGGCCATCTGGCCACCCTTCGGCAGCGGACCCTTCGGCATATTCGCCATCGGGGACTGCAAGCGGGAAATCGAATCGATGCGGGAGTTCAGCGCATCGACCTCGTTCTTCTTCACATTTCGCGGCAGGCGCATCAGGTGGTTCTGCAGCTTACGGACCGGGACCTCGCCCTCACCGTCGCCGACGATGACGTCGTAGATCGGGGCATTGCCAGCGATCCGGGCGATCTTCTTCCGTTCGCGGGCGATCATCTGCTTCACGCGGTTCGAATCGCCCTCACCGACGAGGACGATGCCCGGGGTGCCGACGACGCGGTGGACGGCATCCAGGTTCGTGTTCTGCGCGATGCCTGGCTCGACGATCCACTTCATACCCACGCCGTCGCGCAGGTTGCTCAAAGTCCAGGCGGCAGCGCCGGCCTCGCCCTCGATCTGCTCGTAGACACCCTTCTGCAGGCGGCGGGTGAATACCCACACCGCCACGGCGATGCCCAGCAGGATACCCACGATGAGGTTCAGCCACCACCAGCCGAACACCGTGGAAAGCAGAAGCAGAAGCACGACGGGCACCAAAAAGCCCACCAGCATCAGCGGGATCAGCTTCTTATCGCGCTGCCGCTGCAGCTTAAAGGCCTGCCACAGCTGGCCGCGCTGCTCCTTGCGGGCGGCGCGCTTGGCGGCCTTTTCTGCCTTCTTGTTTTCCTTCTCGCGGATGTCCTTAGCCATGTGCTCCAGGATAGAACATGCAGCGAAAACAAAGAAACGCGCGCAAGGTGCGAAGCCTTACGCGCGTCTCAACGCCTCTCGCGCTAGCGGTACGCCGCAGGATTATCTTTAGCGCTACATCGCTGGGTTTCCCTAGCGGTATGCGACCGGGGTCTCCTCGGATGCGCCGTACTTATCCAGCAGGTTGGTGGCCTCCTGCTGGGTGGAGCCGTCCAGCTTCTCGTTGAGGTGGGAGAGGTTTTCTGGGATCTCACGGCCACGTGCGCGCATCGCCTGCGCGTACAGGCGGCCGGAGCGGTAGCTGGAACGAACCAGCGGGCCGGACATAACAGCCGGGAAGCCCATGTCATAAGCAGCCTCGGAGTGTGCCACGAACTCCTCCGGGCGCACCCACCGCTCGATCGGGTGGTGCATGGAGGTCGGGCGCAGGTACTGGGTAATCGTGAGGATATCGGTGCCGGCCTCGCGCAGGTCACGCATCGCCTCCACAACCTCCTCCTCGGTCTCGCCCATGCCCAGGATCAGGTTGGACTTCGTGATCAGCCCGTAATCGTGAGCCGCACGGATGACCTCCAGGGAGCGCTCGTACTTGAAGGCCGGGCGGATGCGCTTGAAGATGCGCGGCACGGTCTCCAGGTTGTGGGCGAAGACCTCCGGCTGAGACTCGAACACGATCTGCAGCAGCTCCGGCTTATTCGAGAAGTCCGGGGTGAGGTTCTCCACGCCCGTGTTCGGGTTCAGCTCGTGGATCTTGCGGACGACCTCGGCGTACAGCCAGGCGCCCTCGTCGTCCAGGTCGTCGCGGGTCACGCCCGTGACGGTTGCGTACTTCAGGCCCATCTCGCGGACGGACTCCGCCACGCGGCGTGGCTCATCGCGGTCCAGGGGAGTGGGCTTACCGGACTTAATCTGGCAGAAGTCGCAACGGCGAGAGCAAGTATCGCCGCCGATAAGGAAGGAGGCCTCGCGGTCCTCCCAGCACTCGTGGATATTCGGGCAGCCAGCCTCCTGGCACACCGTGTGCAGGCTCATGCCCGTCACGCGGTTCTTCATGTCCCGATACTCGGGGCCCATCTTCGCGGTGGTGCGGATCCAGCGGGGCTTAGCCTCGATGGGAGTTTGCGAGTTCTTAGCTTCGATGCGAAGCATCCGGCGTCCATTAGCGCTGACAGTCATGCAGACCACCCTACGCTGGTCACCCGATGATTGCTAACAATCTCGGCGTGCGGGCTGACCTGCCCAAACATCACCGGCATGGCGAGCACTGCGGCTAGTCCTTGTGCACCGCCAGCTCGCCGTTCAGCGCGGCCACGATGTTCTTCTCCAGCGCCTCGCGGCACTCCTCGACGGGGACGTCCCGGCCGAGTTCCGCCGACAGCGTGGTCACCCCGGCATCGGCGATGCCGCAGGGCACGATGTGCCCGTAGTACTCCATGGTGTTGTCACAGTTTAGGGACACCCCGTGCATGGTTACGCCGCGGGTGACCCGAATGCCGATCGCTGCGATCTTCCGGGCGGGCTTCAGCTCGCCGCCCACCACGCCGGCGGGCAGCCACACCCCGGAGCGGCCCTCAACGCGGCCCGTGCCCTCCAGGCCCACGTCCTTACAGGTCTGGATCAATGCTTCCTCCAGGCGGCGGACATAGTCCACCACGTCCACCGGGTCGGCCAGCTTGATGATGGGGTAGGCCACCAGCTGGCCCGGGCCGTGCCAGGTGATCCGGCCGCCGCGGTCCACGTCCACCACCGGCAGCCCGTTGTCCGGCCGGTCGCTGTCCTCGGTGCGCTTACCCGCCGTGTACGTCGACGGGTGCTCCAGGATCAGCAACTGGTCGTTGATTTTCCCCTCGGCGCGCTCGGCGGCGAGTTCGGCCTGGCGGTGCCAGGTCTCCTGATAATCCACCGTGCCGAGCTCCTTGACCTCGATCGGGGTGGAGTCCATGCGGATACTGCCGGTTTGAAAGCCCATGTTTGCCAAGTGTAGCGCGCAGCAAAAGACCCCCAAGCGTTGAGGCTCGGGGGTCTGAGTACTGCGGGTCCCGTTAGTGGCTGGGAACTACCCGCGGGCGCTATCTTCCGCGCGTGGCGCTGCCTTTAGCCAGCGCCACCGTGAGCGGCGCGGGAGCTTTAGAGCTCCAGGTCATCCTCGAAGTCGCCCTTCTCCAGGCGGTCACGCAGGGTGGACATGAAGCGGCCTGCGTCGGCGCCGTCGATGACCTGGTGGTCGTAGGTCATCGGCAGGAAGACCATGTCGCGGATGGCGATGGCCTCGTTCTCGTCCTCGGTGAGGACGACCGGGCGCTTCACGATCGCACCGGTGCCGACCATGGCTGCCTGCGGCGGAACCAGGATCGGGGTGTCGGTCAGGGCGCCCTCGGAACCGATGTTGGTGATGGTGAAGGTGCCACCGGCCAGATCGTTCGGCTTCAGCTTCTTGTTGCGTGCGCGGTCAGCGATGTCCGCGATGGCCTTCGCCAGCTCCGGCAGGCTCAGGTCCTGCGCGTCGTGGATGACCGGGGAGAGCAGGCCGTCCTCGGTGTCCACCGCGATGCTCAGGTTCACGCGGTCGTGGTAGGTCATCTCCTTGGTCTCAGCGTTGTAGGATGCGTTGACGTTCGGGTGGGAGATGAGCGCCTCGACGGCAGCCTTCGCGAAGAACGGCAGGAAGGTCAGGTTCACGCCGTGGGCGTCCTGGAAAGCCTTCTTGGACTTCGCGCGCAGGTCGGCGACGAGGGTCATGTCGACCTCGTGGACCTGGGTCAGCTGCGCGGAGTTGCGCAGGGACTCCAGGGTGGTGCGTGCCGTGATCTCGCGGATGCGGTTGACCTTCTGGGTCGTGCCGATCAGCTCCTGCTTATCCGGGTCGACCTTGTGTGCGGACGCACGCGGGCCGGCCGGCAGGTTGGTCTTCGCGCCGGTGGTGATGTCCTCGCCCTCGGCGGCGGCCAGGACGTCCTGCTTGCGGATGCGGCCACCAACGCCGGTGCCGGTGACCTTGGAGAGGTCCACGTTGTTCTTTTCGGCCAGCTTGCGGACCAGCGGGGTCACGTACGGCAGGTTATCGCCGGACGGCTCGCCAGCGGAGCCGGACTTCTCGCCGCGGTCGGCGACGTTCGGGCGAGCGGTGGTCTTCGCAGCCTTCTCGCGTGCCGCCTCGCGGGCGGCCGCGGCCTTGTCCTTGCCGGAGTCCTTCTTCTCGGACTTCTGCTCGTCCTTGGAGTCGTCCTTCTTCTCGGACTTCTGCTCGTCCTTCGCCTTAGCCTTCTCGGAAGACTTGTCCTCGGACTTCTCCTTCTTCGGCTCTTCCTTCTTGGAAGGCTTGCCGGAGCCGTCGCCGATGCGGGCGATGACGTCGCCGACCTCGACGGTGTCGTCTTCCTCAGCGAGGATCTCGACCAGGGTGCCTGCGACCGGGGATGGGATCTCGGTGTCGACCTTGTCGGTGGAGACCTCGAGCAGTGGCTCGTCGACCTCGACCTTGTCGCCGACGGACTTCAGCCACTGGGTGATGGTGCCCTCGGTGACGGACTCGCCGAGCTCCGGCATGGTGACGTCCTCGTCCTCACCGGAACCCTCGGAAGCGGAATCGTCGGAAGACTCATCGGCGGAGGTGTCCTCGGATGCGTCCTCGGAGGAAGCCTCAGCGTCCTCGTCCTCGGTCTCCTCCGGCTCCTCAGCCTTCGGCTCTTCCTTCTTGGCCGGCTTAGCCTCGCCGTCGCCGATGCGGGCGATGACGTCGCCGACCTCGACGGTGTCGTCCTCCTCAGCGAGGATCTCGACCAGGGTGCCTGCGACCGGGGATGGGATCTCGGTGTCGACCTTGTCGGTGGAGACCTCGAGCAGTGGCTCGTCGACCTCGACCTTGTCGCCGACGGACTTCAGCCACTGGGTGATGGTGCCCTCGGTGACGGACTCGCCGAGCTCCGGCATGGTGACGTCCTCGCCCTCACCGGAACCCTCGGATGCATCATCGGAGGAGGAGTCCTCGGAGGAGTCCTCAGCCTCCTCGTCGGAGCTGTCCGCAGCCTCGTCCTCGTTGGAGGAGTCGTCGCCCTCGTCATCGGAGGAAGGAGCTTCATCCTCCTCGCCGATCTCAGCGATGACGGAACCGACCTCGATGGTGTCGTCCTCTTCGGCCATTACCTTCAGCAGAATGCCGGCAACAGGGGAGGGGATCTCGGTATCAACCTTGTCGGTGGACACCTCGAGCAAAGGCTCATCCACCTCTACCTTGTCGCCAACCTTCTTCAGCCACTGGGTGATGGTGCCCTCAGTGACCGATTCGCCCAACTCGGGCATTTCGACGGACTGCGCCATGGTGTTGAAGCTCCTCTTGAAACGCGAAAACTAGCTGTGGTCGAGTTTTAAAGACCAGTTACTCAACAATTGTACGCTCTCAAGCAACTTTCGACGCACCCAACCCCGACCGAGAACCGGACTGCCTAGAATGGCTAGTTGTGTTCAATCTTTTTGGCCGATCCAGCAAGAATCAGACCAAGCCGCCGCGTGCGCCCGGAGACACCATCCGCGCACGTGATTTGGAGTACCTGAGCACCTGGTCCGCGCAGCATGGCGGACAGGCAGGTGGGGTGGAGGGCTTCGTGGAACCCGAAACCATCATCAACGAGATGTCGGTCGTTCTCGTCGACGGCTCCGGGGACTGGACGCGCCGCAAGATCGGCGGGCCGAAGGGCATCGACGTGGTCGCCAAGAAGCTCGGCATCCCCCTCTACTTCGCCGAAGAGACCGGCTACCCGCAGCGCATGCGCGACCGCATCGAGCGTGACCGGCTGATCAAAAAAGCGCCTCGAACAGCGCGAACGGCGCGCCCGCATGGAACAGGCGCGCCGCTCGGAAGAGGAGTCTTAGCCCTCCGGGGGGGGGGGAGAGAAAGCCTAGCCCCGGGCAGTTCTAGCCGAGGGGGAGGGCCAGGGCTTGGGCTTAGCCCCCCTTGGTGGTCCCTGCCAGGTGGCGCAGGGTCGCCAGGATCGTACGCACCGGCACGCCCGTGCCGCGCTTCGGGGTGTAGCCGAACGCGCCCTCGGTGTTATACGCCGGGCCGGCGATATCGATGTGTACCCACTCCACGCCCTCGGTCACGAAGTTAGCCAGGTAGTGGCCGGCCACCGACATGCCACCCCAGCGGCTGGCGGAGATATTGCGCAGGTCGGCCACATCGGACTTCAGAGCCTCGCCGAGCTCAGGCGGCAGCGGCATAGCCCAGCCGTTCTCGCCGATCTCCTGGGACAGTTCCGCCACCTTGTCGCGGAAGGCGATGGAACCCATCACGCCCGGGGTGCGGTTGCCCAGCGCCACCATCTGCGCGCCGGTCAGGGTCGCGGTCTCGATGAGGTAATCCGGCTCGTCCTCGCAGGCACGAGCCATCGCATCGGCCAGGATCAGGCGGCCCTCCGCATCCGTGTTCAACACCTCGGTGGTCAGGCCGTTGTAGTGGCGCAGCACGTCACCCGGGCGGGTTGCCGTGGAGCTCGGGGTGTTCTCCGCCAACGGGATCGTGGCGATGACCTTCATCGGCAGGTCCAGGCGCGCGGCCGCCACCATCGTGGCGACGACAGCCGCGGAGCCACCCATGTCCGAAATCATGTCCCACATATTCGCGCCCGGCTTCAGAGAAATACCGCCGGTATCGAAGGTCACACCCTTACCGACGAGTGCCACCTGCGGTGCCTCGTTATCCGCGGACGGCTCGTGGGTCAGACGCACCAGGCGCGGGGCGTGCTCACTGCCCTTACCGACGCCGACGATGCCGCCGTAGCCCTTCTGCTCCAGCTCCTTTTCATCCAGGATCTCGACGCCCAGCCCCACGGCCTCAGCGATCTCGCGGATCGTGTTGGCATAGGTCTCCGGGTACAGGAAGTTCGCCGGGGTATTCACGAAGTCACGGGCCAGCGCCACCGCGGCGGCGTCAACCTGAGCCTGGGCCAGCAGGGCGGCGTCGGCCTCGCGGGCGAGGACCGTGATGGTGACGGGGGAGTCGGACGCGGCGGCGTCGTCCTGGCCAGCAGCGTCCTGGCCAGCAGCGTCCTGGCTAGCAGCGTTCTTGGCGGAAGCGCCCTTGAAACCAGCGAAACGGTAACCACCCAGCGCGTGACCGACGAGCGCGGCCTCAGGGGAGATCAGGCCGAGGCTGGACACAACCTTCGAACCCAGACCAGCGGCACGGGAGGCCACGCCCGCGAGCTCGCGGATGTCCTCGTCCGTGGAGTCGTCGATATCGCCCAGGCCCAGGGCCAGGATTTTGGTCGCCGGGGCCGAGCCCTCGGTCGCCAGCAGCTCGCCCGGCACTGGGGTCAGCTCCTCGCGCTTGCCAGTCGCACCCACGCTGGTGAGCACGCGCCACAGGGTAATCTCCTGCTCCTTGCTCAACAGGCCAGAACCCGTGGCGGCCAGCTCCAGGCCGTTGGCACCCTGGAACACCGGAACGATCAGCGTGTCCACCTCCGCGTCCGCCGGAAGCTCCGCGACGAGGTCAATCGTCGGCATCGTGCCGCGGTTCGGCAGGGCGGAATAAATCTGGGCGGGATCCAGCGCGATCGGCTGGCCTGGCTGGGTGGTCATGATCGAAAATCAATCCTTTCGCAACGCAGAATCTCACTAATGCGCCATCAACTGTACTCACAATTTTTCGAGGAACTATGGTTGTAGCCATGAGCGAAAGCACACCGAACACCACCGCACCAAACACCAATCTGAGCTTCACCGTCACCCCGAACGAGAACCGCACCTCTTCGGCGGACATCGCCAAGGTCCTCGAGAACCCGGGGTTCGGCGTCCACTTCACCGACCACATGGTCCTCATCGACTACGACGAGGAGATCGGCTGGCACAACGCCCGCGTCGAACCCTACGGTCCGCTGACCATGGACCCGGCCAGCATGGTCTTCCACTACGGCCAGGCCATCTTCGAAGGCATCAAGGCCTACCGCCAGCCGGACGGCAGCATCGCCACCTTCCGCCCGGAGCAGAATGCCCAGCGTATGGCCCGTTCCGCCGAGCGCCTGGGCATGGCCCCGCTGCCGGAGGAGCTGTTCCTCGAGTCTCTGAAGCAGCTGGTCGCCATCGACCACGAGTGGGTGCCAGCCGCAGGCGGCGAGGCCGCGCTGTACCTGCGCCCGCTGATGATCGCCCGGGACGTGCACCTGGGTGTCCAGCCGTCCAAGACCTACACCTACATCGTCATCGCCTCCCCGGCGGGCGCCTACTTCACCGGCGGCATCAAGCCGGTGAGCGTGTGGCTGTCCACCGAGTACGTGCGCGCCGCGCCCGGCGGCACGGGGGCTGCGAAGTGCGCCGGTAACTACGCCGGTTCCCTCATGGCACAGGCCCAGGCCGCCGAGCAGGGCTGCGACCAGGTCGTATGGCTGGACGCCGTTGAGCGCAAGTGGGTCGAGGAAATGGGCGGCATGAACCTCATGTTCGTCTTCGGCGAGGGCGAGAACGCCGAGGTCATCACCCCGGAGCTCTCCGGCTCCCTGCTGCCGGGTGTTACCCGCGACTCCCTGATCCAGGTCGCCCGCGACCTGGGCTACAACGTCAACGAGCGCCGTATCTCCATCGAGGAGTGGGAGCAGGCCGCGAACTCCGGCATGCTCTCCGAGGTGCTGGCCTGCGGCACCGCCGCGGTGGTCACCCCGGTGGGCTCCGTCAAGTACGCCGGCGGTGCGTACGAGATCAACGGTGCCCAGACCGGTGAGGTCACCATGCGGCTGCGCGACCACCTCACCGGCATCCAGCGTGGTGCCGTGGAGGATAAGCACGGTTGGCTGCACACCCTGGTTCCGGCTGAGGATCTGCAGTAGGGCGCCTGCAATAACGCACTAGCTCCGTAACGCGCCTCGCGCGGTGGTGTGGAGCGAAACTTCAGGCCCCGGGCCACCATCTTTCGGCGGCGCCGGGGCCTGAAGCGTTGCTAGGCAGGGCGCTGCTCAGGGGAGTGCGGTTGATCAAAAGAACCCATCTTCCATAAGCCCCGAAACGATTGCTCGCACTGCAAGTAGATGTCCGGTTCCCAATTCCACTCAGGGGAAATATGGTGGTGTTGCTATCTCATCAGGGTGCGACTACTGGGCTATTGTTATAGGAGCGCACGGCGATAATCTTTGATTGGAGACGCAATGCTGATTGGAAATTTTCACCCTCGGCATTTCCTTTGGGTCGCCTTTATCTTGGTGCTGGTTCCCACCGTAGTAGTTTACGTTTTAATAAACAGGCATGTTCCTGAAAGTGCTCAGAACTCACGACTTCCATATAGGGCACCCGTTGCATCTTTTCTTGTTGGAATTCTGTCAGCTGCAGCCTGGCTTTCATGGTCTCCGGGATCAAGCATTGAAGAGTTTTTTCTATATGGCGCGCCTAATCAATTCCCTAAATGGCAGATTATTGGTTGCGGAATTTCCCTGATACTCGGATCGAGCATCATTGCATATGTTAACTACAGGTCCGTCAAGGAATCTCTCATTATAGCTCTTCTTACAGGCTCAGGTTTTGGCACAGCTTTCGCCTTCGATGCAGCCTTTGGAATATCATCCCAAGAAGGAATTGGGGTTGTTTTTGCCTTTGTGGGAATAGCGCTGCTTTGCACCCCTTTCAACCTGCTAGCTGTCGCGATTAGACGACTCATAAACCGAAGAAACTCCGCTAAATAAATGAACTGCTCCCCAGTAGTTGGGCTGAGTTATCAGCTACCAACTACTGGGGAGCAGTTTTCCGTTGAGAGTACGAAGTTCGCTGAGCGAAGATCAGCGCTAGCAGTAAGTGGTCCAACAATGAACGCATCCAACAACGGCTCAAAGGCCTAGGGTTAAAAGCCCAACTTTCGGGGGCTAGTTCACTTTCGGTGGCGCTGGAGCCTGAAGCGTTGCTAGGCAGGGCGCTGATCAGGGGAGTGCGGTCTTATGCCTCGCCCTCGGCGAACTGTGTGGCCAGGCGCAAGTGCGGCAGCGCCAGCAGCGTACCCGCTCCCTGACCCAGGCCGATCCCGGTCGGCAGGATTGGGCTTAAGCCCAAGGCGCCGAGCGCCGGCACGATCGCCGGCTCCGTGCCGGGGGAGGCAGGCTGCCACCAGTCGCGAGCGGTGGGAGCCAGCATCTGCGCGCACAGCGCGGCCGCCGCGCAGCCCGCACCATCGAAGATCACCGGCGTGCGCCGGATCGCGGCCTGCGCGAGCATCCCGGTCAGCACCGCGATATGCGGCGCGGCCGCTCGGGAGAGGATCTCGCGGGGCTCGGTGCGCACATCCCGCACCGCGAACATGCCGTCGCGAATCTGGGCTACCTTGCGCCGCCAGCCCTGGTCATCAATGCCGGAACCCCAACCGATGACCTTCACCGGCTCGATCCCGCAGATCGCGCCAATGATCGTTGCGGCCGCGGTCGTGGTGCCCGGGCCGAAATCGCCGAGCAGCAGCAGCTCCGTGCCCTTATCCGCCTCCGCGTCCGCGAAGGCCGCACCGGCCGCCAGCCACTCCTCGAGGCCGGGCTCCGCCCCAGAGGATTCCGTCTCGGTGGAAAGCTGATCGGCGGCCGCGGTGTTGGCGTCGATAAACTCCACCCGAACAGCCTGGGCCACAGCAGCGGCGGCGACGGGGGAGCGACCCGAGGCATACAGCTCGCCCACCTGGGAAAGGGAGTCCTCGGGGAGAACGGACACGCTGGGCGTCGTTGAAGACCCACCCGCGACGACCGCCAAGGTCACGCGCTCCAGCGCGGCGGGCAGCTCCCGGCCCTGGCAGGCCGCCAACCAGCCACCCCAGGCGGCGAGCTCCCCCAAGCTCGCACGGCCGCCACCGGCAGCCATCGTCGTCGCCTCCAGCCGGCGGGTCGCCTCAGCAACACGCGTCGGATCGACTGCTTCCACGGCCGTGAAGTCCACTGCCATTTAGCGAACGTCCTCGCCGATCTCCACCTGCGGGGCAGGGTTACGCATCTTGCGGATCATCGTCGCGCGGCCGAAGGCGTACATGCCCAGCCCGAACTTACCCAGCGTGGTGTCCGGGTACTTCTCGCGCACCAGGCGGTTGACTTTGCGGCCCAGGATGATGCCCTCGATGACCATGAGGATCAGGATGCCGAACATCACCAGGGAGGCGGTGTTAGCCAGCATCGGGTTGCGCAGGCCGATCACCATAATCACGACCACGACCAGCGCGATCGGCATGAAGAAGTTGCCGAGGTAGCGGTGCGAATCCACCCAGTCGCGGACGAAGCGACGCTCCGGGCCCTTATCGCGGTCCATGAGGTAGCGTTCATCTCCGGCCATCATGCGCTCGTTGATGTGGCGGCGCTCGGCCTCGCGCTCCTGGCGCTCCTTGGCCTTGAGCTCCTTGTACTCCTCCTTGGACATGGAGGCTTTGAGCTCCTTACGACGCTTGCGGGCCTCGGCCGGGGTCTCTGGGCCCTGGTAAGGTCCGCGGCGCACGCCGGCCTGGCGCTCCTGCTCGTTACGCTTCGGGGTCGGGCGACCCTTCGGCGGGGTGAAGGCCTTGTTGGTCGGCTGCTTGTCCTGGGCCTCTGGGGCGGCCTCGGCGGATGCTGCGGCGGAGCTGGCGGCAGCGGAAGTGGATGTGCTGTTCTTACGCGACTTTTTCACGCCTCTTAGGCTAGAGCAGAATCAGGGGTCTATCAAAAGGATGGAATAGTTTCGGGGCAACCTTCGTTGTACGGGAGGACGGAGCGTGAGGTTGTGGAATTCGCACCGCTCTGCGAGTAACCTAAACGAGCATCGAAACCATCCTTATTGAGGAGGAAATATGACTGCCCCAGAGAAGGTCACGGGTGTTGAGCTGACCGACGCCGCTGTGGCCAAGGCAAGCTCCCTGCTGGCCCAGGAGGGCCGCGACGACCTGGCGCTGCGGATCGCGGTGCAGCCAGGCGGCTGCGCTGGCCTGCGTTACCAGCTGTTCTTCGATGACCGCTCCCTGGACGGTGACCTGAAGGACGAGTACGAGGGCGTGAACCTGGTCGTCGACCGCATGTCCGCCCCGTACCTGATGGGCGCGAAGATCGACTTCGCGGACACCATCGAGTCCCAGGGCTTTACGATCGACAACCCGAACGCTTCGGGCTCCTGCGCCTGCGGCGACTCCTTCTCCTAAGCCGAAGAAGGCCCCTGGGCCCCGCAATTGCGGGGTAGCGAAAGAGGGAAGACGGCGAAACGCCGCGGCCCCACGATCAGTGGGTGCCGCGGCGTTTTCTGTTGGGGTGGATAATTTAGGGGGCCAGCGGGGCAGGGAGCCCAGGGTTTGGCCGAAGGGCTGGACCTATGCGCTGGGGAAGCAGCCGCTGGCGCCGGGGAGGGGCTCTAGGGCCGGGGAAATAGGCCTAGACCCCGGATTCCCCGGAACGCAGCACACTTAGAGCTTCACCGGGTAGTCCTGCTCGCTGATGCCCGGGTCGATGCGCTTCTCCACGAAGATGCCGTGCCAGATCATGAACGCCAGCACCGTCCACAGGCGGCGGGAGTGATCCGGGCCGGAACCGGAGGTCATCGCCGTCCGGTGCTCCTCGAGCATCGCCAGAACCTCGGCCTTGTTGAAGATGTGATCCGTCTGGGAATCCTCGATGTGCTTCTTCGCCCAGCCATAGAGCTCATCGCCGGCCAGCCAGTGGCGGATCGGCACCGGGAAGCCCAGCTTCTTGCGGTTGAGCACGTGCTCCGGAACGATGCGCTCCATCGCCTTACGCAGCGCGTACTTCGTCGTCCCGTGGGAGATCTTCATGTCGATCGGGAGGGTCTCCGCGACGTCGAAAACGACCTTGTCCAGGAACGGAACGCGCAGCTCCAGGGAGTTGGCCATCGTGATCTTGTCCGCCTTGACCAGAATGTCCCCGCGCAGCCAGGTGAACAGATCCAGGTGCTGCATGCGGGCCACCGGATCCATGTCCTGGGACTTCGCGTAGATCGGGGCGGTGACCTCCCGGTGATCCCACTCCGGGCGAACCTCGCGCAGCACGCGCTCCAGCTGCTCGTAGTTGAAGGAGCGGGCATTACCGTAGTAGCGCTCCTCCATGGACATCGTGCCGCGCTGCAGCAGCGACTTACCGCGCACGCCGTCCGGCAGTGCGTCGCCCAGCTTCGCCAGCACCTTATTAATAGGGCCAGGAATCTTCTCGAACGGGGCGAGGCTCAAAGGCTCCTTATAAATGGTGTAGCCACCGAAGAGCTCGTCCGCGCCCTCGCCGGAGAGCACGACCTTCACGTGCTTGCGGGCTTCGGCTGCCACGAAGTACAGCGGAACCAGGGCCGGGTCGGCGACCGGGTCGTCCAGGTACCACATGATCTTCGGCACCGCGTCGGCGAATTCCTCCGGGCTGACCACCTTGACGATGTGCTCCGCGCCGATCGCCGCAGCGGACTCCGCGGCCACATCAACCTCGGAGTAGCCCTCGCGCTGGAAACCAGTGGTGAAGGTCAGCAGATCCGGGTTGTGGCGCTTCGCCAGGGTGGCGATGGCCGTGGAGTCGATGCCGCCGGAGAGGAAGGACCCCACCGTGACGTCCGCGCGCATGTGCTTGGCCACGGAATCCTCCAGGGCCTCGGCGATGCGCTGGAACAGGGCATCCTCGCCGCCCGCCGGCACCTTAGCCACCGGGAACTTCGGCTCGAAGTAACGCTCCTGCTCGATGGTGCAGCCGCCGTGTGCGCCCTCTGCTGGGGGAGTGACGAACGCACGGGAGCCGGACTCCAGACGGAAAATGTTCTTGTGCAGGCTCTCCGGCTCAGGGACGTACTGCAGATCCGTGTAGTGAGCAATAGCCCGGGGATCCAGATCGAGGTTCAGGCCGATGGCGTCCGCAAGGGAAAGGATGCACTTCTTCTCGGAGGAGAAGACGGTCGCCTTGTCCGTCGACGCCAGGTACATCGGCTTGATGCCGAACGGATCGCGAGCGAGGAACAGGCGGCGCTCCACCGAATCCCAGATCGCGATGCCGAACATGCCACGCAGGTGGTTGACCACATCGGCACCCCAGTGGTGGAAACCAACGACGATCGGCTCGCCGTCGCCGCCGGTATTAAAGGAGTAACCCAGCTCCTGGAGCTCCTCGCGCAGTTCGACGTAGTTGTAGATCTCGCCGTTGAAGGTCATGGAGTAGCGGTTCGGCTGATCCGCCGGCCCCCACTGCAGCGGCTGGTGGGAGTGCTCCAGGTCGATGATGGACAGGCGGTTGAAGCCGAAGACCACATCGTCGTCGTTCCAGGTGCCGCTATCATCCGGACCACGGTGACGCATGCACGGCAGCGCTTCAGCGACCGGGTCGGTGAACGTGTTGGCAGTGCCGTCGGCGGACAGTAAACCAAGTAGGCCACACATAGGGTGCTTTACTACTCCTGAATCATCGGGGACTATATAAACTGACGCGCGGAACAGAGGTGGCCGCGAGCCAGGTCGGTTAGACTACAAACTACGCGCTCGGGGGCGCTCGTCCTAGCTGGCGCGCGGGGCAGAAAACGGGCAAGTTGCCCCGGACGGGGGGAGGGGCTCACAGGAAACCCCCAAAATGTGGCACCCACCGCAACGAATAGTGGCAATTCGCTGTATATGGTCTAAAGTTCTCTAGTGAAGCAGTCTTGGGCGCAACAAGCGTGCGCTCACCACGAGCGATAACGCTGAAAACCCAAGGCTATGAACGTGTGAACGAGGAAGGCATAATCGCGTGGAACAGCGAAAAGTGCACGGTATGACTCGCCGTATTGCTATGGCAGGGACGCTCGGCCTGTCCGGCCTCGCCCTTGCTGGTTGTAACGTCGCGCCCCCGGAGAACGGATTTTTCCATGCTCTCCGCATGGGCTGGCCGATGGGTATCACCCCAGAGGCTGAGCAGATGGGCAACTACTGGGTCTGGGTCTGGGTGACCGCCTGGATCATCGGTATCATCATGTGGGCCCTGATGTTCTTCGTTATGGGTCGCTACTCCAGCAAGGCTCGCTCCCGCCGTGGCGACAACGAAGAATTCCCACGTCAGACGGGCTACAACGTCCCGCTTGAGCTGGTGCTCACCACCGTTCCGGTTCTGATCGTCATGGTCCTGTTCTTCTTCAACGTCCAGACTCAGGACAGCGTGACCGCCCTGGATAAGGACCCGAAGGTCAAGGTTGACGTCACCGGTTACCAGTGGAACTGGAAGTTCGGTTACGGCGAGATCAACGGTGAACTGCTGGGCGGCCAGGACTACGAGGGCGTCGACAAGGAGGCTCAGCAGCGCGCTGAGGACTCCAAGTACGAGATCCGCTCCAATACCAACCACGGTGTCGGCCCGATCCACGGTCGTTCGAAGGAAGACTACAGCTACCTGAACTTCAACAAGATCGAGACCGTCGGCTCCACCGACGAGGTTCCGGTCCTGGTTGTTCCGTCCAACACGGCAATCGAGTTCAACCTCGCTTCCGCGGACGTTGCTCACTCCTTCTGGATCCCAGAGTTCCTCTTCAAGCGCGACGTGTTCCCGCACCCGGAGGCGAACCAGTCTGAGCGTCGCTTCCAGATCTCCGAGATCAAGGAAGAGGGAGCATTTGTCGGTCGCTGTGCCGAGATGTGCGGTACCTACCACTCCATGATGAACTTCGAGCTGCGTGTCGTCTCCCCGGAGAAGTTCGCGGACTACATCAAGTTCCGTCAGGACAACCCAGAGGCTCCGAACTCCGAGGCCCTGAAGTCCATCGGTGAAGCTCCGTACTCCACCTCTACCCACCCATTCGTTTCCGACCGCACGGCTACCCGTGAGGCCGGCGAGAACATGACGGACCGCAACGCTGCCTAAGGGCACCGCGCGAGTTCCTAACTAGAGAAAGAGGGAAAGATGACTTCCGGAGCAAAGCTTTTCTACGGCCTCGCCGTGTTCTTCTTGGTCATGGACGTGGTCTACATTCTGGGTACCAAGTACCTGGCCGAAACCAACCGCGTGATGGGGACCGAGTGGGCTGGTGTCACCGGCCTGACCCTGGCCCTTCTGCTGTCCCTGATGCTGGCGGTGTACCTGCACATCACCGACAACAAGACCGACATCGGTCCATCTGACTGGGAGATGGCTGAGATTGAGGACGGTGCTGGCGTGCTGGGCTTCTTCTCCGCTGGCTCCATCTGGCCGTTCCAGCTGACCATCGCAGTCATGCTGGTCGCTTACGGTCTGGCTTTCGCTCACCTGTGGCTGATCGTGGCCGGCGCTATCTTCCTGGTCTGGGGCTCTGTCATGATGAACCTCCAGTACGGTGTCGCTCGCGACGACCACTAAACGCTTAAGCGTTCACACGCTTTAAGGCCGCGGCCGGATTCCCCTCGTGGGATCCCGGCCGCGTTCTGCATTTCTGGAACCTGTCCGTCGATTCCTGGCTGTCTGCCGGAGGGCCACCGCATCCGTTGCCATTCGGGGGGCTGTTCGGCGGACCGGATATCGGGTTCGGGTCGAAGGGGGCGCTCGGCCCGGCTATCAATGGCAGCGGAGTTTTTGCGTTGAAGGCTGACGCAAAGGCCCCTCGGTCAGGCTTTAAACCTTGACCGAGGGGCCTCGCGGGGGAGTGATGCGGTCCCTAACGGGCGATCATCGCCTCCATCTTCTTCAGTGCTGCACCAGATTCCAGGCTTTCGCGTGCGCGGTCGATGTTCCGCTTCAGTGTGGCCTGCAGGCCGTCTTGCTCCCAGCCCTCGACGGTGGCCAAAGCTGCGGCCGCGTTGAGAAGGACGGCGTCCTTGATCGCACCCTCGAGCTCGCCGCGGAAAAGCTTGCGGGCGATATCGGCGTTGTACTCGGCATCCCCGCCACGCAGGGCGTCCTCCTCATAGAAGTCGAGGCCCAGGGAACGCGGGTTGATGATCTCCTCGTCGGTCTGTCCGTTGGCATCCACGGTGACCACGTCGGTTGGGGCGCACACGCTGATCTCGTCCATGCCGTCCATGCCGCGAACCACGAGCACACGGCTTCCCTGGTGGGCGAAGGCGCCGCCGATGATCGGCATGAGATCCTTGAACGCACAGCCGATGAGGCCATAACCGGGCTTTGCCGGGTTGGTCATCGGGCCGAGCAAGTTGAAGACGGTCGGAACCTTCAGCTCGCTACGCACCGGGCCAGCGAAACGCATAGCGGGGTGGTAGGCCTTCGAGAACAGGAACGCGAAGTGCGTCTCCTTCAGGTCCTCCGCTACAGCCTCGGGGGAGCGCTCGATGTCCACGCCGAGCGCCTCGAGCATGTCTGCGCCCCCACATTGGGAGGACGCCTTGCGGTTACCGTGCTTAACAACGTTCGTTCCGGTGCCCGCGACGACGAAGGACGCCATCGTGGAGATGTTTACGGTGTTGCGGCCATCGCCGCCGGTTCCGACGATGTCCACAATCTTGTCCACGCCTGAGAAGTCCACCGGGGTCGCGAAAGAGCGCATGGCCTCTGCTGCAGCGGCGAGCTCCGCGGCGGTGATGCCCTTAACTCGAAGACCAAAGGCAAAGGCGGAGATCAGGACGTCGCTGGCGCGCCCAGCCATGATCTCGTTCATCGCCCACGCGGTCTGGGACTCGCTGAGCTCTTCGCGGCGACCCAGGCGGTCCAGTAGGCCCGGCCAGGTGAAGTAGGACTCCGGAAGTTGCTCGGCACCAAGTGCATGAGCGGTAGAGGTGAATGTGCTGTGATCGGTTGACTCTGTTGCCACCTGTTGGCTCCCTTCCAAAGCTGTTTCTTTAAATAATACGGCGGAGGTTAGTGTTGCCTGTGAGCGGGTGGCGTGGATCACCACTACGAACCGAATCTCGGCGACTTCTGCGGGGGTAGAGGTGAGATGCGGGGCGCTTCGGTGTCGGGGTTCGGGCCCGAAGTGGGGGAGGGAGTGGTGCCTTGCTGGCTGAATCCTGTGAACAAAATCGGGTGTCAGTACGGCGGAAAACCGCTGCCGCTTATGCGCTGACCTGCCACGATGTGGCGCGTCGGATAGCGGTTCCAAAAAGTTCCGACTATCCCCCAAAGGGGGGATACTGGCAGGTTTGTCCAAGGTTTGACCTGCTGTTTTCCAGTCCGCTTTGAGCTTTCACGCGTGGGGAATCGACTATCTGCCAGAAAACAGCCATACTTAGACACGTGACAAGCGCAGTTGAAAACCCAGGTATGGCAGCACCACATCGTGTTGCGACGCTGAACCGACCGAACATGGTCAGCGTCGGCACGATCGTGTTCCTGTCTCAAGAATTGATGTTTTTTGCTGGCCTGTTCGCGATGTACTTCGTGTCCAAGGCCAACTCGGGAGGCAATTGGCCATCCGAGCCAACCGAGCTGAACGTGCCTTTCGCGGCGACGATTACGATCATCCTGATCTCCTCGTCCGTGACTGCGCAGTTCGGCGTGTTCGCGGCTGAGAGGGGGGATGTCTTCGCTCTTCGTCGTTGGTACGCACTGTCGGCGTTGCTGGGAACCGTGTTCCTTATCGGTCAGGGATACGAGTACTTCCACCTCGTTCAGACTGGAACCACGATCCCGGGCTCCGTTTACGGCTCGGTGTTCTTCATCACGACCGGTTTCCACGGCGCACACGTGCTGGCCGGTGTGATTGCGTTCCTCGTTGTGTTGCTCAGGACGTTCAAGTCCAAGTTCACCCCGGCACAGGCAACCGCTGCCGTCGTTGTGTCCTACTACTGGCACTTCGTCGACGTTGTCTGGATCGGCCTGTGGATCACGATTTACTTCGTTCAATAGGCCGTTAGCGCCAACTCAGGTTGGCCGACAGCCCATCGCAATTCCATTGACGAGTTAAAGGGAACAAGATGGATACCTCTAACAACAACGCGGGCACCGGTGCAGCAACCGGTGCACAGCGTTCCCCAGGGGCCGCACGGCGGCGCCGCAAGCTCCGCAAGGTGCTTGCCGGGGCATTCGCTCTCGTCGTCGGACTGACCGGCGCGGGATTCCTGGCTAATGCCCTCACTCCGGACCCGAACACTGCTACGGCACAGCAGGACGAGACCGCACTGGTCCAGCAGGGTAAGGAGATTTACGAAGTGGCATGTATCACCTGCCACGGTGCCAACCTCCAGGGCCAGGAGGGTCGTGGTCCTTCGCTGATCGGTGTCGGCGAGGGCTCCGTGTACTTCCAGGTCCACTCCGGCCGCATGCCGATGCTGCGCAACGAGGCGCAGGCAAAGCGTAAGCAGCCGCGTTACTCCGAGCAGCAGACCCTGGCTCTGGCGGCATACGTCAACGCCAACGGTGGCGGCCCGGGCATCGTCCGCAACGAGGACGGCTCCATCGCCATGGAGTCCCTCCGCGGTAAGAGCACCACCGACGGTGAGATCAACCCGGCCGACGTGGCACGCGGTTCCGACCTCTTCCGTCTGAACTGTGCCTCCTGCCACAACTTCACTGGCCGTGGTGGCGCACTGTCCTCCGGTAAGTTCGCACCGACTCTGGATCATGCGAACGAGCAGGAGATCTACCAGGCCATGCTGACTGGCCCGCAGAACATGCCGAAGTTCTCTGATCGCCAGCTGACCGCTGACGAGAAGAAGGACATCATCGCCTTCGTGAAGAACGCTAAGGAAACCCCGAACCCGGGTGGCTACGGCCTCGGCGGTCTGGGTCCCGTTAGCGAGGGCATGCTGATGTGGTTCGGAGGCATCATCGTGATGATCGCCTTCGCGATGTGGATTGGAACCCGGTCATGAGCGAATTGAAGAATAAGTACACTGATGCCGAGCTGGCACAGATGAGCGAGGAAGACCTCGCTCGCCTCGGCACCGAGCTGGACGGCGTGACCGTCGCTTACCGTAAGGAACGCTTCCCGATCGAGAACGATCCGGCTGAGAAGCGTGCCTCCCGTCGGGTTGCCACCTACCTGATCCTCTCCATCGTCCTCGGCCTGGCATTCGTTGCCATCTACCTCTTCTGGCCGTGGGAGTACAAGCACATGGATGAAGAGGGCCTGTGGTGGTACACCTTCTACACCCCGCTGCTGGGTATTACCTCTGGTCTGTCCATCACCCTGCTGGGCATGGGTGTTGCGGCATACACCAAGAGCTTCATCCCGGAGGAGATCTCCGTTCAGACTCGCCACGACGGCCCGTCTGACGAGGTCGATCGTCGCACCCTCGTGGCCCTCCTGAACGACTCCTGGAAGACCTCCACCCTCGGCCGCCGCCCGGTTATCGCCGGCCTGGCCGCAGGTGGTGCTGCACTCGCTGGTCTCGCGATCATCCTCCCAATGGGCGGCATCGTGAAGAACCCGTGGAAGCGCGGCGCAATGGGCATCGCCGGCGACGGCACCCTGTGGACCACCGGCTGGACCCTGCACGAGCAGGGCGAGAAGCTGTACCTGGCTCGCGACACCGGCGCCGTGGCTGAGAACCACGACGGCCACTGGAGCACCCAGGGCATCTCCCGCCTGGTCCGCGTCCGTCCGGAGGATCTGGACGCTGGCGCCATGGAGACCGTCTTCCCGATGACCGAAAGCATGGTCAACGACGGCGACAAGTACGACGCCAAGGCCGATGTCTACGAGGAGCACATGCACTCCATCCACGGTTCCCGCAACGCGGTCATGCTGATCCGTCTGCGCCACGAGGATGCTCTGCGTGCTGTCCAGCGTGCCGGCCAGGAAGACTTCCACTACGGCGACTACATTGCGTTCTCCAAGATCTGTACGCACATTGGTTGCCCGACGTCCCTGTACGAGCAGCAGACCAACCGTATTCTTTGCCCGTGCCACCAGTCCCAGTTCGACGCACTGCAGTACGGCAAGCCGGTCTTCGGCCCAGCCGCACGTGCACTGCCAGAGCTGCCGATCACGGTGGACGAGGAAGGGTACCTCATCGCCAAGGGCAACTTCATTGAGCCTGTTGGCCCGGCATTCTGGGAGCGTAGGTCATGACCACTAAGCAACAAGGCCGCCTCGCGCAGGCCGCAAACAACATCGATGAGCGCTACACCGCATCTGGGGTAATCCGCCCGCAGATCAACAAGGTGTTCCCGACTCACTGGTCCTTCATGCTCGGTGAGATCGCGCTCTACTCCTTCATCATTCTGATCCTGTCGGGTGTCTACCTGACCCTGTTCTTCGACCCATCCATGTCGAAGGTCATTTACGACGGCGCCTACGCACCGCTCAACGGTGTGGAGATGTCCGCCGCTTACCACACGGCCCTCGATATCACCTTCGAGGTGCGTGGTGGCCTGTTCATTCGCCAGGTCCACCACTGGGCAGCACTGCTGTTCTCCGTGTCCATCATGGTTCACATGATGCGCATCTTCTTCACGGGTGCATTCCGCAAGCCGCGTGAGGCTAACTGGGTTATCGGCTGCCTGCTTCTGCTGCTGTCGATCGCCGAGGGCTTCATGGGCTACTCTCTGCCGGACGACCTGCTCTCCGGTGTGGGTCTGCGAATCATGTCTGCGATCGTGATCTCCCTGCCGATCATCGGCACCTGGATGCACTGGATCATGTTCGCCGGTGACTTCCCGGGCGACATCATCATCCCGCGTCTGTACATCGCGCACGTGCTGCTGATCCCGGGCATCCTGCTGGCTCTGATTGCCGCTCACCTGGCTCTGGTCTGGTTCCAGAAGCACACCCAGTTCCCTGGACCGGGTCGCACCGAGAACAACGTTGTCGGCGTGCGAATCCTGCCGGTCTTCGGTGTCAAGGCTGCTTCCTTCGGGCTGATCACCTTCGGTGTCGTGGCACTGCTGGCCGGTGTCTTCCAGATCAACGGCATTTGGAACATTGGCCCGTACAACCCGTCGCAGGTCTCCGCTGGTTCCCAGCCGGACGTCTACATGCTGTGGACTGATGGTGCTGCCCGTGTCATGCCGGCATGGGAGCTGTACCTCGGTAACTACACCATCGCCTCTGTCTTCTGGGTTGCTCTGCTGCTCGGCCTGCTGGTCGCGCTGCTGGTTGCCTACCCGTGGATCGAGCAGAAGATGACCGGTGACACTGCGCATCACAACCTGCTGCAGCGTCCGCGCGACGTTCCCGTCCGCACCGGCCTCGGCGTTATGGCGCTGGTGTTCTACGCACTGCTGACCGTCTCTGGTGGTAACGACCACGTCGCTCACTTCTTCGACATCTCGCTGAACGTGATGACCTGGGTCGGCCGCATCGGCCTGATCGTGCTGCCTCCGATCGCGTACTACGTCACCCACCGCATCTGCGTTGGTCTGCAGCGTCGCGACCGGGAGATCCTGGAGCACGGTATCGAGACCGGTACCATCCGTCAGCTGCCGTCCGGCGAGTTCATCGAGGTCCACCAGCCGCTTGGTGGCGTCGACGAGCACGGCCACGCCATCCCGCTGGAGTACCAGGGTGCATACGTGCCGACCCAGCCGAACGACCTCGGTGCGGCTGGCAAGCCGGGCCGCGGTGGCTGGTTCAGCCCGGACTCCCCGGAGATCGCCGAAAAGGCTCAGGAGATCGAGCAGCGCAACGCGCTGGAGCGCAAGCAGATGTTCGAGCGTCTCCAGGAGGCCAACCGTGCCGAGCTGGAGTCCCGCAACGAGGACTAAACGCCACGAGGCGCATAGCTCGCAGAAGTACCGGCGCTAGTTCCAACTGCCACTAGCAGCCGGGAAAGGCTAAGGGCGGGGCCCACGTTAAAAACGTGGGCCCCGCCCTTTTGCTATGCCTTCTTATTCACCAGCCATTTGCCCGTGCCCGGGGGGGGGAGCGTCAGGGCGGAGCAGCGGGTTCCGGAAACGGAACGCAACACCTGCCCGTGGCCCGGGGGAGCATCAGAATTGGGTCGGAAGTGGGGTAGCTGTTTCCGCTAACGCCGCGGGGGCTCTTGTGCGATTGTGTAGAGCCGATGGGTGAGATCGAAAGTCGTGGCCGCGTCCTGCTGCGCCCGATGGGCAGGGGAGGAGGCCAACCCACAGTGTGCCGCGAGGTTCGCCAACGTATAACGCCCCACGGCCTCCCGGGGGATGAGCTCTCGAGCGGTCGCTGCCGTGCACAACGCTTGTGGGAGGCACTGCTCCGTCAAAACCCGTGCCGCATCCGCGTGCCCCAGGCGAGCGTATTCCGCCGCGAGGAAGCCGACGTCGAACTTCACGTTGTGCCCCACGAGCGTCCTATTCAATACGTGGGGTAGGAGCTCCTGAGCGACCTCGGCAAAAGTGGGTGAGTTGGCGACATCATCGTCCCTAAGGCCGTTGATGTTGCTGGATTCCCCAGGAATGCTGCACTCGGGGTTGAGGAGGCAGTGGAAGCTCCCCACGATGCTTCCATGCTCTACGGTCAGGACAGCGATCTCGATGACTCTATCCGTGGCAGGCTCCAGCCCGGTGGTTTCCAGGTCCACCACCGCACAGCGTTCCAACGCTGCTGCCAACGCAGCCTCAAGGCGTGGGCGCGGGTTCACCGACGAGCCATCATCACGATCGCAGCCGGGTTGAGTATTAGCCGGGGGAGTGCTCATAGCTAAGGAGTCTAGGCGCGCTCTCGGACGAGCCCGTTCTTTGGCTGAGCAGCAGGTGTTCGATGTCCGGTTTTCTTCCCTCCAAACCGTGTTTCCAGCGCCACAAAGCACCCAATATGGAGAGATGTGAGCAAGATCACATTGCTGGGACTTTGCCGCCATGGCTGCGGTGCTGGCGCCAGTGGTCGAGCGGTGCAGCAAATGTAAGAACGCAGGTAGCGGGGTTATTACGGTTTGGTAACTTTTACGTGTGTATAGAGCGAAGTTCCCAGGTTGGTGGCTCTGGTTGGCATGAAATCAGAAGATTTTTCACAAATTCGGCCGTTTCGGTGGACAGGGCTTGTGATCGTTTCGTAATCTTTCCGTGACCTTAAAGCAGAGGGCAGCAGCCCCGCCGGTAAACATCCGGAGAAAAGAAACCGAATAAGAACTCCCCACTAGGGGAGAAGCGAAAGGCAAGAATTTCTATGGGTAAGCACCGTAAGCAGGGCAACACCGTCCGCAACGCAGTCGCATTCGCAGCAGCAGGCGCAGGCCTCGCGGCTCTGGCCCCAGCTACCGCGACTGCCGCACCGATCACCGTCCCGGACACCGACTTCTCCGTCGAGGCGCCGGACCACGTCGCCAAGCAGGTCCAGCCGCACATTGATAACGCTCACCGCCAGGCAGTGAACATGGGGCTGGTCAAGCAGGCCCAGGTTCCAACCCAGGGTGCGAAGAAGGCTGCCCCGGCTAAGGCTTCCCAGGTCAGCATCGGCCAGAAGATCGCTGACTACGCCATGAGCAAGGTTGGCGCTCCGTACGCCTGGGGTGCTGCAGGCCCCAACGCCTTCGACTGCTCCGGCCTGACCAGCTGGGCCTACAAGCAGGTCGGCAAGAACATCCCGCGTACCTCCCAGTCTCAGGCTGGCGGCGGCAAGCCGGTCGCCATCAAGGATCTGCGCCCGGGCGACATCGTCTCCTACTACGGTGGCGCATCCCACGTGGCCATCTACATCGGTAAGGGCAAGGTCGTCCACGCCGTCAACTCCGGCACCCCGGTTCAGGTCAATGACCTCAACTACATGCCGGTCAACAACGCGGTGCGCTTCTAGTTTTACAGCGCTCTGATTGCCCGCCGGAGTGGCCCAGAATGCGGCCTCCGGCGGGTTTCTTGTTTCCTTCAGTTAACTCTTGTGGCTAACGAGGGCTGGCGTTACTGCGCTGCAGCTCAGGCTAAAGAAACAGCTACTCATTGCGAGCCAACTGTGGCATAATCACAAGTTGGTTGTTCCGCTGGGTTTCGGTTCGCCGCAGCAGGTGTCAGCCCAAGCCAACACGGCTGCACGATCCCCCTGAAACCCGGCTTATGGCCGTGACATCCCTGTCAACGGCCCTCACATCCTCCCCACACTGTGGCTCCTCGAAACAAAGGTTTGGAAAAATCTTGTCTAAGCAGAAATTCACCCTCGGGACTAGTGTTTGCGCTGCTGTGCTCACCGCCGCAACGCTCCTGCCGACCGCGCCGATCGCCCAGGCCGACCCCGCCGCGTCGACCCGAGACAATGGAGTCAACCAGGCGGGCACTAAGAAGGACAAGAAGAAGCTCAGCGAGTTCGACGCCACCCAGGCTGACGTCGACCGTCTGCTCAAGAGCCCCGCGCCGCAGGACGTCGACGGCCTGATCAAGCGCCTCGAAAAGATCTCCCGCACCGCGGCGGTCACCAGCGACCTCGTGGAGTCCACCAAGGGGCGCATCGCCAAGCAGCACGAGGCTTTGGATAAGGCTAACCGTGAGGTTCACGCCGCCAAGGCCCAGCTCGACAAGACCCAGAAGAAGGTGGACGCCTCCCGCGCCTCCGTCTCCGAGATGTCCCGCTCTGCCTACCGTGGCGCCAGCGTGGACCCGGTCTCCGCGATCGCCGGCGCATCCGGTCCGGCCGCGGCCATGGATCGCTCCGCCTACCTGACCGCCCTGACCCGCGACGCGCAGTCCCGCATGGACGCCGTCACCCAGGATCAGAAGGACGCCCACGCCGCTCGCTCCAAGGCGCTGCGCACCAAGGCCCAGGCCGACCACCGACTCAACGAGCTGCGCTACCAGGAAAAGAAGCTCAACGAGCGCTCCGCGGACCTGGACCGGCTCAAGGCTGAGGTCAAGACCATCGTCGACGGCTTCTCCCCGGAGGACCGCCGCCGTTGGGTCGACCGCAACGGGCCGATCGACGTCGACGTCGATGAGTTCTTGGGCAAGCTGAAGAAGTCCGCAGGCGGTGCCGCGAAGGGTAACTACGCAGGTGCCGTCGCCGCGGCGATGAGCAAGCTCGGCTCCCCATACAGCTGGGGCGCCGCCGGCCCAGACGCCTTCGATTGCTCCGGCCTGATGGTCTGGGCTTATCAGCAGATCGGCAAGTCCATCCCACGCACCTCCCAGGCCCAGCTTTCTGGTGGCCAGAGCGTGAGCACCTCCGACCTGCAGCCGGGCGACATCGTTGCCTACTACCCAGGTGCGACCCACGTGGGCATGTACATCGGCGACGGCCAGCTCGTCCACGCCTCCGACTACGGCATCCCGGTCCAGGTGGTTCCGGTCGATTCCATGCCGATCGTCGGCGCCGTCCGCTACTAGCAGGTCCCAGCCGGCGTGCCGGAGCAGCAGAACAACGGTGTCCCAGCCCCGCGGGTCCTCGTCGTCACGAACGACTTCCCACCGACCCTCGGGGGCATCCAGACCTACATTCGCGACTATCTGAACGCGCTGATCACCCACGCTGGGATTCCCGCGGAGAACATCGTGGTCTTCGCCTCCACCCAGGACGCCGACGCGGCCGCCGAGTTCGACGCCGCTGTCGACTATCACGTCGCGCGGTGGCCCCGGAAGATCATGCTGCCCACCCCGCAGGTTGCCCGCCGCATGCGGCAGCTCATCCGCGAATACCGGATCGACACCGTCTGGTTTGGTGCTGCGGCCCCGCTTGCTGTGATGGCGCCCAGCGCCCGAGCTGCCGGGGCAACGCGGGTGGTGGCCTCCACCCACGGCCACGAGGTTGGCTGGTCCATGTTCCCCGGCACCCGGGCGGTGCTCCGCTACATCGGCCGGAACGTGGACACACTCACCTTCGTCTCCCGCTACGTGCGCGGGCGCATCGCCGGGGTCTTCGGCCCGGATGTGGCGTGGGAACCCATGCCCGGTGGTGTGGACGCCGCAAGCTTCACCCCCGATGAGCAGGTCCGGCAACGCCTCCGCCACCGCGTGGGCGTTGAGGATAAGAAGGTCATCGTCGCGGTCAGCAGGGTCGTTCCCAGGAAAGGGCAGGACACCCTCGTGGCGGCGATGCCGCAGATCCTGCGGGAGGTCCCGGACGCCCACCTCGTGATCGTCGGCCCCGGCGATTACGCGGAGAAACTCCAGCGGCGTGCCGAGAAACTCCGCGTCGCCCAGCACGTGACCTTCACCGGGCCGGTGCAGCCAGAAGACCTCGCCGGCTACTACAGCCTCGGGGATGTCTTCGCCCTGCCGGTGCGCACCCAGGGCGGTGGGCTCTCCGTCGAAGGGCTGGGCATCGTCTTCCTCGAAGCACAAGCCGCGGGGAGGGCCACCGTGGCCGGCAATGGCGGGGGAGCGCCCGAGACCGTCATCGATGGGGTCACCGGCGAGATCGTGGACGGGCGTGACACCGCCGCCGTCGCCACCTGCCTCAGCGAGCTGCTCAACGACCCGGAACGCGCCGCAAACCTGGCTGCAGCTGGTCAGAAGCGTGTCGCGGAGGCCTGGGACTGGCGCGTTCTCGCCCAGCAACTGGAGTACGTCCTTCGAGGCGACCAGCAGGCACGGCGGCGCACACCACCGCGCCACAGTTGGAATTCCCCAGTCAAGAAGAAGTAAGTTCTATAAGGACCTCAACTCGCCAGCCGCACGACACGACCGCGGCAAACTCAACCGAGGGGCGAGAATCACGGCAAATACCGGTGCTACGTGGCACCGGTATTTCCGCGCCTGAATCGAGAAAGGTTGCCGGTGCACGACCAGGAAGCACCAGCTGAACACTCACAGCTGACGATCGGTATGGACATCGGAGGCACGAACCTCCGCGCGGCGGTCATCGACGCCGACGGTGCGATCGTCGACCTCGAGAAGCTTCCCACGCCATCCGAAGCCCCGGCTTTGGAAGACACCATCGCCCGCGTCGTCGACACACTGCGCGCCCGCCACCCAAAGGTCGGAGCGGTGGGGCTGGCGATCGCGGGTTTCCTGGCCCCCGACCTGCGCACCGTTCGTTTCGCGCCCCACCTGCCGTGGGAGGACGTCGACGTCGTTGCCCGACTAGAAAACCGCATCAAGCTGCCCATCGTCGTGGAGCACGACGCCAACGCCGCCGCCATCGGGGAGCACCATCGCGGCGCGGCTCAGGGGGTCGGCACGTGGGCGCTGTTCGCCATCGGCACCGGGGTGGGCGGCGCGCTGATGCACGACGGTGAGCTGTATCGGGGATCCTTCGGCACCGCGCCCGAGTTCGGCCACATCACGGTCGTGCCCGGCGGACGGGCCTGCCCCTGCGGCAAGCGGGGTTGCCTGGAACGCTATTGCTCCGGCTCCGCGCTGCAGCTGGCCGCCCACGACCGCATCGCGCAGCGGGCCTATCCGGAATCTGTGCTCTTTACACGCTTCCACCGGCAACCGGAGGAGATCTCCGGCCGCCACATCGTCAAGGCCGCCCGCGATGGCGACGAGCTGGGTCTCGAGATCGTACGGGACGTCGGCGAGTGGCTCGGCCGCGGTTTGGCGATGGTGCAGGACATCCTGGACCCGGAACTCATCGTCCTGGGCGGGGGAGTGAGCGCCGATGCCGACCTTTTCCTGGATACCGCGCGGGCAGAGATGGCGAAAAGCATCGTTGGCCAAGGTCGCCGGCCCCTAGCCCGCGTCATTCCCGCGGAATTGGGTGGGGACGCCGGTATGATCGGCGTGGCTCTACTCGCAGCGCAGGCGCTGGACTAAAGAATTCAATCCCCCCGGGCCAGCCCCTGCTCGCCGCGCGCGGCCAATCACGAACGGGGCTTCGGCGCTCGAGGCTAACTCTAGGAAGGCAAGACTTTTCCAAATGCGGAACCGGACTTACTGGTGGTTGAAGCACGTCTTCATCGGGCCGTGGCTGTGGATCTACAACCGGCCATTCACCCGCGGGCTGGACAAGCCGCCAGCGGATGGGCCGGTGATCTTCGCCTCTAACCATCTCGCCGTGATGGACTCCTTCTATTTCCCACTGGTGAACAAGCGCCAGCTGACCTTCCTGGCGAAGAAGGAGTACTTCACCGCCCCAGGACTGGTCGGCGCGATCCAGCGCTGGTTCTTCTCCTCGGTGGGGCAGGTGCCGATCGACCGCGCCGACAAGAGCTCCCAGGAGGCCGCTCTGCAGACCGCGCTGCGGGTGCTGGAGAAGGGGGACGCGCTGGGCATGTACCCGGAGGGCACCCGCTCGCCGGACGGCCGCCTCTACCGCGGCAAGACCGGCATGGCTCGCATCGCGCTGGAATCCGGCGTGAAGGTCTACCCGGTGGCGATGATCAACACGAATAAGGTCAACCCGATCGGCTCCTGGATCCCTCGGCCCTACCGCTGCGGCGTGATCGTGGGCGACCCGATCGACCCCGCCGAGTTCAAGGACGCTGGCGATGACTACCAGCAGGCCCGCGCGCTGACCGACCGCGTGATGGAAGAACTCGCGAAGCTCAGCGGCCAGGAGTACGTGAAGGATTTCTACGCCGCGGACGTAAAAAACTCTCTCGCTGCAGGTCAGGGCTACCCGGAGGGTTCCGCCCCTGGCGAGGGCGTGGTGTACTCTTAAAAAAACGTTAAGAAGTCGCGCTTCAATGAGGGGCTTGCCGGCTGCGGGAACATTCCAAGGCAGGGCAGAGCCCCATTGGTATAGAGGAGCAAACATCAAGACGAGCAGTGGGGAGACCCTGGACGCGATCGCGGCGACCAGGGCGGTGGCGCCGACGTCGACGCCCGCGTCGACGCCCCGCAAGGTGAGCCGCGTCGAGTGGGCGGATACCGCGAAGGGGCTGTCGATCATCGGCGTGTGCCTGATGCACATCGTGACGGCGGTTCCGGACGGTACGAGCACGCCGCTGGGGCTGCTGTCCTCCTTCCTCGACCCGCTGCGCATGCCGCTGTTCTTTCTGGTCTCCGGGCTCTTCGCCCACCGCGTGCTGGAGCGCACGCTGGGGGACCTGTGGTACCGCCGCCTGTGGTTCCTGCTCGTTCCCTACCTGGTTTTCACCCCCTTCCAGGCGCTGATCCGCCTCCACATGGCGGGCAATGCCGACCTGCCACACCTGATCCAGGCGATCCTGTTCGGGGACCCGGGGCTGTGGTTCCTCTACACGCTGATGGTCTACAACATTGTCGCGTGGTTGCTGCGCAGCCAGCCAGCCGTCGTGGCCCTGGCACTATCCTTCGTTCCCATCTGCGCAGGCATGATGACCGGCTGGGTGCAGACCCAGAGCTTCCGCCAGGCCTTCATCTACATGCCAATTTTCTTTGCCGGCCTGCATTTCCGCACGTGGTTCTTTGGCCTGGCAAATAAGGCCGGCAATGCGGCGGTCATCCTCGGCACCTTCGGAATCTTCGTGGCATGGGAATTCGTGTACCGCTACATGGAGGCGGTGGTCTTCCAAGATTGGGATATCGTCATCTTCAGCCAGAACGCCTTCCTCGCGCTGATTCGCACCTTCACCGCCGTACCCTTCGGTGTGGTGCTGGCCGTGTGGCTGAGCAACACCCCGATGGTCAACCGCTTTCTTACTTTCGTTGGGGCGAATACGCTGCCGATTTACGTCAGCCACCACGCGATGATGTGGCTGTTTATGGACGTTATCGCCCGCGGTCTCGCTGATGGGGACCCGGATCGCTACGGCTTCCTCACCGAGACCTACCCCCTCATGCTCCTCGGTTTTGCTGCCTGCCTGTTCGCCGGGGCCCTGTTCTACAACGTCGGCAAGGTGCCGGTGCTCAAGTGGATTCTTTATCCGCCGGCTTTGCCCCGTCGGGGCGCTACCCGGCTACACTCGACCGCGGAACAACACCCCACGCCGCGCCAGCAGTGCGCAAGCTCCACCCAAACGCGAAGCTAGAAAGCAGTAGCAGTGCGCTATTTTTATGACACCGAGTTCATCGAAAACGGTCGCACCATCGACCTGATCTCCATCGGTGTTGTCGCGGAGGACGGTCGCGAGTTTTATGCGATCTCCACGGAATTTGATGCGTCAGCAGCCGGCCCATGGGTCAAGCGCAATGTGCTGCCGCTGCTGCCTCCGCGCTCCCACGCGGCCTGGATGAGTCGCGCGCAGATGCGCGACCAGCTCTACGACTTCCTCCTGCCACCCGGCACGACCCGCCGCGACTGGCCAGAGCTCTGGGCCTGGCTGGGGGCGTACGACCACGTGGCGCTCGCGCAGTTGTGGGGAGATATGACCAAGCTTCCCCGCGAGATCCCGCACTTCACCCGCGAGCTGCGCCAGCTGTGGGAGATGGCAGGCAAACCGCAGCTGCCGGAGGCCCCATCCAAGGCCCACGACGCGCTCGTGGACGCCCGCTTCAATGCCGTGAAGTACCGACTGAGCATGGCGGCGCTGAGTAAGCGCACTTAAGGCGCAGCCCAGGGCCAATTTCGGGTATAGTTTCAGGCATGTCTTGGACTATTGACCTCCCTATCGATGAGATGCCCGACCTCCCACCGCTGCCAGACGATATTGCAGTGGAGTTTGACCAGGTTTTTGCTCGTGATGCCAAGCAGCAGCCGAGCTGGGACAAGGATCATGCTTATCGGGTCCGGAGGATTCTCGAGTCCGTCCCGCCGATCGTCGTCGCGCCGGAGATTCGACGTCTGCGCAAGCAGCTCGCGGACGTTGCCCTTGGCAAGGCCTTCCTGCTGCAGGGCGGTGACTGCGCCGAGACCTTCGAGTCCAACACCGAACCGCACATCCGCGGCAACATCAAGACCCTCCTGCAGATGGCGGTCGTCCTGACCTACGGGGCGTCCACCCCCGTGGTGAAGATGGCCCGCATCGCCGGCCAGTACGCCAAGCCGCGTTCCGCTGACCGCGATTCCAACGGCTTGCTGAACTACCGCGGCGACCTCGTCAACGGCCACGAGGCCACCGAGGAAGCCCGCGCCCACGACCCGTCCCGCATGGTGCGCGCCTACGCGAACTCCTCGGCGACCATGAACCTCATCCGCGCGCTGACCAGCTCGGGCACCGCGGACCTGTACAAGCTGCACGAGTGGAACCGCGAATTCGTCGCCAACTCCCCGGCAGGCGCCCGCTACGAGGCCCTGGCCCAGGAGATCGACCGTGGCCTGGAGTTCATGAGCGCCTGTGGCGTGACTTCCTCGACCCTGCACACCGCGGACATCTACGCCTCCCACGAGGCCCTCGTTCTGGACTACGAGCGCGGAATGCTGCGCCTGGCCCACGACGAAGAGGGCAAGGACGTGCTCTACAACCTCTCCGCGCACCAGGTGTGGATCGGCGAGCGCACCCGCGGGCTGGACGACGCCCACATCCACTTCGCCTCCCTGATCGGCAACCCGGTTGGAGTGAAGATCGGGCCGACGACCACCCCGGAGGAGGCCGTGCAGTACGTCCACCGCCTCGACCCGCACAATGATCCGGGCCGCCTGACGCTGATCACCCGCATGGGCTACGACAAGATCCGCGACGTCCTGCCACCGATCGTGGAAGCCGTGGAGGCCACCGGGCACAAGGTCATCTGGCAGTCCGACCCGATGCACGGCAACACCTACACCAGCTCCAATGGCTACAAGACCCGCGACTTCGACCGCATCATCGACGAGGTCCAGGGCTTCTTCGAAGTCCACCGGGCCATCGGCTCCCACCCGGGCGGCGTGCACGTGGAGCTCACGGGCGACGACGTCACCGAGGTTGTCGGCGGCGGCCAGTCCATCACCGACGTGGACCTGCCGAAGCGCTACGACACTACCGTCGATCCGCGCATGAACACCCAGCAGTCCCTGGAGCTGGCGTTCCTCGTCGCGGAGATGCTCCGCAACTAGGCTGCTGCCCCTGTAGCCAGCGCCGGACCGCACCGGTCCCGCAGCGCAACGCAACCCCGGCGGAAGGAGATATCCTTCCCCGGGGTTATTTCGTGCCCAGCCGATTGCGTGGGGTCGGTTGATTGAGGGCCGGTTGCCCAGCCGGTTGTGCAGGGTGCACGGCAGCGATAGCCATCCAGGGTGTCAGGCGGGGGCGGTGGGGAGACCGCAGTGGAGCTAACCCGAGCGCCCCAGCGGAGCCTAGAAGGTCGAAATCCGCACCGTGTCGCCCTTCTGTGCCTTCCGACCGGTGTTCGGCGACTGGCTCCACACCAGGCCGTCCTCCGAGCCCGAAATCTCGACCTCGAAGCCCGCGTCTTCCAGCTTCTCTCGGGCCTTCTCCGCCCGCATCCCCAACACGAAGGGGACCGACTCGGCGTTGGAGACCCTGAACTTCACCTGCGTGTCCCGGGACGGGTCGACGACCGTGCCCGCCTCCGGCGACTGGGAAGCCACGTCGCCGCCGGAGACGTCCTCGTCATAAACCTCGCCGTCATCGACCGGATCCAGGCCCGCATCCCGCAGCTCTGCGATGGCCTCCGACTTGCTCAGCCCCGTGATATCCGGGACCTCCGTGGCGTTGTTGACCACGATGGTGACCTCAGACTTGCTCGGAACCTCCGCGCCCTTCGCGGGCGTCGTACGAAGAACAGTATCCGGGGCGGCGTCGGCGTCGAACTCCTTGATCGTCTTGCCCACCTTCAGGCCGGCGGATTCCAAGGTCTTCTTCGCGCGGTCCAGCTTCTGGCCCTCCACGCCCGGCACCCGGACCGGTTTCGGCCCGCGGGAGACGTGAATGGTCACTGTGGACCCGGTGCGGACCTCGCTGCCGGGAGAGGGGGAAACTTCCGCGACCGTTCCTTTCTCGGCGTCGTCGGAGTAGACCTCCTCGCCAATCTCGGCGACGAGGGTGCGGGACGTCAGCTTGGCGGAATAGGTCTCCGCCGTGTCCGTCTCACCAGGGATCGGGACGGTAGGCGCCCCGAGGCTGACGAGCACCGAAACCTGGCTACCCTTCGGTGCTCGCTCACCAAAAGGGGGATCGGTCCCCATCACTTCTTTCGCCGGGTGGTTGTCGGAGAACTGCTCGTCCACCTGGGAGACGAAGCCTGCGTCCTCGACTTTGACGACCGCCGCTTCGCGGTCGAGGCCGACGACCGAGGGGATCTGGCCATAGCGGCCAGAGGTCAGCCACCAGCCGCCGAGCGCGATCGCGATCACCAGCGCGGTGATGATCACGGTCCACAGCAGACCCTTGACAGTGGAGCGGTTGCTGAGTTTTTTCGTTGGCGCCGGTGGAGGCGTGGGGCGATGTTCGGGTGCCGGGTAGCCGCTGGATTGCTGCGGCGGGTAGCCGGCGGGAGCAGCGGGGTAGTGCTGTGGCTCCGCGTAGCCCGGCGCAGCCCCATACTCCTGGGGCTGGGCTGGCTGGGCCCACTGGTTATAGCCCTGATCAGCCTCGGCGGGGGAGTAATCCCCGTAGGGGTCGACCAGCGCGGTCTCCGACGTCTCGTGAGCCTGGCCCGGAGCCGAGTAGCGGGTCTCGGCCGTGTGCCCGTCCTCGTGGGTGCCCGCCGCGGGGTCGAGAGTGACCGCTCGGGTGGACATCGCCTCGTCGTCCCAGGCCAGGCGGTCGGTGAAGCTCGAGCCTGCCAGGGCGTGCTGCACCGCGGAATCGGCCGGGACGGGCACCCGGAAAGCCGGAAGTTGGAGTTCCGCAGCGGTCTGGCGAACCGCGGCGAGGAACTCGGAACCGTCCGCGAATCGATCCTCCGGTGCCCGCTGGCAGGCCCGCAGCACGAGGTCGTCGATCTCCGGTGGCACCCCGTCGATGATCTCGGAGGGGGCGGGGACGTCCTGTGTCAGCCGGCTCAGTGCAGTCTCGACGGGGCTGCCACCGTTGAACGGGGTCTCGCCGGTCAGCAGCTCGTAGAGCAGCACCCCGGCGGAATAGACATCGGAGGTCGCGCCCAGGGAATGGCCCTGGACCTGCTCGGGAGAAAGGTAGGCGACGGTGCCGATGACCTGCCCGGTGGCGGAGGTGCGCGCCGCTTCACCCGAGCCCGTCGAGACCGCGCGGACGAGACCGAAGTCCGCGAGCTTGACCTGGTGATTAGCGCTGATCAGCACGTTATCCGGCTTGATGTCCCGGTGGATCATGCCCGTCGTGTGGGCAACCGATAGCGCGGTGAGCACCGGCTCCATCACTGAGAGCGCGGCGTGCGGCGGCATTGGGCCGCGCTCCCGGAGCAGCTCCCGCAGCGAACCGCCGTCCACGAGTTCCATGACGAGGAAGACGAACGGGCCGTCCTCGCCCTGGTCGAAGACGTTAACCAGATCCGGGTGCGTGAGCTTGGCGACTGCCCGGGCTTCCCGCTCGAAGCGGGTGCGGAAGGTCGGATCGGTCGCAAGCTCCGGGTTCATGATTTTCACCGCAACCTCACGGTCCAGGCGAGTGTCCACGGCATGGTAGACCGTCGACATTCCGCCCTTGGCGATCTTTGCGCCCAGGTGGTAGCGGTCGTCGAGGTAGCTGCCGGGTTGCGGTTCCATCACTGTTACTGCCGATAATCCTTGCTTATGTTTTCTTCGTTCGCTCTTCCCCCAGGTCGTGCCACTGAGCGCGCACAACGTGGCCGTTGTATCCGCAGGGCGTCGACCGAAAGGGGAGGGCAGGGCGGTCCCACACCGAGCCGTTGACGCGACGCAGGGCGCCCTAAAGGCTCAAGCATGCCTTGAAGGTGTCAACGATTCTAGCCTGTCGCAGTCGAATACAATGGCAGCCATGAGCAACTCCACACAGCCGGACCCGCAGTCTTCCCACCCAGAAGCCACCCCAGCAGCCAAAAGCCGCTCTGATCGCGGTCGCGTGACCAGCGGCGTGTTGCAGGAAGCCGCCGGCGGCCTGCCCGCAGGCGAGGAACTGCTGAGCATCCCCGAGGCCGCCCAGCGAATGGGGGTGGGGCAGAGCAAGATCCTGGACCTGGTGCAGAAGAAAAAGATCCTCGACACCAAGATCGACGGCGTGCGTTACCTCCCCGCCCGCTTCTTCGACGAGGACGGCCAGGTCACCCGCTTCCTCCCCGGGGTGGTCGCCCTCCTTCTCGACGGTGGCTACCAGCCCACGGAGATCCTGGAGTACCTCTTTACTGAGGACGACTCCCTGCCGGGTCGGCCGGTTGATGCGCTGCACGGGCACTTGGCTCGCGAGGTTCGTCGCCGGGCGCAGGCGATGGCGCTGATTTAGCGGCCTTCGGCCACGGCTCGGCCTGCTCTTCCGGCATGCCGGGCGCGAAGCCCAAGGTGGCGCGCAGCGCGAACCACATCACCACCCCGATGGCGATGACCCACCACAAAACGTAGAGCCGGTTGTTTCCGCCGCCGTCGAACATGAAGCACAGCACCGCGCTCAACCAGGCCACGATGAACACCGCCCGGCGGTCACGGACGCACACACCCACGATCACCAGCGGTGCGACGTAGTACCAGGGCAGAACCACCGAGTTGAACACGCAGGTCACCGCGTAGGCCAAGGTGGCGCCCAACAGGGCACGACGGATGTCGTGGCGGAAGCACCACCACACCACGACCAGACCTATCAGCATGATGACCATCGAGATCGGCCGGAAGATGCCGACCAGGACATTGAAGCCGATGTCGTCGTTGATGCGGGAGATGAAGGGCTCCAGGGTACTGGCCAGCATTGTGGGGGCGGCCAGCGGATTAATCACCTTCGAGTTGCCGGACATCTCCGCGATCCAGCCCCAGGTCTGCCCCGAGGCCCAGGTGATGGCGAACATGACGGCCACGACAATCGCCACGGAGCTGATACCCGTCCACAGCAACGCGGCGAACCGGGCACCGGTCTCCTTGAACCAGCCACCGGGCGCGGGCCCGGCGATACGGGCCACAGCGATCCAGATCAGGAACGGCAAAGCGATCGCGGCGGTGGCTTTCAAAGCCACGCCGACCGCAATGAGCACGCTGCCCAGCAGCAGGCCGGGGACGGGGCGCAGCCGCAGGCTCGCCAGAATCCCGAGCATCACCAGCGCCATCATCATCGACTCGGTGTGCAGCCCGCCGATGAGATGCACGATCACCAAAGGATTGGCCACACCCAGCCACACCGCCAGCTCGGGGTCGCTGCCGAGCTCGGAGGCGAGGCGGCGCACCACCCAGATCAACGCCAGGAAAGCCACCAAAGTCAGCAGCTTGAACACGAATATCCCGGCGGTGACGTTATCCCCGGTGATCGTGGTGATCCCCTTGCCCAGCCACAGGTGGCCGGGGCCATACGGGGTGGTGGTGTTGCGCCAGTCAGCAGAGACTTCGTAGAGCATCGGACCCGGGTTGGCCGCAGCACCCACCCGGTAGGCGTCCAATCCCTCTTTCGCCAGCGCCCCCTGCATCAAGTAGGAGTAAATATCGCGGCTCATCAAAGGTGCTGCCAGCACCATCGGTCCGATCCATGCGGCGAGCGCCCGCTGCGGCAAGGCGTGCCCGCCTCGGAGCACGAGCCCGCCGACGATCGCCCAACTGAGCACCAGCAGCGCAATGCCCACCCACAGCACGACGGAGAAGATCCCCTCCATGTGCCCGAAGGTTAGCCAATCCAGGCCGAGGGCTTGCATGATGCCACCGCGTTCGCGGGTCGCGCCCACGGTGTAGGAACACAGCGTGAGAATCACTGAGCCGATCAGACCCATGCGGATCGCTCTGCCCATGCTTTGGGCCCGCAGCCACGCAGTGGGGCGGGCGACGACGGGGTGCCCAGTGAAAGGTCGGTCGGTCGCGACGGGCTGGTCCTGCGACTCCGTCAATTGCGTGCTCATCGGATGGAACCTCCGCCAATAATCCTGCGTGCCGCCAAAGAACCGGAAAGTAGCGTGGTTGGTACGCCCACACCTGGAGTAGTCGACGATCCAGCGAGAACCACGTTCTCCAGGCCTGCCACCGGATAATTACGCGGCCTAAAGGGGCCGGTCTGCGCAACGGTGTGGGCCAACCCGAACGGCGAGCCGGCGCCATGGCCCTGTTGCTGCCAGAACCGAGGGGTATCAATCCTGGCCACCGACAGGTGTTCCTGTAGACCAGTAAAGCCTCGCCCCTCCAACACACCCAGCAGCTCCTGGACGTAGTTCTCGGCGATGGCCTCCCAATCCACGCCCGCCCGGTCCAGGTTCGGCGCCGGGGCGAGAACGCTCACCGGCTCGACCGTTCGGCCATCCTCGGTGCGGATCAGCCGCTCGGGGATCGTCGCCGCTGGGCGGGTTACTAGCAGCGATGGGTCCGACATGAGTCCCGCCCGGCCGCGCGGGGCGGTGAGTTCGGCGAAGGTCTCGTCCCACGCCTCGCCGAAGCTGATGGTGTGGTGGTAGCCCCCTGTACCTGCGACCGGCCATGCTGCGGTGACGTCCACCGGGATGCTGCCATGCACGACGACTGCGGAGGGGGACCAATTCGGCTTCCGCCCCGCCAGCCGTGCCGGGGAACCCAATAGTTCCTCCACGACGGGCAGATCCGCGGTGACGATGACGGCATCCGCGGCCACCTGCTCGCCGTCGGCTGTTCGGATCCCCGTGGCACGCGCACCGTCGTGGACGATGCGATCCACCCGGGTGCTGCAGCGCAACTCTCCGCCGGCCAGGCGGAAGGCCCTGGCCAGTGCCTCAGGAACGTCCCCCATGCCGAAGCGCGGGTAGAACACACCCATGGTCGTGTCCATGTGGGAGATCACCCCATAGACCGCCCGGGCCTTCGCTGGGGCGACGCCAGCGTAGAGAGCCTGGAAGCTGAACACCCGGGCTAGCTCTTCGTCCCCCAGGTGGCGGGAGGCGCGCTTTCCCAGGCTGCCGAATGCCCCGAGCTCCACGAGGTCCGCCATGTCATTGGCGGTGGCAGGGGTCGCAACGGCGTCGAGGGCGGAATCGAAATTCGCGCCGATGAAGGACTCGAATGAAGCGTCGAAGATCCTGCCAATCCACTGGCGATGCTGGCGGTATCCCCGGGCAAGCCGGTCGATATCCGTGTTGTCAGCACCGTACTTCCCAGCGGCGAAGCGCCGCACCTCGTGCTCCATCGTGTCGCCATCCGGGTAGACATCGAGCTCGCGGCCGCTGGCGAACATCGCGTGATACGCCGGGCGCAGCTTGCGGTATGCCCATCCGACCTCCTCGGCGCCCACCCCCAGGTGCAGCAGAAGGTTATCCACCAGATCCGGCATCGTCAGCACCGTTGCCCCGGTGTCGGCGTAGAACTCGCCGTGGTCGCTGCGCAGCTGCTCTGTCCGGCAGCGGCCCCCGACCTCGGGGTTCGCCTCAACCAACGTCACCTGCTTACCCGCGGCCTGTAGCCGGCACGCGGCCGCCAGACCGGATAGCCCCGCACCTACGACAATGACGGACTCGACATTCCCAGGAACCCGGTCACGGGTCGTTGGGCGGGTGGTTGGAACCACCATCCGGCGCGTGGCGGCGAGAACCTGGCGAGGGGAGGGGATCGCGCTAAAAATCGGCATGCCCTAGAACCTCCGGTCACTCAACAAACGTGCGAAGGCGACGAGCTCCTCGCTGATGCTGTCTTCCAACCAGGACTCCTCAACCAGGGTGATGGCCCGCTCGGACAGATCGTTGATCTTGTCCTCGATCTGCTGCGCTGCCCCGCAGTCCTGAATGATCTGGCGCATCCGGTCGATCTGCTCCGCAGTGTGTTCCGCCGCGCCGGGCAACGGGCCGAAATCTCCCCGCAGGCGGGCCAGCTGCTCAGGGCTGCACTCCGCGAAAGCGGTATTCACCAACACCGTTCGCTTCCCGGTGCGTAGGTCGTCCCCGCTAGGTTTGCCGGTCACGGCCGGGTCCCCAAAGACGCCAAGCTGGTCGTCCCGAAGCTGAAAAGCTTGCCCCACCAGCGTTCCGTACTCCAGGAGCAGCTCGATCGTTCGCTCATCAGCGCCTGCCAGGGCCGCTCCGATGTGCAGCGGGCGGGCGACGGTGTAGCTGGCGGTCTTGAAGTTGATCACCTGCATGGCATCCGCGATCGACTCGCTCCCGTTGTTCTCCAACGCGATGTCGAGCTGCTGACCGGCGAGCACCTCGGTACGCATCGCGCGCCACGGGCCCCGTACGCGATCGACAATCGATGGACTCAGACCGGCGGTGGCAAGCAGGTCATCCGCCCAGCTCAACGCGAGGTCACCCGCCAGAATGGCCTGGCTGATGCCGTAGTGCTCCGAGGACCCAAACCAGCCGCGTTCACGGTGCTGGCTTTCGAACACTCGGTGGGTAGTGGGGTTACCTCGGCGGGTATCGGACTCGTCGATGATGTCGTCGTGGATCAGCGCACATGCCTGAACGAATTCGAGGGCGCTGAGCGCCAGCAGCACGCTCGCCGGGTCGACGTCCTGAATGCTGCTGCCATCTGCCCCACCGCCTTCCAGGCCGGCGCGGAAACCAGCCCAGGCGAAGGTTGGTCGGACGCGCTTTCCGCCACCCATGACGAAGCCCCGCAACACCGCCATGGCGTCGTTGAACTCGGGCGCGATCGCGGAAAACTCGGCCGCACTGTGGTCAAAGTAGGCGTCCAGGGCGCGGTCGACAGCAGCTGGAACGTCCTTCAGTGGTGCGCGCAGGTCCCAACTAAAGCGCTGGTTCGCGACGGGTGGCTGGGAGATCGTCGACAGTCCATGCGGGGAGGACGGAGTGGTCACAGGGAGCACACCTTTCGGGGCGGTGGGCGGGGCGGGGCGTGGACGTCGAGTAAACGTCGCACGCAGAGCCCTGCTTCAAAGGTTCGATCTTGTGCCTCATAGTCTAAAGGTCGCTGCAGACACCGGCGAACAGGCGCAACCGGGGCGGGGTTTGGGTAAGCGAGTGGGGGTGGGGAACCCGACAGCGCGCGACTGTTAGCCCAGAATGCAACCTAGACAGAGATGTCTACTATGATTTCCTTCATGTCTGCATCCAACCCCCACGATCACCACGAGAAGGCCTCACCGCTGCCGGGCATACCACCACAGCCCACGCTGCAGGTTCCAGTGAGCCAAGCCATCCGCGGCTACAGTCCCGGCAAGATTCCGTTCTCCGTCGAATTCATGCCACCGCGCGACGACGCTGCCCAAACCCGGCTGTGGAACGCTGCGGAGGCCTTCCACGACCTCGGCGTGAGCTTCGCCTCCATCACCTACGGGGCCGGTGGCTCCACCCGAGAGCGCACGATGGAGGTCGCCCAACAGCTGGCGGCCAAGCCGCTGACCACCCTGATGCACCTCACCCTGGTGGATCACTCGGCCGAAGAGCTGCGCGCCATGCTTCAGGACTACGCCCGCCGCGGCATGACGAACGTGCTCGCGCTGCGTGGCGACCCGCCGGGTGACCCACTCGGGACCTGGCAGCCCACGCCTGGTGGACTGAACTATGCTTCCGACCTCATCGAGCTGATTCGAAACACTCCGGAGTGCGAAAACTTCGATATCGGCATCGCCAGCTTCCCAGAGGGGCACTACCGCGCCGAGGATCTGGAGCAGGATACGCAAGTGACCCTGCATAAGCTGCGTCTGGGTGCGGATTATTCGATTACCCAAATGTTCTTCGACGTGGAGAACTACCTCCGGCTGCGCGATAGGCTCGCCGCCGCCGACCCCGTCCACGGAGCAAAGCCCGTGATTCCGGGACTCATGCCGATTACTTCGATCCGTTCCGTGCGCCGCCAAATGGAACTGGCAGGTGGCGAGGTTCCCGTGAAGATCCTCGAGCGCCTGGAAAAGGCCGCTGCTGGCGATGAAGTTGCCAACCGTGATGCGGTCCGCGAGGTCGGCATTGACATCACCACCGAGATGAGCGAGCGCCTCATCGCGGAGGGTGCGCCGAACCTGCACTTCATGACGATGAATAACGTGCGAGCGACCCAGGACGTGCTACACAACCTGGGGATGGCGCCGGCGTGGGGGCCGGGTTACGGCCAGGATATGGTTCGCTAGCTCGTGGGGGCGGGGCTGATCCGAAACGGTGAGTGGGGCTAGTCTGCTGCCCGGTCTTTGCCTGCCGCTGGCTCACGCACCGTGGTGGGGCCGACTTGGGGGTTGTGCAGGCGCTTGCGAAGAATGCCGAAGGGGCGGGGATCACCGGGGAAGCGGTGCTCCCGCAGCAAATCAGTGAACCCCAAGCTGCGGTAGACGTGCCACGCATGATTGTTCTCACCGGGCACTTCCGGGGTGGAGAGCATCGCGTCGCGGGTCGGCAGGATGCCCAAGACTTCCGTCAACAGCTGGGTGCCGATGCCGGAGCCCTGAAATCGCGGCAGAACATGGATCTCCGAAATCTCGGTGTAGCTCGACAGGGTCTCGGTGACGTCCTCCGGCGGCATGTTCGCAGCCAGCAGGCCGTAGCTGACCTGCTGGTACCACCACGTTCCTCGGCTTCCCTGGAATCCAAAGCAGACACCCACGATCTTCTGCGCAGGGTTGGCTGGATCCGGATCTTCCGCCGGTGAGTGCAAGAGTGCCACCAGGCTCGTGAAGTGTGGGTGGTTAGCGTTGCTGAGCCACAGGCTGCGCCGTTGTCGAAATGCCTCCGGCGGATACCCCATGGCCTTGAGGTGCACAGCAACGAGTTCATCGAGGCGTCGCAGGAAGAGCGCGCGGCTGATGGGTGCGAGGGAGACGAGGTGATCCTGGTCGGGTTGCGCGATGGGCTGGCTCATAGGGATATCGTCCCACGTATCACGCTCGAGGGGGTGTAGCGGGCGACACTAAAGCATAATTAGAACACGTGTTCGAATGGTGAGCGAGGTTGTCTGCGCCGAGCTTTAACGTCAGGGGTGCAAATGACGAAACGGAAGTTCTCGAAAGGTGGGAGTGGCGATGGCTGTGATGTCGAAGACGAGGGGGACGCTGCGTCCTAATCCGGCGGAATTTTTGATGCGCGCGGAATCGCAACTCGTGTTGGCGAACGAGGCTTATGACCAGGGGGATCTGCCGCGGGCTGTTGTCTACGCCTATCGCGCCGGGCTGCGTGCTGCAGGTGCTGTTATCGACGCCGAGCGGCCGGCTCGTCGCAGGCTTCCAGCCGGTTCGGCGTGGCTGCGTCTCCGGGCGGTGCGACCTGACCTCGGCGGCTGGGCTGACTCTTTCGAGCAACACGCCAGGCTGGCGGAGCGAGCAGATATCGGCCTCGAGCGCGATGTAGCAGACTCTGCGTTTCAGGAGGTGTACTCGGATTCTGTCGAACTTCTGGAGCGTGTGCGAATGGAGCTGGGTCTTGGCCTGCAGGCCGCTTAGGGCTTTGGGGCTGACTTAATCCTGCTCATTGGTTAGAGTGGGGAACTGAGTAGTAACTAAAACATGGGGAAGCCTCGCTGCGGCGGGGTGGCTTCCAGCAGACTGCGGCGTTGGCGCGATCTTCCGCCGGAGTAAATGAAGATCTGAAGCGCGCTACAGTGGGTTATCAGGTCGTGTGCTGCGTTGTTGTGGCCACGCGGAGGATCAGTAGAGGGAAACGAGGACTGTCATGGCTCTCTCGGAACAGGAAAAGCAGATGCTCGCAGAGATCGAGCGGGCTTTGATCGCGGAGGATCCGCGCTTTGCTCAGGGTGGGGATGACTCGGCGCCGTCGGGGGTGCGCTTCGATATTCGTTCGATCTCGCTGATCATGCTCGGCATCTGTCTGCTGGTCGGCGGTGTCGCTCTGGCGCAGGTCTCCCTGTGGTTCGTGATCCTGAGCGTTGCAGGCTTCCTGGTCATGCTGGGTGGCGGAATGATCGCGCTGAATAACGGCGATTCCCCGGCTCCAGCGAAGAGCGCGAAGTCTCGTCGGGTTTCCGCTGGCGGAGCTGTCCGGCAGGGGGAGGGCGGTTTGGGGGACCGCATGGAGGATAAGTTCCGTAAGCGCTTCGAGCGCTAAGTTCTGCCGGTGAAGTAGCGGGCCCAGCCCGAGAGCCCTCGCCACATGGCGAGGGTTTTTTCGTGCCTTCTTCCGAATCCCCACTTTCACCCACCGTCGGTCTATTGGGGCTCAAAATGGTGGGTTTAGGGTGAAAGCCACCGGGAAGAGCGCAATTTTCGGGGTATACGGACCGCCCTTCGCTGATGAAAAGTTCACGCTCCCCACCTTGCTGCCTGGTGAATCTGCAGGTTGTTTCGCTAGCTTCAGAAAAAACGAGCCTAAACTCGCCCACTGGGTGGTTATGGTGGCGCAAGGTGGGGTAAAGTGGGGCATGTTGGTGATTGAGGGGGCTTCCTGGGCATAGGTAGCCCGCGGGTCCAGATCGGACGCACCGCAAGAGCCACGGATAACTTCACAGCGAAAACATGGCATGGCTGCACGAGAAAACGGCGAAAGGGGTCACAAGACATGTTCTTTGGCACCTTCACGCCGAAGCTCGACGACAAAGGGCGACTCACCCTCCCTGCGAAATTCCGCGAGGAACTCAAGGACGGCCTGATGGTCGTTAAGGGGCAGGATCACAGCCTCGCGATCTACCCCCGCGAGGAGTTCCTCCTCCGGGCCCGCAAGGCCGCGGCCGCGAGCCGTAGCAACCCGCAAGCTCGCGCTTTCGTGCGAAACCTCGCGGCAAGCGCGGACGAGCAGGACCTCGACTCGCAGGGGCGCATCTCCGTCTCCGCAGCACACCGCGAATACGCGGGGCTGAAGAAGGAGTGCGTCGTCATCGGCTCGGTGGACTTCCTCGAGATCTGGGATGCCCAGGCTTGGGAGGAGTACAGCGCAGCCCACGAGGCAGATTTCGCCGCAGGCGACGACGAAGCCTTCGCGAATTTCCTCTAGCCCGCCATGCCACATCGACCGGCCACGATCACGCCGGCGATCCCCGTGATGTGTGCAGGCCCTTGCCTGAGCGGAAGACGTGACCGTTTGATGCACTTCCCCAACATCAAGCCCACGCCCGCGCAGGTAAGGCCCTGTTCATATCAACCCAAGACAAAAACCCCAAGCAGTTTGACGGCGCCCGACCCACAGGCAGGCGCTCACCCGAAGTAACCCACCGACGAGCCCAGAGGAGCGTGACCGTGGCAGCGAACACCCCCCACGATCCAAGCAGCCCAGGCCACGTTCCCGTCATGCGGCAGCGCATGGTCGAACTTGTCGGCATCGGTGTGACCGCAGGCAGCGCCCCAGCTCAGCCCATCATCGTGGACGGCACCCTGGGGGCCGGAGGCCACACCGAAGCATTCCTCGAGGCCTACCCCAATGCCATCGTCATCGGGCTGGATCGCGATCCCAACGCGCTTGCTGAGGCCCGCGCCCGCCTCGAGCGCTTCGGTCAGCGCTTCTTCAGCTACCAGACCCGCTTCGACGGCATCGGTGAGGCGCTGGAGCACTTCTCCGAGGACCCTGACTTCCCGGTCGACATCCGTGAGCAGGGGATCTCCGGGTTCCTGTTCGACCTCGGGGTGTCCTCCATGCAGCTGGACCAGGAGGATCGCGGTTTCGCCTACCGCGTCGACGCCCCACTGGACATGCGCATGGACCCCAGCAGCCGGCTGACTGCGGCGGAGATCCTCAACACCTACGAGCACGGCGAGCTTGCCCGCATCCTCAAGCGCTATGGCGATGAGAAGTTCGCGGGCAAGATCGCCTCCGCCGTCATCCGCGAGCGCGAGAAGCAGCCCTTCGAAAACTCCGCGCGACTCGTAGACCTGCTCTACGCAACCATTCCCGCGGCTGCACGGCGGACCGGCGGGCACCCTGCCAAGCGAACCTTTCAGGCGCTGAGGATCGAGGTCAACGCGGAACTAGAAAGCCTCGAGCTCGTTATCCCAGCAGCCTTCAGCTGGCTCCGTGTCGACGGCGCCGGAGTCTTCATGAGCTACCAGTCCCTCGAGGACAAGATCGTCAAACAGCAGCTCAAGGGGATGACCGAGTCCTCAACTCCGCCCGGGCTGCCAGTCGAGCTGCCCGGCACCGAACCGGAGTTCGAGCTCCTTACTCGCGGGGCCGAGAAGGCCAGCGAGCAAGAAATCGCCGAGAACTCCAGATCCGCCCCTGTGAGGGTCCGGGCAGCCCGGCGAATAGGTGCCCACGCCTCGGGGGCAGGCGGGCCACGGTACCCGCTGGTGTCGACGCACTAAGCTGCCCCACCCCGATAGAGAACTCCACAACAACCGCACATCGCACCACCTAGCCCACAACGAGCCGGAAGAATCAGGCAAAGGACAGGATATGACCAATCCCGGAATGCTGAAGGAGCGCCCCAGGACCGCTGCAGAGGCTGAACGAGCAGGACTGCGCACCAGCGCACCCCGTTCGCTCAGGCAGCAGCCGGCCAAGCCTCGTCGCAACCTGCACCGCGCTCCGGCCTACCGGGGTCGCCTCGGCTCGCAGCAGCGCGTCTCGGAACGCGGCCGCCGACTGCAACCCATCAAGCAGGAAAACTCCCGGGTCTTCCGCTTCGTATCCTTCGTCGTCGCCGCGTGCATTATTGGTACCGTCGCCGTCATGCTGCTTGCCGGCATGACGACGGAAAAGACCTTCCAGGTCACGGACGCAGAGGCTAAGTCCAAGACGCTGGCCAACGAGATCACCACGCTGGAACGAGACGTCGAAAAGGCGAAGTCCGCGCAGAATCTTTCCGCGAAGGCTGCCGAGCTGGGCATGGTCGCCCCGGGCCAGGCAGGCATTCTCGAGACCAACGGCGACAAGGTTGAGCAGCGCCGGGAGTCCGATAACTCCAAGGACCGCCGAATCGTCGACGTCACTGGGAATAAGCGAACTCGCGAGGCAACTTCCTCCCCGGAGGAAACCCGCAACATCCCGGGGCTGGCACCGTCTAGCCCGGCGGGCGCTGAAGCAGCCGGCAACATGAACTCCGGGGACCTGCCATATGCCAACCAGGGCCACGGCGCCCCGGCTCCCGCACCAGCTCCGGCACCGGCCCCGGCCAACGGCGAGCAGCCGGCACCACCGGCGGCGCCAGCAGCACAGCCCGAGCAGGCGGCCCCAGCCGAAGCGAATCCGGCTCCACCGGCCGCGCCGCGACCGTAACTGGCCGCATAGCGCCTAAGATTCTAAGCGCTAAAACTTCCGGGACACCGCCACGTCCCGGCCAGTGAAGATCTGCGTCTCCAACCCAAGAACCATGCCGATCTTGCAACTGTGAAGACAAAGATCGAGGAGGACACACACCGTTGGCTCAGCAGTGGAACCGTCGGCCGGCAGACGGCTCGCGGAATACGCGAGCGCTGCTGCTCCTCGACAACAGCCCGCAACGCTATAACAAGCGCCTGCGGCTGTCCCTGTTTGCCGTCGTTATCGTCGTCCTCGCACTCATCCTGCGCCTGACCTGGGTCCAGCTCATCGCAGGCCCAACGCTCGCGGAACACGCCGCCGCCCAGCGCACAGCCTTCATCGCCGAACCAGCCCACCGTGGCGCTATCGTCGACCGCGAGGGTCGCAACCTCGCCTACACGATGGAAGCCAAGTCGCTGTCCGTGCTGCCGAATAAGCTGCGCGGCTACATGGACGAACGCCACAAGGCGAACCCGGATGAGGTCCCGCCAGCCGACGAGCGCATCGAGCAGATCATCGAAGAACTGCCCGACATGATCCCGGCATCCGAAGGCCGGGTGAAGAAGGAAGACCTCCGCAAGAAGCTCACCGACGAGAAGGTCACCTACACCGTCCTCGTCCGCAACGTCGCCCCGGACGTCGCGCAGAAGGTCACCGAAAAGTTCCCGGAGATCACCGCGGAACGCCAGGACATCCGCCAGTACCCCAACGGTGCGGTGGCCCAGAACATCATCGGCAAGATCAGCTCCGATAACCAGGGCCAATTCGGCCTGGAGCTCTCCCAGGACAGCCGACTGCAGGGTGTTAACGGCTCCAAGACCCTGGACATCGCTGGTGGCCTTACTATCCCAGGCTCCGCCCGCGACGAGCACCCGCCGGTCAACGGCGATAACTTCGAGCTCACCCTCGACCTCGACGCGCAGGCCTTCATCCAGCAGCAGGTGCAGCAGGCAAAGGATAACTCCAAGGCCGAGTCCGCTTCCGCCGTCGTGCTGGATGCCAAGTCCGCAGAGGTCATCGCGATGGCCACCTCCGACACGATCGATCCCAACGGTGACCTGCAGAAGCAGCTGCGGGGCAACAAGGCCTTCGGCGACCGCAACACCGCGGAAACCTTCGAGCCGGGCTCCATCGCCAAGATCATGACGGCCGCGGCCGCCATCGAGGAGAAGAAGACCACCCCGGACGAGGTGCTGAAGGTGCCCGGCTCCATCGAGATGGCCGGTGTCACCGTCCGCGACGCCTGGGAGCACGGCGTGGCCCCGTACACCACCACCGGCGTGTTCGGGAAGTCCTCCAACGTCGGCACTCTGATGCTCGCCGAGCGCGTCGGTCAGGAGAAGATGTACGAGTACTTCCGGAAGTTCGGCGTAGGCCAGGCCGCAGACGTGGGCATGCCACACGAGGCCGCGGGCTACATGCCCGAGCTCTCCCAGTGGTCGGGCGGTACCTTCGCCAACCTGCCCATCGGGCAGGGCATGTCCATGAACCTGCTGCAGATGGCGAGCATCTACCAGGCGATCGCCAACGACGGCGTCCGCGTCCAGCCGCGCCTGATCAAGTCCATCACCAACTCGGACGGGGAGGACGTCCCGCAGCCGGTTCAATCCGAGACGCGCGCCGTGTCCGCAGAGACGGCGAAGACCGTCCGCGCCATGTTCCAGTCCGTCACCCAGGGTGACCCGAACGGTGTGCAGAACGGCACCGGTGCGGCGGCTGCGGTCGAGGGTTATCAGATCGCCGGCAAGACCGGCACCGCCCAGCAGATTGATCCGGACACCGGCGCGTACTCGAACTCCAACTACTGGATCACCTTCGCGGGCATCGCCCCGGCGGATAACCCCCGCTTCGTCGTCGCGATCATGCTGGACAACCCGCAGCGTGGCACCGAGGAAGGCGGTGGCGGCGGGGGCTCGGCTGCGCCGACCTTCCACAACATTGCATCCTGGTTGATGGATCACTACAACGTTCCGCCTTCTCCGAAGGCACCACGGCTCATGCTGGAGGCTCGATAACATGGCAACCCACCAGGCCACTGACAATTCCGACCGCAACACCCGCGGGGTAACCCTCCGCGAACTCGCGGCACTGACCGGCGGTACGGTCGCCGCTACCCATCAGGACGTCACCGTCGACTCCGCCGCCATCGGTTCCGCGGACGTCCAGCCCGGCGGCCTGTTCTGCGCCGTTCCGGGTAGCCGCGTCCACGGCGCGACCTTCGCAGCAGACAGCGGGGCCGCTGCCGTCCTCACGGATGCCGAGGGCGCGGAGATCCTCGCCGATGCGGACCTCCCGCTGCTGGTCGTCGACGACGTCCGGCGCTGGATGGGGCCGGTCGCCGCGGCGGTCTACGGCCACCCGAGCCGCGACCTGCGCATCATCGGCATCACCGGAACCTCGGGTAAGACCACCACGACGTACCTCATCGAGCGCGCCCTGATGGCCAAGCACAGCGTCGGCATCATCGGCACCACCGGCACCCGAATCAATGGCGAGCAGATCCCCACGAAGCTCACCACCCCCGAGGCGCCGACCATGCAGGCTCTGCTGGCGCAGATGCGCGACCGCGGGGTCACCCACGTGGTCATGGAGGTCAGCTCGCATGCGCTCGCGCTGGGGCGGGTGACCGGCATCGATTTCGACGTCGCCGGCTTCACCAACTTGAGCCAGGACCACCTGGATTTCCACCCGACGATGGAGGACTACTTCGAGACGAAGGCCCAGCTGTTCCTCCAGGCTCAGGCCGAGGGCGCGGAGCTGCCTGCCGCCGTGGTCTGCGTCGACGACGACTGGGGCCAGCGCCTCGCCGGCATGATTGCAGACTCCGGACTCCAGGCCCTCACCGTGGGCACCACGAAGCAGTCCGGCGCGGATTGGCAGGTCACCGACGTGCACGTCACCCCGGCCGGCCGCCAGGAGATCACCGTAGCCACCGAGGGCGAGGAATTCAGCTACGACATCGGCCTGGTCGGCTCTTTCAACGTGGCCAACAGCCTGCTGGCGATCAGCTGCGTGACGCAGCTGGGGGAGGACCCGCAAGCCGCAGCAGCGGCCATCGCGGATGTGCAGGTGCCGGGCCGCATGCAGGCCGTGGACGCCGGGCAGCCCTTCCTCGCGGTGGTGGACTACGCCCACAAGCCGGGCGCCGTCGCCGCCGTCGTCCGGACCCTGAGCGACTACCTGCCGTCCCCGACGGGGCGCATCGGCATTGTGCTGGGAGCCGGCGGTAACCGTGACCACGACAAGCGCCCCATGATGGGCGAGGAGGCCGCGAAGGTCGCCGACGCCGTCTTCGTCACCGACGACAACCCGCGCGATGAAGAACCCGCCCCGATTCGGTCGATGATCCTGGACGGGGTGCGCAAGGCAGCCGAGGCCCGCGAGGCGAACGGCGAGAAGGTCTTTTATGACGACGTCCCGGGCCGCGCGGACGCCATCCGCGCGGCGGTCGCATGGGCTCGCCCTGGTGATGCGATCGTGGTGGCAGGCAAGGGGCACGAGACCGGCCAGGAGGTCCGCGGGGAAATCCACCCGTTCGCCGACCTCGAGGAGCTCGCCGCAGCACTTGAGCAGCGGGCGGGCGTTGACCAGCAGGCAAGCACGAAGATCCGCGACTAACGAGAGGCGACGAAGCAATGATTGAGCTTTCAGCAGGTGAAATTGCCGCCATCACGGGTGGCGAATTGATTGACGGCGCCGCCGCGGAGACTATCGTGGCGGGCCCCGTGGAGTTCGACTCGCGCAAGGTAGCGCCGGGGAGCATCTTCATGGCGCTGCCCGGGGCCACCGTGGACGGGCACGACTACGTGGCCGCCGCGGGTGAGCAGGGCGCGGCGTTGGCCATCGTGGGCCGGCCCGTTGGTTACCCGGCGCTGCTGGCGCCGGCCAGCGAGCGGGCTGAGGGCACCGATAATTCCGCGGTCTTCGGCGCAGATGAGGAGGGCTACGGGGCGGCGGTGCTCGCCGCCGTCGACAAGCTCGCGCGCCACAACACCGACGTCCTTGCCGACGAAGAGGGCATGGTCGTCGTTGGTGTGACCGGCTCGGCCGGGAAGACCTCCACGAAGGACCTGATCGGCGCGCTGCTGGGTGACCTGGGAGAGACCGTCGCCCCGCCGGGCAGCTTCAACAACGAGATTGGCCTGCCCTACACCGCGCTGCGCGCGAGCCGGGGCACGAAGTTCCTGGTCTCCGAGATGTCCGCCCGCGGTGTGGGCCACATTGCCCACCTGACCACGGTCACCCCGCCGAAAATCGGCGTCGAGCTGAACGTGGGCAGCGCACACCTCGGTGAGTTCGGCTCCCGGGAGGCGATCGCACAGGCCAAGGGAGAGCTCGTCGAGGCACTCCCAGCCGCGGAGGATGGCGGGATCGCGATCCTCAACGCGGACGACGACGCGGTGATCGCCATGCGGCACCGCACCCGCGCGCGGGTCGTAACCTTCGCGCTTGACGAGCGTTCCAAGACGGGGGAGCGGGCCGACTACTGGGCCAGCGATATCCGCCTGGACGAGGTCGCTCGGGCGTCCTTCCGCCTACACCACCCGTACGGTGAGCCGGTGGACATCCGCCTGGGCGTGTTCGGTGCCCACCAAGTCTCCAACGCGCTCGCCGCCGCTGCGGTCGCGGTCGAATCCGGCATGCTGCCGGCGTCGGTGGCCCGAGTGCTGGGCAACCACGTCGCCGCCAGCGCCAACCGCATGGACGTGCGAACCCGGCGCGATGGTGCGACTATTATCAACGATTCCTACAACGCCAACCCGGAGTCCATGCGCGCTGGCATCGACGCCCTGGCCTACACGGCCGGTGGTCGTCCGGAGGCCAGCAGCTGGGCTGTGCTGGGGCAGATGGGCGAGCTGGGTGAGGAATCCGCCGAGGAGCACACCGAGCTAGGCAAGTTCCTCGGCACCCGGGGCATCGATCACGCCGTGATCGTTGGCACCGGGGTCAACCAGCGTGCCATCGCCGATGCGGCGCGGGAGCACGGTGTGGATACCCGCAGCGTCGAGGATGTCGACGCGGCAGTGAATTTTGTGGATCAACATGTCAAACCCAAGGATGTTGTGCTCGTGAAGGCGTCATACTCTGATGGTCTCTGGGCGGTCGCCGAAGGGCTTTTGGCGGACGAAGGAGCATAAGGAAAACCCATGATGCAGATCTTCATCGCGGGCGCCGTGGCGTTCCTCGCGGCTGTACTTTTCACCCCGGTTCTCATCCGGAAGTTCTCGGACGAGGGCCTGGGCCAGGAGATCCGCGAGGAGGGGCCGAAGTCCCACCTGAAGAAGCGCGGCACTCCCACGATGGGTGGCATCGCCATCCTCGTGGGCATCACCCTTGGCTATATTGTCGCTGTGCTGGTCGGGCTGGTCTTCACCGGCTCCGGCCCCGGCGTGTCCGGCTGGCTGGTGCTGGGCCTGACCCTCGCCCTGGGCGGGGTGGGCTTCGCCGATGACTACATCAAGCTGGTCAAGGGGCGGAACCTGGGGCTCAACGCCCGGGCGAAGCTCATCTGCCAGCTGGTGATCGCCATCGCCTTCGGCGTGATGATTCTGCAGTTCCCGGACTCCAATGACATCACCCCGGGATCCACGTACCTTTCCTTCGTCCGGGAGATGCCGACGTTCAACATCGCCGTGGGCGGCGCCGTCATCGGGATGATCCTGTTCCTGATCTTCATCAACATCGTCATTTCCGCCTGGTCGAATGCCGTGAACCTCACGGACGGCCTAGACGGCCTGGCGTCCGGCGTGACGGCCATCGTGATGGGGGCGTATGTGCTCATCACCTTCTGGCAGTTCCGCAATTCTTGCGCCGATGGGGCGGCTGCCGGGTGCTACTTCGTCCGCGATCCGCTGGACTTGGCGATGCTGGCCTCCGCCGGCTTGGGCGCCTGCCTCGGCTTCCTGTGGTGGAACGCCTCCCCGGCGAAGATCTTCATGGGGGACACCGGCTCGCTGGCCCTGGGCGGCCTTGTCGCCGGCCTGTCCATCACCTCCCACACCGAGCTGCTGATGATCATCGTGGGCGCGATCTTCGTTCTGGAGACCGTCTCCGTGGTCATCCAGGTGACCTACTTCAAGACGACCGGTAAGCGCGTGTTCCGCATGGCGCCGATCCACCACCACTTTGAGAACGGCGGTTGGGCCGAGACCACCGTCGTCGTCCGCTTCTGGCTGCTCGCAGCCCTGGCCGCGATGACCGGCTTCGGCCTGTTCTATGGCGAGTGGCTGACCGCCACGAGTTTCTAAACCCGCGAAAGAGGGCTCACCATGTCCACCGATTCGATCCTCAACCCCCAGTCCGCTGTCGACATCATTCGCTCGCGGACGGTCTTCGTCGCCGGCGCCGGCGTGGCGGGCAAGGGCATCGTCGCCATGCTCGAGGGCATCGGTGGAAACTTCAAGGTCGTCGATGACCGTGCCCAGGTTGCGGATCTCAACACCGCCGAGGCTATTGCCGCGGTGTCTTCGGCTGAGACCGCGCCCGCGCTGCTGATCACCTCGCCGGGGTGGCGCCCGGACTCCGAGCTGCTGCTCGCAGCCCAGGCCGCGGGTGTGCCGGTGATTGGTGATATCGAGGCCGCCTGGCTCGCGGACCAGGCCGGGGCCTTCGGGACCCCGCGCACCTGGATTGCGATCACCGGCACGAACGGTAAAACAACCGCCACCGCGATGACCACGGCGATGCTGCAGGCAGGGGGCCTGGCCGCCGTGTCCGTCGGCAACATCGGCACCCCGCCGGGGGCCGCGTTGGTGGCCGACGAGCGGGCGGACTACCTCGTCGCCGAAGTCTCCAGCTTCCAGCTGCATTGGGCGCCCAGCTTCACCCCGGACACCGGCGTGGTGCTCAACCTCGCGGAAGATCACCTGGATTGGCATGGTTCCATGGCAGGCTACGCCGGGGATAAGCTCCGCGCCCTTCGGGGACCGCGCCCGGTGGTTGCAGTGGACGAACAGCTCGTCCGCGAGCTCGCTGCGGACAACGGTGTCCCCAACGTGGTGGCCTGCAGCATGCAGGATCCTGCCGAGGTGCTCGCCCAGGCACATTTCCCGCTCGTTGTGGGGGTGGTGGAGTCCGAGGCGGGGGCGGTCATCACCGAGGTAGCCACCGCCGAGAACGGTGAACTGCAGGTCACCCCCATCGCCTCGGCGGAGGCGATTTCCCCACCGGGGCCGGCGGGCATCGCCGATGCTGTGGCGGCCTGCGCCCTCGTGCGAGCCTTCGACGTGCCGCCAGTAGCCATTTCGCAGGCGCTGCACGGCTTCGAAGTGCAGGCGCACCGCGGCCAGGCCGTGCACTTGGCAGAAGGGGTGATCTGGATTGATAACTCCAAGGCCACGAACCCTCACGCAGCCATTGCCGCGCTCGGCGGGCTAGAAAACATCGTGTGGGTGGCCGGCGGCCAGCTCAAGGGCGCGGAGGTCCATGACCTCATCGCCACCGTCGGCCCTGGGCTGCGGGGCGCGGTCGTGCTCGGCTGTGACCGGGCGGAGATCATTCGTGAACTGGCGGCACAGTTCCCAGACCTGCCCGTCACGGAGGTCTCGAACACCGACCCGGAAGGAGCCATGGCCGAGGCTGTGGCAGCCGCCCGCACCCTTGCTGCACCAGGGGACAGCGTTGTCCTTGCACCCGCGGCGGCGTCCTTGGACATGTACACCGGCATGGCACAGCGCGGCGACCTTTTCGCCGCCTACGCTAGGGGCACGGGTGCCGAGGCTGGCACCAGCGAATGGGAGGGCGAGAGCTAATGACTATGACTTCACACCACGGCTCAGACCGCGATCGCGCCCGGCGCCAACCCACCCGCACCGAGTACCCTCGCCGTCGCCCGGATCAAACACAGCCGAAGTCCAGCGGTAGCGGGCAGAACTCCACCGCAAAGGGTGTGTGGGCCAAGATCAAGGCGGTGCTGGACACCCCGCAGCTGAACTACAAGGTGATCCTGAGCGTCACCCTGATGCTCACGGCCATTGGTTTGACGATGGTGTTGTCCTCCTCGATGGTGACGGCACGCACCCCGGATACCTCCGTGTGGTCCGTATTCCTCAACCAGGCTCTCTATGTCATCATTGGCCTCGCCGTTGCCTGGCTTGCCCTGCGGCTGCGTGCGGACACGATCAAGGCCATCTCCCCGTGGCTGCTCGGCCTCGCGCTGTTCCTGCAGGTCGCCCTGTTCATCCCGGGGGTTGGTGTCGGCGCGGAGATCGGATCCCACTCGTGGATCCGGTTCGGTTCCTTCGGCATTCAGCCCTCCGAGCTGTCCAAGGTGGCGCTGGCTGTGTGGGGAGCGGCGGAGATCAGCTCCAAGACGCGGCAGTCCGACGAGTTCCGCCCCGTCCTTGGCCGATTCCTGGCCGTGGGCACGGCCATGGTGCTTCTGGTTCTGCTGCAGAAGGACCTCGGCATGATGCTCACCGTGGGCATCGTGTTGATGGCGTTGTTCTTCTTCTCCGGCGTCTCGGCCCGTCTCATTGCCCTCGTCGGCGGTGTCATCGCGCTGCTGGCCACTGGCGCGACCATCGCCCAGGCCTACCGAAGCGACCGCATCACGACGTGGAAGGACACCCTGTTCCTGAACTTCCGGGAGGGCAGCACCAGCGGGCCGTCCTACCAGTCCTATCAGGGGCTGCTGAGCCTCTCGGACGGCTCCCTGACCGGCACGGGGCTGGGGCAATCTCGCGCGAAGTGGTACTACCTGCCGGAGGCGAAGAATGACTTCATCTTCGCAATCATCGGGGAGGAGCTCGGCTGGGTTGGGGCCAGCATCGTGGTCGTGCTCTTCGCGGTCCTCGGCTGGTTCGGCATCCGCACCGCCCTGGCGCAGGCAGACCCGTTCCTGTCTATGCTCTCCGCAACGCTGACCCTGGGCATCGTCGTCCAGGCGTTGTACAACATCTCCTATGTCGTGGGCCTGATGCCGATGACGGGTATCCAGCTGCCGCTGATCTCTGCGGGTGGTACCTCCATGGTCATCACCCTGGGCTCGCTCGGTCTCCTCGCCAATTGCGCACGCCACGAGCCCAAGGCGATCTCCTCGATGCAACACGAGGGGCGCAGCCTCTTCGACCGGATGTTCCTGCTGCCTGAGCCGCTGCCGTACCGGGCGGGGGAGGAGCGCCGCATCGAGCGTCGCAACACCACTCAGCGCTACGGCCGCCCGGTGACTCGCCGGGAGTCCACCGCTGGCACCGCGGGGCAGGATGTCCGCCGCGAACGTGACCGGAACCGTCGCGCGCAGCAGCGGCTGCCGCACCGCGATCGCGTGCCGGATTACGATGGCACTAACACCTGGCACCGGCAGGAACCACTGCCGCAACGTCGAAGCCGTAGTAGCGAGAACCGCTACTCGCCGAGGAGGAAGTAGAAACCGATGGCCCACAGCACACACCGGGAGGATCATCCGGCAGGCACGAGCACCGATGCCGCACCGTCGGTGGTTGTCGCAGGAGGCGGTACCGCTGGCCACATCGAGCCAGCGCTCGCGGTCGCCGAGGCTGTGAAGCGCCTGGCCCCGAACGCCCGGGTCACCGCACTGGGAAGCCCAAAGGGATTGGAAGCCTCGATCGTGCCCGACCGAGGCTTTGACCTGCGCATGATCCCGCCGGTTCCGGTCCCGCGCAAGGTGAATAAGGACCTATTCACCCTGCCGCTGCGTCTGAAGCAGGCCATCGACGAGACCAAGGCCCACCTCCGCGACGTCCAGGCGGACGTGCTCATCGGCTTTGGCGGCTACGTTTCCGCTCCGGCCTACCTCGCCGCCCGTTCGCTGGGAATCCCGTTCTTCGTGCACGAGGCCAATGCCCGTGCCGGCATGTCGAACAAGCTGGGCGTGCGCCTGGGTGGGACTGCGCTGGCCGCGGTGCCGGGCTCGGGGCTGAAGGACGATAAGATCGTGGGCATCCCGGTCAAGGAATCCGTATTGAACCTCGACCGTGCAGCGTTGCGCGCCGAGGCCCGCGAGTTCTTTGGTCTTGACCCCAAAGGTCCGGTCCTGCTGGTCACCGGCGGTTCCCAGGGGGCGGCCAGCATCAACCGCGGGGTCGTCGACGCTGCCGATGCCCTCCACGAGGCGGGCGTGGGCGTCCTTCACGCCTTCGGTAAGAAGAACGAGATCACTGCACCTAACTTCGACACCGCACCCCGCTACCAGGCGGTGCCATACATCGACCGCATGGACCTCGCGCTCGCCGCAGCCGACGCAGTACTGTGCCGCGCAGGCGCGATGACCGTCGCCGAGGTGTCCGCCGTCGGCCTGCCCGGCATCTACGTCCCGCTACCGCACGGCAACGGGGAGCAGGAGCTTAACGCCCGCCCAGTTGTCGACGCCGGTGGTGGGGTGATCGTCCCCGATGCGGAGCTCGACGGCGCGCGCGTCGTCTCAGAGGTCACCGCTCTGCTCGGCGACGAGCAGCGGCTCGCCCAGGCCAGCGCGGCCGCCGAATCCGCCGGTCACCGCGATGCGGCAGACGAGATTGCTCGCGCTCTGCTATCAGCAGCCGGCTAGGCACACAGACGCGCTTCAACCGGACGCTGAGCCCCGGCACCAGCAGGTGACCTTGCCCCGGCGAGGCCACCACGACCCCCATTTCAAGGCAACAGCCTTTCCACAGAGATTGAGGATCCCATGACCACGCAGCCTGAACAGATTGATCTGAGCCGGACCCACATGGTGGGCATCGGCGGGGCCGGGATGTCCGGCATCGCCCGAATCCTGCTCGCCCGGGGCTACAGCGTCACCGGCTCCGACATGAAGGACTCCCGCAGCGTCCTGGCGCTGCGTGCAGCCGGGGCGGAGGTCGCTATTGGACACGACGCCGCGAACGTCACCGGTGGCGCGGAGCTGCCGACGGTCGTCGTGACCTCTTTCGCCGCGATTCCGAAGGATAATCCCGAGCTCACCGCCGCCCGCGAGGCCGGGATCCCCATCGTCCGCCGCTCCGACGTGCTTGCCGAACTCATGTCCGATCGCCGGGCATTCCTGCTGGCCGGCACCCACGGGAAGACCTCCACGACCTCGATGGCGGTGGTAGGGGTGCAGGCTGCCGGCCTCGATCCCTCGTTTGCCATCGGCGGGCAGTTGAATCGCGCGGGCACGAACGCCCACCACGGCACCGGGGAGATCTTCATTGCCGAAGCTGACGAATCCGATGGTTCTTTCCTCTCCTATAGCCCGGAAGTCGCTGTGATCACGAACATCGAGCCGGATCACCTCGACTACTACGGCACCGAAGAGGCCTATGTGGCGATCTTCGACGAGTTCGCCACGAAGGTCACCCCGGGTGGCTACCTGGTGTGCTGCCTCGACGATCCGGGCGCTGCCGCGCTGGCAGCCCGGGTTCGCGCTGCGGGCACGGCGCCCACCGTGCTGGGCTACGGATCCCGCGCGGCCGCCGATCAGCACCCGGATATCCCAGCCGCCGCGATTATCGAGGAAATGATCCCTGATGCGCGTGGTACGGCCGCAAAGGTTCGGTTCAACCTGCCCGGCCAGGAGGAGCGCTATGAGGACATCCGCGTGGCCATCCCGGGCGCCCACATGACGCTCAACGGGGTCGCCGCGATCACCGGCGGTGCGCTCCTGGGCGCGGACCTGGAGAAGGTCATTGCCGGTGTCGCCGACTTCGACGGTGTGCGCCGCCGTTTTGAGTACCACGGTGAGGCCGGCGGAGTGCGGGTCTACGACGATTACGCGCACCACCCGACCGAGGTCACCGCTGTGCTTACCGCTGCTAAGGAGCTCGTTGAGGCGACCGACGCTGGACGTATCATCGCTGTCTTCCAGCCCCACCTGTACAGTCGCACCATGAACTTCGCCTCTGAATTCGCACGCGCCCTGTCCCTGGCTGACGAGGTCGTTCTGCTGGATATTTTCGGCGCGCGTGAGCAGCCGGTGGAGGGAGTGGATTCCCGCATCATCGGGGAGAAGCTAACCTGCGAATGGCATTTCCAGCCGGACTTTTCCGCCGTCGCGGAGCAGGTCATCGGTATCGCGAAGCCGGGGGACGTGGTGCTCACCATTGGCGCCGGCACGGTCACCATGCTGGCTGATGAGATCCTGCGCTGCGGCAGGGAAGCGCAGGGGGAGTAGAAACCATGGCGGAGGATAAGACCACCCGCGATCGGCGCCGTCCCCGGAGTGCGGGCGCGCAGGCTCGGGAACGCCGCCGACGGAGCAAGCACGCGCGACGTCGGTGGGCATTCGTGGCGGTGCTGGCTGTCGTCGCCGCGTGGGCTGTGCTCTTCTTCTTCCCGGTGCTGACGGTCAAGAACGTCGACGTCCAAGGCGCGAAGAATGCTGACGTCCAGCAGGTCAGCGAGGCGAGCGGGGTGGGCCAGCAGAGCAACATGCTGCGGCTGGATACCGAGCAGGTCGCCCGGAATGTCGCTCCGACTCCGTGGGTGAAGAAGGTGACGGTCTCGCGCAGCTGGCCAAGCACCGTGACGATTAAGATCACCGAACACGAGGCCGTTGGCGTGCTCGACGAGGGCGGGGAGACATCCCTGATCGACCGGGACGGCAAGGTGTTCCTTAAGGGACCAGCCCCGGAGGGCGCGGTGCCGTTTACCAAGGTCAAGGACGGCGACACCCGAGCACTGGCTGCCGGCGCTGCGGCTGTGGATGCGCTGCAGCCGGAGAACCGGAAACAGCTGGTGGAGGTCGCGGCCCCCAACGCCGAAGCGGTTGAGATGACCTTCGAACTGCCCGCCCCGGAGGGGGAGCAGAAGCCTCGCAAGGTCGTGTACTTCGGAGCTGCCGAGCAGCTGACGGAAAAGGCCGAGGCGGTGCGCGTGGTTCTGCAGCGTGAGCAGCCCACGTGGAACGTGTCTAATCCCGCCATGCCGACAGCCCGGGATTAACAGGGATTTTTCGCTGCGTTGGGGTTGGCGCGGCGCTCCTGAAGTGCGTGTGACTGGTGTGACTCATGTGCCGATATTCGCAGGTCGGAACCTTAAAGTAGAACTTTAAAGATACGACACGCTCCTGAAATGTGCGCCAAATCTTTGGCCCTACGGGTCAAGATGGAAGGCAACGAAAAGGCTCCACGAAAAAGCGCGGATCTTTCCCCGAAGGTTCGCGCACAAGGAAGGCGGAAAACTTTATGACAACTCCTGGAAACCACCTCGCAGAAATCAAGGTGGTTGGTGTCGGCGGCGGCGGAGTCAACGCGGTCAACCGCATGATCGATGAGAAGCTCCAGGGTGTGGAGTTCATCGCGATCAACACCGACGCGCAGGCTCTCATGCTCACCGATGCCGACGTGAAGCTCGACATCGGCCGCGAGGAGACCCGCGGTCTCGGCGCTGGTGCCAACCCGGATGTCGGCCGCAAGTCCGCCGAGGACCACAAGGACCAGATCGAGGAGATTCTCGCTGGTGCGGACATGGTATTCGTTACCGCCGGTGAGGGCGGTGGCACCGGCACCGGTGCCGCTCCGGTCGTTGCCAACATCGCGAAGAAGCAGAACGCCCTGACCGTCGGCGTCGTCACCCGTCCGTTCACCTTCGAGGGGCCGCGCCGCACCAAGCAGGCCCTGGCGGGTATCGAGGAGCTCCGCGACGTCTGTGACACCCTCATCGTCATTCCGAACGACTCCCTGCTGAAGCTTTCCGACGAGCAGCTGTCCATGATGGACGCTTTCCGCAAGGCGGACGAGGTCCTGCTGTCCGGTGTCGAGGGCATCACCAAGCTGATCACCACCCCGGGCGTGATCAACGTGGACTTCGCGGACGTCCGCTCCGTCATGACCGACGCCGGCTCCGCCCTGATGGGCATCGGTACTTCCCGTGGCGAGCAGCGCGCCGTCAAGGCCACCGAGGCTGCGATCAACTCCCCGCTGCTGGAGAACACCATGCAGGGCGCCAAGGGTGTGCTGCTCTCCTTCGCGGGTGGCTCCGACCTGGGCCTGATGGAGGTCTCCGAGGCTGCATCCCTGGTCCAGACCATGGCCGACGAGGACGCCAACATCATCTTCGGCACCATCATCGACGACCAGCTCGGTGACGAGGTCCGCGTCACCGTCATCGCCACCGGCTTCGACGACTCCCCGTCGGCATCCTCCAGCGCCCAGCGCGGCGGGGCTGCCCACGCTGCCGAGAACCGCGGCGCCAGCATCTTCGGCGACTCCGAGGCTCCGCGAGTGGAGGCTGAGCCACTGCAGGAGGCCGCACCGGCCCAGCCAGCGACCCCGGCAAGCGAGCCGCGCCAGGAGCGACAGAGCTCCTTCGCTGCCCGCGAAGGTCGCGCAGCTCAGAGTCCCGCACGCGGCGGTGGCCTGTTCACCTCTGACGAGCCGGCTCGCCCGCGTCACGAGCGCACCGACGGCCAGGACGAGGGCGACGACCTCGACCTCCCGTCCTTCCTCTAAAAACGATGGTCACGGCACGCGCGAGCGAGCGCCTCGTCCGGATGGTGTTCACCACCCGCGACGGCGGCGTGTCCGAAGCTCCCTACGGCAGCTTTAACCTGGGAGATCACGTCGGGGATGACCCGGCGGCGGTCGCCGCCAACCGCGGACGGCTCGCCGAGATCCTGGGGCTCGACGGTGAGCGCTTCATGTTCATGGAGCAGCTGCACACCCCGACCGTCACGGAGGTCACCGCGGACATGGTGGGGTCGGGGCCCGTGCCAGCGACCGACGCCCTGGTCACCACGCTGCGAGACGTCCCGCTGGTTGTCTTGACTGCCGACTGCGTCCCGCTCTTGCTCGCGGATCAGGACGCCCGCGTCATCGCGGCGGTCCACGCCGGGCGGATCGGTGCTCGCAACGGCATCGTTCGCCGGGCCGTGCAGCGCATGGTGGAGCTTGGCGCTAACCCCGCCGCGATCCACGCGGTGATGGGGGCTGCGGCCAGTGGCGAAAACTACGAGGTTCCGGCCGACATGGCGGCGGACGTGGAGTCCCGCCTGCCTGGGGCGAAAACCCGTACGAAGCAGGGAACCGCCGGGCTCGATATCCGCGCGGGCATCGCCCGTCAGCTCGAAGGCCTCGGCGTGGGCGCGGTGGACATCGACCCACGCTGCACCATTGCCTCCGAGAACCTGTTTAGCTACCGCCGCGAGGGCACCACCGGTCGCCAAGCTGGCGTAATCTGGATGCCATCATGACAACCCCAGATGGAGACAAGGTCCGCGCCCAGCGGGCGGAGCAGCTGGCGGAGAACCTCCGCGCCGTGCGGCAGCGTATCGCCGTAGCCGGGGGAGCAGACCTCCTGCCGATCACGAAGTTTCACCCGGTAGAGGACATCGAGCTCTTGCGCGCCGGCGGTATCCACGCGGTCGGGGAAAACCGCGAACAGGAAGCCAAGCGCAAGGCCACCGAGCTGGCGGGAAGCGTCGAGATCCACATGGTGGGTCAGATCCAGACCAATAAGGCCAACTCCGTGGCCCGGTGGGCAGCCGCCGTCCACACGGCGGACTCGGAGCGCCTCATTACCGCTCTCGAGCGGGGCGCCGGCCTGGCGCTGGAGCGCGGCGACCGGGCGGAGAAGTTGCCGGTGCTGGTGCAGTTCAGCGCCGACGGTGATCCGCAGCGCGGTGGTGCCCCAGAAGACCAGATCGACCAACTCGCAGATCTGGTTGCGGGGTCGGAACACCTCGAGCTGCGCGGCCTCATGACCGTCCCTCCCCTGGGTAGCGACCCGGCCGAGGTCTTCGCCCGAGGTCGCACGCTGCTGGACGGCATTAGCGACCGCGTTCTGGGTGCGCCGGTGTACTCCGCGGGCATGAGCCACGACCTGGAGATCGCGATCGGCGAGGGCTCCACGTTGGTGCGTGTCGGTACGGACATCATGGGCTCACGACCAGTACGTTAACGAACAACGAATACCCCAATAAACAGTGATTGCAGCAAGCGAAAGGAAACCCAAGCATGGCTGAGGGCTTTGGCGATAAGTTCAAGGAGTTTTTCGGGCTCGGGGGCGTAGAAAGCTACGAGGACCCTTACTACCGGGATAATTTCGAAGAGCGCCCTGAGCGTACCGAACGTCACGAGCGCGAGGACCGCGCGGCCGGTCGTTACGACTCCGATCACTACGGTTCTTACCGCTCCAGCGAGCGACGCTCCGAGGTTGGGGCTTCCCACGGCTACGGCTCCGACCGGGACCACGCCGCCGCCCCGGCTCGCTCCCGCTACGGTGCTACCGAGCGCGAGGCTGCCCCGGCGCAGAAGAACCCGATGGTTATTCGCTTGGCTCTGAATGAGTACAACCAGGCGCGAGAGATCTCCGAAGCGCTGAAGACCGGGGACGTCGTCGTCTTCAATCTGGGCGGGATGGAGAAGTCCGCCGCAACCCGCGTGCTGGATTTCGCCGCTGGCCTGAGCCTGGGCCTGGATGCCGAGCTGAAGAAGCTGGGTGGGGTGCGTAACTTCGTGCTGATCCCGCACGGCATTGAGCTTGAGCAGTCCCAGCTGGACCAGCTGACGGAGGGCTGATCCCGAGTGGTCAACCTCATCGGAGCACTCATCCTGCTCGTCCGCCTTTTCACGCTGCTTCTTATCGTGCGGATCATCGTGGAGATGGTGCAGTCCTTCTCCCAAAACTGGCGCCCACAGCGTTGGTTCATCATGATCGCCGAGCCGATCTTCGCGATCACCGATCCGCCGGTTAAGGGGCTGCGTAAGCTTATCCCGCCGCTGAATATGGGCGGGGTTGCCCTTGACGTTTCTGTCTTGGTGCTCTTCTTTGGGCTGCAGATTCTGCAGACGATTCTGCACTCCCTCCTCTAACGAAGAATCTTGGGGGTACCCGGCGAGGGCGATGGTTTTTCAAAGCTGGTGAAGAAAACCAGCTCTAGATGAGAACAAAGCCTTTTCGCGCTGGTATGGTGGACTACAGTCTTTCTGAAGAATAAAACCATCCTGCAGACAGGCTTTGCCGAAAATATCCGAGAGCGAAGGGAAGTATTGATGGCGCTCACACCAGCTGACGTTCACAATGTTGCGTTCAGTAAGCCCCCGATTGGTAAGCGAGGCTACAACGAGGACGAGGTCGATCAGTTCCTCGACCTCGTTGAGGACACCCTCGCCGAGCTCCAGGACGAGAACGCTGAACTTCGCAGCCAGGTGGGCGACGGCGGCCAGCTTGCCGGTGCCGCAGCGGGCACCAAGGTTGACGAGGAGGCGCTGCGTAAGCAGATCCGCTCCGAGGTTGAGGCCGAGGTCCGCGAGGAGGCTCACCGCGAAGCGCAGAACTCCCAGTCTAAGGGGGCTGAAGAGGTCTCCGGCCTGCAGTCCAAGCTGAAGGAGGCGGAGCAGCGCGCCGAGGCCGCTGAGCGTCGCGCCCAGGAAGCTGAGCAGAAGGCGAAGAAGGCTCAGCAGGACGCTGAGGCCGCGAAGTCCCAGGCTGGCAAGGCCGCCCCGCAGGCTTCCGGTGTCGCAGGTGGCGCAGCTGCCAATGGCGCTGCCACCGAGGACACCCACATGCAGGCCGCTCGTGTGCTCTCCATGGCTCAGGAGATGGCCGACCGCCTCACCAACGAGGCGAAGTCCGAGTCCGGCGCCATGCTGGATGAGGCCCGTGCCGAGGCGAAGAAGACCCTGGATAACGCGGACTCCACCGCGAAGAGCCAGCTGGCGGACTCCCAGAAGCGCTCTGAGGAGCAGCTTTCTGACGCGAAGACCCGCTCCGAGAAGATGCTGGCCGACGCGAAGCAGCAGTCCGAGACCCAGCTCTCTGACGCGAAGCAGAAGTCCGAGACCCTGATCTCCGACGCCAATGCCCAGGCAGAGGCCACCGTGCGCCAGGCACAGGAGAAGGCCAACGCCCTGCAGCAGGACGCCGAGCGCAAGCACACCGAGATCATGACCACGGTGAAGAAGCAGCAGACCACTCTCGAGGCACGCATCGAGGAGCTGCGCACCTACGAGCGCGAGTACCGCACCCGCCTGAAGACCTTCCTCGAGTCCCAGCTTGAGGACCTCAACAGCCGCGGCACCGCAGCGCCGAAGGCCGTCGAGGGCGAAGGCGAGCGCAACTAGCGATCATGCTCGTGGCCTCACTGGGCCTCGCGGTCCTCGGATTTGCGGCACTCCTGGTGGCGCTCTACCTGGGCTCAGTCACCTGGGCCTGGATCTGCGTGATCATTGCAGCCATCGGAGTTCTGCTCTCCTTCGCGGAGGCCATCCAGCACCGTAAGAGCAGAAAATAACTACATAGCTTTACCCCTAGGGTTGGCAGCCACACCAAGCCAATCCGCCGCAAGGACCCGGCCATCACCGGCGAGCGTCTCGGAAGAACAGCCCCCACGAGGGATGCCTAGTAGAACCGAGCGGAGTCGCGTTCCGTACAACAACGCAAGATAAGAGGAAGCCTTTCCAACGGGCGGGTGGCGCCCACGGCAGGCTTCAAGCAGGGTGGTACCGCGAATCCTCGTCCCTGTGCTTGAAAGAAATTTCACTTTAAGCACCAGAGACGAGGATTTTCTTATGGCTACACCAGCTGGCGGCGTCTACCCCCGCGTGGACATGAGCGGCGGGGGCAGCAACTTCCCAGCCATGGAAGAAGAGGTACTGAAGTACTGGAAGAAGGACAACACCTTCCAGGCCAGCCTTGAAAACCGCGAGGGCAACGAGGAGTACGTCTTCAACGACGGTCCTCCGTTCGCCAACGGCTTGCCGCACTACGGACACCTGCTCACCGGCTACGTCAAGGACATCGTCCCGCGCTACCGCACCATGGCCGGCTACCACGTCCCGCGCGTCTTCGGCTGGGACTGCCACGGCCTGCCTGCCGAGCTGGAGGCGGAGAAGCAGCTGGGAATCACCGACAAGGGTGAGATCGAGTCCATGGGGCTGGACCGCTTCAACGAATACTGCGCCAAGTCCGTCATGCACTACGCCGACGAGTGGGAGAACTACGTCACCCGTCAGGCTCGCTGGGTCGACTTCGAGAACGGCTACAAGACCATGGACCAGGACTACATGGAGTCCGTCATGTGGGCCTTCAAGGAGCTCTACGACAAGGGCCTGATCTACCAGGGCTTCCGAGTGCTGCCGTACTCCTGGGCCGAGCACACCCCGCTGTCCAACCAGGAGACCCGCCTCGACGACTCCTACCGCGACCGCCAGGACCCGACCGTCACCGTGACTATGCCGTTCACTGGCGCACGCGAGGGCTACCCAGCCACCAAGGCCTGGGAATCTCACCCCGAGCTGCACGACGCCGCAGCCATCGCCTGGACGACGACCCCGTGGACGCTGCCGTCCAACCTCGCTCTGGCCGTCGGCCCGGAGATCGAGTATTCCCTGGTCAAGGTCGACGAAGACGGTGCGGAGGGCTTCGCTGGCGCCAAGCTACTACTGGCCACCGCGCTGCTGGGGGCCTATGCCAAGGAGCTGGGCAAGGAACCAGAGGTGCTGGCCACCTTCACGGGTGCTGAACTCGAGGGCCTGGAGTACACCCCGGTCTTCGATCACTTCGCCGATCACGAGAACGCCTTCATGGTGCTCGTCGCGGACTACGTCTCCACCGAGGACGGCACCGGTGTCGTCCACCAGGCCCCGGCCTTCGGTGAGGACGATATGGACGTCTGTAAGGGCTACGGAATCGACCTGGTCATCCCGGTGGACGCCGACGGCAAGTTCACCTCCCTGGTACCCGAGTACCAGGGCACGCTGGTTTTCGACGCCAACCGCGACATCATCCGCGACCTGAAGGCCAAGCAGCGCGTCCTGCGCGATCAGACGATCGTCCACTCCTACCCGCACTCCTGGCGCTCCGGCGAGCCGCTGATCTACATGGCTCTGCCCGGCTGGTTCGTGAATGTGCTTGAGATCCGCGACCGCATGGTGGAGCTCAACCAGCAGATTGAGTGGATCCCGGAACACATCCGCGACGGCCAGTTCGGTAAGTGGCTGGAGGGGGCCCGCGACTGGAACATCTCCCGCACCCGCTACTGGGGTTCCCCGGTCCCAGCATGGGTTTCTGATGACCCGCAGTACCCGCGCGTGGACGTCTACGGCTCCCTCGCAGAGCTGGAGGCCGACTTCGGAGTCCGACCGAAGTCCCTGCACCGCCCGGACATCGACGAGCTGGTTCGCCCGAACCCGGACGACCCGACCGGCAAGTCCATGATGCGCCGCGTCCCTGACGTCCTCGACTGCTGGTTCGAGTCTGGCTCTATGCCTTTCGCCCAGTACCACTACCCATTCGAGAACGTGGAGGCCTTCGAGGAGGAGCAGCCGGCGGACTTCATCGTCGAATACTCCGGCCAGTCCCGCGGCTGGTTCTACGTCCAGCACGTGCTCTCCACCGCGCTGTTCGACCGGCCGGCCTTCAAGAAGGTCGTCGCCCACGGCATCGTCCTGGGCTCCGACGGGCTGAAGATGTCCAAGTCCAAGGGCAATTACCCGGACGTCAATGAGGTCTTCGACCGCGACGGTTCCGACGCGATGCGCTGGTTCCTCATGTCCAGCCCGATCCTGCGTGGCGGCAACCTGATCGTTACCGAGCAGGGCATCCGCGAGGGTGTGCGCCAGGCGCTGCTGCCGATCTGGAATGCGTACAGCTTCCTGCAGCTCTACGCCTCTGAGGAGGCGCGCTGGTCCGTGGACTCCGATAACGTGCTGGACCGCTACATCCTCGCCAAGACGCACGACCTGGTGGCTAACGTGGACAAGGCTCTGGCCGATACCCGCATCGCGGACGCCTGTGATGAGGTGCGTCAGTACGCCGACATCCTCACCAACTGGTACGTGCGCCGCTCCCGTGATCGTTTCTGGGCTGGCCAGGAGGCCCACCCGGAGGCCTTCGACACCCTGTACACGGTGCTCGAGGTGGCCACCCGCGTGACCGCTCCGCTGCTGCCGTACATCTCCGAGGTCATCTGGCGCGGGCTCACCGGCGAGCGTTCCGTCCACCTGGCGGACTACCCGAAGGCCGAGGACTTCCCGGCCGACGCGGAGCTCGTCGACGCGATGGATGCCACCCGCGCGGTCTGCTCCTCGGCCAGCTCGGTGCGCAAGTCCAATAAGCTGCGCAACCGCCTGCCGCTGCCGAAGCTCACGGTCGCGCTGCCGGAGTCGGCCAAGCTCGCGGACTTCGCCGCCACCATCCGCGACGAGGTCAACGTCAAGGACGTGGAGTTGACGGACGACGTCGACTCTGCCGGCAGCTTTGAGGTCGTCGTCAACGCGAAGGTCGCTGGCCCGACGCTCGGCCGCGACGTCCAGCGCGCGATCAAGAACGTCAAGGCTGGTAACTACGTCCGCGAAGGCGAAAACGTCGTCGTCGACGGCGATATCGTCCTGACCCCGGAGCTGTACACCGAGCGCCTGGTGGCGGAGAACCCGGATTCCACTGCGCGCGTCGCTGGCCCGGGCGGCGTCGACGGACTGGTGGTCCTCGACATGACCGTCACCCCGGAGCTGGAGGCCGAAGGCTGGGCAGCGGATGTCATCCGTGGCCTGCAGGACGCTCGCAAGAACGAGGGCTTCGAGGTTTCCGACCGTATCCGCCTGCGTCTGTCGGTGCCGGCGGAGAAGAAGGACTGGGCCGACCAGCACATCGCCCACATCGCTGAGGAGGTCCTCGCCGTGGAGCACGAGGTGTTCACCGGCGAGAAGCTGGGCCACGAGATTGTGGACGGCGTGACCGCCGAGGTGGCAAAGGTGGCTCGCTAAGCCGCCATGCGCTGGGTCGCTCACATCGACATGGACGCCTTCTATGCGTCCGTGGAGCAGCTTACCCGGCCGACCCTGCGCGACCGGCCCGTCCTCGTTGGCGGGATGTCCGGACGCGGGGTTGTGGCCGGAGCGAGCTACGAGGCGCGCGCCTACGGGGCGCGGTCAGCCATGCCGATGCACCAGGCGATCCGACTATGCCGCAACCGGGCGATCGTGATCCAGCCCCGGTCGGTGCTGTATAAGATGATCTCCCGGCGGATCTTCCAGGTCATCGCCGAGCACGCGGGTGTTGTGGAGCAGCTCTCGGTCGACGAGGGCTTCGCCGAGCCACAGGGATTGGTCGACGCTGCCGCCGCCCGGCGGTGGGCCGAGGACCTCCAGCGTGCGGTGGAGGAGGCCACGGAGCTGCCATGCTCCATCGGGATGGCGAGTACCAAGCTGGATGCGAAGATGGCCAGCGACCTAGCCAAGCCCCATGGGATTTTCGTGGTGGAGGACCGAATGGCCACCTTCGGCCCGCGCCCAGTGGGCGACCTGTGGGGAATTGGGCGGGTCGCCCAGGCCAAGCTGGCCGACATCGGCGTGCATACGATCCAGCAGTTCGTGGACATGGACCCCACCGACGTGAAGTCACTGCTCGGCAAAGTCGGCCTGGAGGTTCAGGTGATGGCCGGCGGCGATGACCCCCGCCCCGTGGCCCCACGCGCGGAGGCCAAACAGATCAGCGCCGAACAGACCCTGCCGGTGGACGCGCGGACCTACCGGGACGTGCTGAACATCATGGAGCTCTCCGCCCGGCAGGCCTATCGGCGGCTGCGCAAGGACGGCCGGGCGGCGCGCACCATCACCGTGAAGATCCGTACCAGCGACTTCGCGCTGCATACCCGATCGACCACGCTGCCCGCACCCACTGATGACTTCGAGCAGTTGCTGCGCGCCGCCCGCGCGGTGCTGCCCCGGCCGGAGGATTCCGGCGCGGTGCGCTTGGTGGGCGTGGGATTCTCCGGGCTCAGCCACGACCGGCAGGAGATGCTCTTCCCGGAGCTCAGCCACCCTGCGGTGCCACACCAGAGCGTCACCCAGAGCGCCACTACCGTGGCCGGCCGGGGTGAGGTCCCCGCGGGGGCCGAGGCTGCTGGCGAGTCACATCCCGGGGGAGCAGCGGAGCGGAAAGAAAGCCGCTGGCAACAGACCCAGGACGTCTGGCATCCGGATTATGGCCACGGCTGGGTGCAGGGAAGTGGGGTGGGCGTGGTGACCGTGCGTTTCGAGACCCGCGAAACCGGACCCGGCCGCATCGCGACCTTCGACACCGACGACCCGCAGCTCCAGCCCGCGGACCCGCTGGACAGCCTGGCCTGGGGCACGGATGCGGACGATGGCAGCGGGCAACTGGAACTCGGTGGGGAAGACCCGACTGAGCCCCGCCCGGAGTGAGATCCGGCACACACCAACACCTGCGGAAGCGGGCTTTGACGCCTAGGCGAGTAGGATCAGGGCTTTGACACCCCCGCGTCGAAGGAGAATGTTGACCGTGAAGATCTGGAAGTCCGTGGCCGTGGCAACCGCTGCCGTCGCCGGCCTCACGCTGACCGCCTGCGGCTCGGAGGATGCGGATACCGCAGCCACCACCGAGCAGACCACCGCCAGCAGCGCACCGTCCTCCACAGCACCGGAGGAGAAGCTGCCGACCCCGCAGGAACTGCAGGAGGTCCTACTCAAGGCGGTCGACCCGCGCGTCCCAGCCGAGGAGAAGGTCAATTCCGTCGTGGACGGCGACCAGGCCCCGGAGATCTTCGAGGCACTGACCCGCAGCCAGAGCGAGGCCCAGGCGAAGCTCGAGGTCGTGGACCCGGTGTTGCCGGGCGTGCTGCCGGATATGGCTGAGGCCACCATCAAGCTGCAGGCCCCGGAGCGGGACCCGCAGGTCGTCAGCGGAGTGGAGTTCGTCCACGAGGACGGCAAGTGGAAGCTGGACACCCGCTGGGCTTGTACCCTCGTCGAGACCGTCCTGCCGGAGCAGGTCCCGCCGATGTGTAAGGAGCTCTAAGTCCCCTCAAAGCCCTGGGCTGCTCAAGGCCTAGGGCTTCGAGCGGCCTACTTCCATTCGCTGCGCGACGTAATGGTCTGCAGCACGCGCAGCGGGGCATCGTCCTTGCCGTAGGTGACGGTCGTGTCCACGCGGACCGTGCCCTCGGCGGGTAGCGGGCGGGTGAGGTCGACGGTGATCCGCCCCTCGGAGGTCGAATCCGCCTCCAGGACCTTCAGGTCCGTATCCGCCAGGCTCGCGACCGCCGGTCGGCGCTTAGCCGCGACGTCGAGGACGACATTGTCGCCGTCCCGTTCCACGAGGGTGTACGTCAACTCCTGGCGCAGCGAGACCCCTTCGTCCACGCGCCCGCTGACCGTCCACTTCGCGCCCGGGCCCACTGCCTCCTCGGGGAAGACGATCGGCACATCCGTCATCTGCGTCAGCGCCTGCTCGACGCTGGCCCGTGCCCCGTCCGTGGCCCCCTCTGGGGCTCCGAAGGATCGGGTCTTCACCCGACCGCTGGGCTCCATCGTCTGGTGCATCTCGAAGCCCTCGGCAGATGCCATGTCCTCGTTCAGCTCCGCGTTCGTCCCGTCCGGGCGCCCCACCACGACGGTCGTGGCGATCTCCTCGCCGTTTTTCTTTGCCGTGGCAGTCAGCGGAAGGTCCATCGTGACATCCCCGTAGGGGACGTCTTCGCCCTCACCGTGGGCGGTTTTCTGCTCCAGCCCCTGGGTTGCCGAATAGGTCAGCTCCTGGGAGCTTTCCTCCTCGCCGATGCGGTAGGCGAGGGGCTCGCGGGGGCCGCGGCCGGGCTCAAGCAGCTGCACTCGCACACCCTCGACCGGCGCCTCGACGGCCTCCGGCCCTGCAGGTTCGGAGGAGCATGCGGCCGAGCCCAGGAGGCCGAGGGAGCACATCAGCGCGGCGACCGCGCGCCGCCCAATGCGGTGGGATGGGGGACGTGGGGGAGTAAACACGGTCATAACCGTAGCAGTTTGGGCCTCAAGCTAGACTTGCTGGAGTGAAGCAGCAGAGTAACCGAGGAACCTGGACCGGCGTCGCCCTGGCGACCCTGGCGGTTGTGGTGATCGTCGACCAGCTGAGCAAGTGGCTGGCCGTGGCCACCCTGCCGCCGCGCGAACCCGTACCGGTGCTGGGAGATTGGTTCCGTTTCTTGTTGGTCCGCAACCCGGGGGCGGCATTCTCGATGGGCACGGACGCCACCATCGTGCTGGCATTCATCCAGCTCATCGCGGTGGGCGTTGCGGTATTCCTGGCGTTTCGGGCCCGCTCCGGGCTCAGTGCCCTGACCATCGGCCTGATCGGGGGAGGGGCGGCCGGCAACCTGATTGACCGCATCTTCCGTGAGCCGGGCGGCATGCGCGGCCACGTCGTGGACTTCTTCAGCTTCTGGAACTTCGCGATCTTCAATGTGGCGGATATCGCTATTAACGTCGGGGTGGTCCTCTACCTCACCATCGTTTTCATCGCCGAACCCAGGGCAGAAAGGAAGGCACAGGAATGACCGAACGTGAACAGCGGATGATGCCCGTGCCGGATGGCCTGGCGGGGATGCGTGTCGACGCGGGGCTGTCCAAACTGCTGGGGCTGTCCCGGACGGTGGTGGCCGACCTCGCGGCCGCGGGGGACATCACCGCCGAGGGTAAGTCGCTGGGCAAGTCCGACCGGCTTGTTGCCGGCCAGTGGTTGGATGTCACCCTGCCTGCCCCGGAACGCGACCTGGCTGCCGAGCCACCCCAGCTCGTCGAGGGCATGGACATTCTCTACTCCGACGACGACGTCATCGCCGTGAATAAGCCCGTCGGTGTGGCCGCACACCCGACCTTGGGCTGGGAGGGTCCCACCGTGACCGCGGGCCTGGCGGCCGCCGGTTTCCGCATTTCCACCTCGGGACCCCCGGAGCGCAAGGGCATCGTCCAGCGGCTTGATGTGGGTACATCGGGGGTGATGATCGTCGCCGCCAGCGAGCGGGCCTATACCCACTTGAAGCGAGCCTTCCGTAACCGCGAGGTGCAGAAGATCTACCACGCGCTGGTGCAGGGCCACCCCGACCCGACCTCTGGGACCATCGATGCCCCGATCGGGCGCCACCCTTCGGCGGGCTGGCGTTTCGCCGTGCGCGACGACGGCAAGCATGCGGTCACGCACTACGACACCCTGGAGGCCCACCGGCAGGCCAGCCTGCTGCGGGTGAACCTGGAGACCGGACGGACCCACCAGATTCGCGTGCACTTCTCCTCCCTTCACCACCCGTTGTGCGGCGACCCCATGTATGGCTCCGACCCTGCGCTCTCCGAGAAGCTGGGGCTGATCCGCCAGTGGCTGCACGCGGTCTCCCTGCGCTTCGAGCACCCCACGGGCCGGATGATGCAGATCGACAGCCCGTACCCGGAGGACCTTCAGCAGGCCCTCGATAGGCTGCGGGAGGCCAACGATGGAATCTAGGTCTCCGCAGGTGGTCAAGCCCAACCGTGCCCGCCAGCGGGAGCTGGACTGGGAGGACACCCGCCGACCCGCGTGGGTCGCGTGGCTCGGCGGGATCTGTGCTGTCGCCCTGCTCGTGGGGATCATGGTCATGGCCCAGTCAGATCGCACTAGCAAGCCGATGAACATTAATGGTGACCAGCTGGGCCCGTTCTACATGTCCGACCAGGCATACGAGGAACACTCCCGTAAACTCCTCGACGAGGCCGAGGGCGAAGAGCCCCGCTGGGCGCTGGTCTCGCCTGCCAAGGCGATGGCGCCTAAAGACTTCGCCAAGGTCTTCGACATCCCGCACGCGGAGCGGGTGCGAGTGTCCACGCTGCTGATCGGCCCGGTGGTCCAGCGCCCGATCCCGGAACCGGCAGCTGGCCTGCGCCGCGAGGACGTCTTCACCATCGCCACCGAAGGGCTGGAGGGGGAGGATGTCGCAATCAACGGCGCCCTCGTCTACGCCGCGCCCGCGGAGCTCAAGGCGATTGCGGAGAACCCGAAAGTCATGGCCGTTGAACCGGCCCCAGTGGACGCCGCCTATGGTCGCATGGGTATCCGCGCCGTCACACACGAGGAGAGTTAGCCCATGCTGTGGGGCTTTGCCGCGTACATCATGTGGGGATTCTTCCCCGCGTTCTTCCCGCTACTGGAACCCGCCGCGCCCGTGGAGATCCTGGCGCACCGTTTCATCTGGACCCTCGCCTTCGTGGTGCTACTCCTGCTGGCGCTGCGGCGCATCAAGCTGCTGCGGCAGATCACGGCACGCGAGTGGATCCGGGTGGCTGTGGCCTCCCTGCTGATCTCCGTGAACTGGGGACTCTATATCTACGCGGTCAACAGCGGGCACGTTGCGGACGCCGCCCTGGGATACTTCATCAACCCGCTGGTCTCTGTCATACTCGGCGTTCTGCTGCTGCGTGAGAGCCTACGCCCGATGCAGAAGCTTTCGGTGGCCATCGCCGCCGTGGCGGTGGTGATCCTCACCATCGCGCTCGGCCAGCCGCCGATCATCTCCTTGGGACTGGCGCTGAGCTTCGGATTCTACGGGCTGGTGAAGAAGCGGATGCGGCTGGAGCCACTGCAATCCCTCGCCGCCGAGACGATGGTGCTCGCCCCCATCGCCGTGATCTATCTGCTGTGGCTCGGCCCAGCGTCGACCTTCACCACCGAGGGCGGCAGGCACACCGCCCTGCTCATGATTGCGGGCGTGGTCACCGCCCTGCCGCTGCTGGCCTTCGCCCGCGCCGCCCAGGAAATGTCCCTGACCTCGCTGGGCATGATCCAGTACCTCACCCCGGTGATGCAGATGCTCTGGGCCGTGTTCGTCACCAAGGAGCACATCGAGCCGATGCGCTGGGTTAGTTTCTCCATCATCTGGGTGGCAGTGGTGATCTTCATCATCGACATGGTCGTCCAGACCCGCGCTACCCGGCGCAACGCTTCCCTCAAAAAGCTCGGTAAGCTCACTCCAGCCGAGGCAGAAGACTAGACGAAGGCCCGGCCCTCGCCCCGGTAGGTCGGCCACCGGTCCACGATCTGACCGCAGGACACGACGATCACCTCGTCGAACCACTCCGCCTGCTCACCGGCCTTCGCGTGGCGGAACCACACGTGATCGCCCAGCTGCAGGCTCTTGGCTGCGGCCCCCTTCAGCGGGGTCTGCACCTCGCCCGGGCCTTCCAGCGGTGCCATGCGCATCCCCGCGGGGTAGTCCACCGTCGGCAGCCGGTCTGCCCCCGGCGGCCCGGAGGCCACCCGGCCACCACCGGCTACCGTCACCACATCCGGGGCGGGGCGGCGGACCACCGGCACTACGAACCACTGCGCCGGATCCGGCTGGAAGCTCTTATAGCGGTCGAATAGCCCGGGGGCCAGCACTCCCGACCCTGCACCGATCTCCGTGATCACTGTTTCCGCCGAGGTGCTCTCGATCGACCCGGTACCCCCGCCATTGACGAACTCCAGTGGCGGTTGCCCCGCGCTGGCCAGCAGCTGCTCCACCGCTCGCACGATCTTTCCACGCCGGGCGGCCAGCTCGCGGGTGGCGATTCCCTTCATCACCGAGATCGCCGGCGAGCTATCCGTGGTTCCGGCGATCTGCCCCTCGTAGGCCATGAGTCCCACCAGCCGGAAGCCCGGCCGGGCGACAACGACCTCGGCAAGGCGCCGGACCTGCTCCACGGAATGAACCGGGGAGCGCAACGCGCCAACATGTACCGGCCCCATGGCCAGGCTGGCGTCCACGTCGATGCACACCCGAATCTGCCCGCGCTCAGCGCCAGAGGCATCCTGATCGGCCACCGCCTCGTCGATGAAGTCCAGGTGGGCCGGAGAGTCCACCATCACGGTGATGGATTTCCGGAGTTTCGGGGACGCGGCGAGCGTGCGCAGCGCCTCGCGGTGAGTGGTGGGGTAGGCCACCAGGACGTCGTCGCTGACCCCGGTCTCTACGAGCCAGATCGCCTCGGAGAGGTGGAAACCCAACACCCCGGCGTAGCCGGGCAGCTCCAGCACGCGGCGCAGCATTTCGCGGATACGCACCGACTTGCTCGCCAGCCGGATCGGGGTGCCGTTCGCGCGGCGGACCATATCGCGGGCGTTGGCAAGCGCGGCGTCGAGATCCATGACCGAAAACGGGGCGTCCAAATGGGCAACGGCAGACCTGGTCAAATACTTCACGGAGCAAAAGCTTAGCGCCCGAGTTTCGCGGTGTCCGGAAAACGATAGGATATCCAGTTATGAGCCGCTCGTCTTTCGTCCACCTGCATAATCACACGGAATACTCCATGCTCGACGGCATGGCGAAGGTAGACATGCTCGCCGAGGAGGTCTCCCGCCAGGGGATGCCCGCGGTCGGCATGACCGACCACGGCAACATGTTCGGCGCGGATGCCTTCTACCGCACCATGACGGCGGCCGGGATCAAGCCGATCATCGGCATCGAGGCCTATATGGCCCCCGACTCCCGCTTCAATATGAACCGCGTGCGCTGGGGTAACCCGGAGCAGAAGAAGGACGACGTCTCGGCCTCCGGCGCGTACCTGCACCAGACCATGCTCGCCGAGAACGCCACCGGCCTGCGCAACCTCTTCTACCTCTCCTCGATGGCCTCCTACGAGGGCCAGCTGGGTAAGTGGCCCCGCATGGACGCCGAGCTCATCGCCGAGCATGCCGAGGGCGTCATCGCGACCACCGGCTGCCCCTCCGGGGACGTGCAAACCCGCCTCCGCCTTGGCCAGTTCAACGAGGCCCTCGAGGCCGCGGCGATGTGGCAGGACATCTACGGCAAGGACAACTTCTTCCTCGAGTTGATGGATCACGGGCTGGAGATCGAGAAGCGCGTCCGCGACGAGCTCATGGAGATCGGCCGCAAGCTGGACCTGCCGCCGCTGGTGACCAACGACTGCCACTACGTGCTGGAGAACCAGGCCGCTGCACACGAGGTCATGCTCTGTGTGCAGACCGGCTCCACCATGGACGAGCCCACCATCGACGAGGGCGGTAAGCGTTTCGCCTTCAGCGGCTCCTCCTACTACATCCGCACTGCGGAGGACATCCGCAACCAGTGGGACCACGTCGTCCCGGATGGCTGCGATAACACCTTGTGGATCGCCGAACGCGTCCAGGACTACGGCGAGATCTGGGAAGAGCACCCCTACGACCGCATGCCGGTCGCAGAGGTTCCGGAAGGCCACACGCCGACGTCCTGGTTGACCCACGAGGTCAACCGCGGCCTGGAGGAGCGGTTCAACGGTGGCCCGGTGCCGCAGGAATACCTCGACCGCGCTGAGTACGAGATCAGCGTCATCGACATGAAGGGCTACCCTTCCTACTTCCTCATCGTCGCCGAGCTGATCAAGTACGCCCGCTCCGTCGGCATCCGCGTCGGCCCCGGCCGTGGCTCCGCCGCAGGCGCCCTGGTGGCCTACGCTCTGACGATTACGAACATCGACCCCATCGAGCATGGCCTGCTCTTCGAGCGCTTCCTCAACCCGGAGCGTCCGTCCGCACCCGATATCGATATCGACTTCGACGACCGCCGCCGTGGCGAGATGATCCGCTATGCCTCCGACCGCTGGGGCGAGGACAAGATCGCCCAGGTCATCACCTTCGGCACGGTGAAGACCAAGCAGGCGATTAAGGACTCCGCACGAGCTTGGTACGGCCAGGCCGGTTTCCAGATGGCCGACCGGATCACCAAGGCCCTGCCGCCAGCGATCATGGCCAAGGACATCGAGCTCAAGGGCATCAAGGACCCGGAGCACCCGCGCTACGCGGAGGCCGCCGAGGTTCGCCAGCTCATCGACACCGACCCGCAGGTCAACAAGATCTACGAGGACGCCCTCGGCCTGGAGGGGGTTGTGCGCCAGGCGGGTGTGCACGCCTGTGCCGTCATTATGTCCAGCGTGCCGCTGCTGGACTGCATCCCGATGTGGAAGCGCAAGCAGGACGGCGCGCTCATCACCGGCTGGCCCTACCCGGCCTGTGAGGCCATCGGCCTGCTGAAGATGGACTTCCTGGGGCTGCGCAACCTCACCGTCATCGGTGACGCGATCGACAACATCAAGAAGAACCGGGGCGAGGACTTCGACCTGGAAGGCCTGGCCACCGAGGATGCGGCCACCTATGAGTTGCTGGCGCGCGGCGACACCCTGGGCGTGTTCCAGCTGGACTCCGGCGGCATGCAGGAGCTGCTGAAGCGCATGCAGCCCACCGGCTTCAACGACATCGTCGCCGCACTCGCGCTCTACCGCCCGGGCCCGATGGGCGTGAAGGCCCACTGGGAGTACGCGGACCGCAAGAACGGGCGCAAGCCGATCACCCCGATCCACCCGGAGCTGGAGGAGCCGCTCAAGGAGATCCTGGAGGAGACCTACGGCCTCATCGTGTACCAGGAGCAGATCATGAGGATCTCGCAGAAGGTCGCGAACTACACCGCCGGTCAGGCAGATGGTTTCCGTAAGGCCATGGGTAAGAAGAAGCGCGAGGTCCTGGACCAGGAGTACGAGACCTTCTCCGGCGGCATGATCGACAATGGCTACTCCAAGGACGCCATCGACACGCTGTGGAACACGATCCTCCCGTTCGCGGACTACGCTTTCAATAAGTCCCACGCCGCAGGCTACGGGCTGGTCTCCTTCTGGACGGCCTACCTCAAAGCCAACTACACCGCCGAGTACATGGCAGCCCTGCTGACCTCGGTGTCCAACCAGAAGGACAAGTCCGCGATCTACCTCTCCGACTGCCGCCACCTGGGCATCAAGGTGCTGTCCCCGGACGTCAACGAGTCCGCCTTCACCTTCCAGTCCGTGGGTGAGGACATCCGCTTCGGCCTGGGCGCGGTCCGCAACGTCGGCGAGGACGTCGTCGAATCCATCATCGCCAGCCGGGAGGAGAAGGGTGACTTCAAGGACTTCTCCGACTACCTGGACAAGATCGACGCCGTCGCCGCCTCCAAGCGGGTGACCGAGTCGCTCATCAAGGCGGGCGCCTTCGACTCCCTGGGGCACCCGCGCAAGGGCCTCGTCCTTGTCCACGAGGACGCCGTCGACGCCGTCGTCGCGACGAAGAAGGCCGCCGCTAAGGGGCAGTTCGACCTCTTCGCCGGCCTCGGTGCCGAGGAGGCCGGGGACGTCTTCAAGGTCGAGGTCCCGGACCAGGAGTGGGAGCGCAAGCACGAGCTCGCTCTGGAGCGCGACATGCTGGGCCTGTACGTTTCCGGCCACCCCCTCGACGGTTTCGAGGATGCACTCGACGCCCAGATCGACACTCCGCTGCCCACTGTCCTGTCCGGCGAGCTGCCGAATAACAAGGACGTCAAGATCGGCGGCATCATCTCCAGCGTCGAGCGGCGCGTGGACCGCAATGGTGCGCCCTGGGTCATCGCCACCCTCGAGGATCAGCACGGCGCGCAGGTGGAACTGCTCGTCTTCGCGAAGACTTACCAGATGGTCGCCCCGCAGATTGTGGAGGACAACATTGTCCTGGCCAAGGCCAAGATCCGCTACCGCGACGACCGCATGAGCATCTTCTGCGAAGATCTGAAGTCCGCTGAGCTCTCCATCGGGGCGGGAACCGGCGTGCCACTGCGGCTGAACATCCGCGTCGACCAGGCCACCCCGGAGAACATGCAGCGCCTCAAGCAGGTGCTGAGCAACAACAAGGGTGACTCGGATGTTTACCTCACCCTCATCGATGGCGAGCAGGAGGTGCAGTTCCTGCTCGGGCCAGAGATGCGGGTGACCAAGTCCCCGGCACTGATGGGGGACCTGAAGGCCAGCACCTGGGAGGGTATCTTCGCCTAACCGCCCAGATAGCCTAGGTCCTAGAACACCACGAGCAGGAAAAGAACCCGCAGTGAGCAAGAAGAAGCAGACCCCCGAGGTGGAGGGCGCAGAAGAGTTCACCCGCCTCGCGCCCTACCGTCGCCCGACGAACAGCGAGTGGCAGGCGGAGCTCGAGATCAAGCGCTCCACCTTCATCGGTCTGGTACGGCAGACGCCCACGGAGGCCGAGGCACGAGCCTTCATCGATGAGGTCCGGGATCGCTACCCGGATGCCCGGCACCACTGCAGCGCCTACCTCGTCCACCAGGACGGTGCGCACCCCATCGAGCGCTCCAGCGACGATGGCGAGCCCGCTGGCACCGCCGGACAACCCATGCTGGAGGTGCTGCGAGGCAGCGGGGCGCGTGATATCACCGCCGTTGTCGTCCGCTACTTCGGCGGCGTCCTGCTCGGCACCGGTGGCCTGGTCCGCGCCTACCACGACGCCACCAAGGCCGCGCTCGATGACGTCACCTGGGTGACGCGCACCCAGCTGGAGCTCTACCGTGTGGAGCTCAACCACGACGAGGCCGGGCGCGTGGAATCCGACATCCGCAATGCCGGTTACCAGATCCTGGAAACCGATTACGCCGCCAAGGTCGGATTCCTCGTCGCCGGGGACGATGCGCTAGCCACCCACCTAGCTAGCTGGACCCAAGGCCGGGTGGAACCCACCCGCGCGGGCCAACGTTGGGTAGATTTACCCACCGGAAGCTAAAAATTTTCCCTGGCACCCTGGCACCCTGGCGACCCTGGAGACCCGGCGAGCCCCCGAGAACTGAAGACCCCAACGACGCGATAGAGGAAGACACACCATGACCCTCAGCCCCTACGGAGACAACCCAATTGCCCAGCGCAAGGCCGCCGTGCGCAAGCACTCCAAGGCCATTCAGATCACCGCTGGCGTCGGCGGCGGACTCATCGTCCTGGGCGCCCTCACCGGCGCCGGCCTGGGCTTCATCATGACCGTCCTGGTGATCTCCCTGATCGTGGCTGGCTACAACGGCTGGCAGATCAACAAGATCATCAACCAGAAGGACAACTGGTAAAACATGGTCCGCGTTGACGCCTGGGTCTGGGCCGTCCGGCTCACCAAGACCCGAGCGCAGGCCGCGGCAGCATGCCGCGCCGGGCATGTGAAAATCAACGGCGAATCGGTGAAGCCGGCCCAGCACGTCGCCGTGGGGGACCAGGTGCGGGTGTGGGTCAATCACCGGGAACGCATCGTTGAGGTCACGGAGCTGCTCCACAAGCGGGTGGGGGCGCCGGTGGCGCAGAAAGCTTATATCGACCACTCGCCGCCACCGCCGCCCAAGGAGATCATCGCCTCCATGCCGCGGCGTGACCCCGGGGCCGGCCGGCCCACGAAGAAGGAGCGCCGCCAGCTGGATAAGTTCATGCGCAACCAGCGGCACCGCTGATTTCGGTTAGCGGCGCGCAGCAGGAGAGTAGACGCGCTGGCCGAGCTGCTGCCAACGGTTTCCGAGGCGCCCTGGGCGGGTCTCGATATTTTCCCCGATGTGCACGGTGCGCCGAATATGGTCCCGGCCGTACGTAAACAGCAACAGGTCGTCGATGAAGCGCACCCGCCCGGGCTCGAAGGGATATGCCATCGCCTCGTTGAGCGCGGCAATGCGATCCGGGTCCAGCAGCTCCTTGAGCTCCGCGACCGTGGTGATGCCGTGGGCAGCCAGCATCGCGATGGCCCAACCGTAGTAGTCCGCCCGCGAGGTGGGATAAGAGCTCCCCAGCAGGCGGGTGAGCAGACCCGGCAGCGATCGAGTGTCGAGCTCGGTGGCGTCCTGCTCCAGGGTGCGGGCGTCGACGATGCGCGCGATCTTGTCGAACTGCTCGTCGGCGAGCTCGATGAGTCCTGCGGCCAGTGTGAAGGCTCGGTCCACCTCCGGGTTGCCGGACATCTCCGGGTTTTTATAACGCATATCGTGCTCAAACTCGGCCCACGCGTGCTGCAGCACGGTGCGCAGCTGCACCTCCACCCGTCGGCCGAGCTGACTGGAGTGCCCGATCACGTGGTGGGAGGCGTAACCGAACTGCCCGCTCTTGGCAGTTTCGGCGGCCTTGTCGACCACAGTGTCGATGGCGAAGATGGTGCTCACCGCCGCGAGCAGCTGCTCGATCTCGGCGGAGTGGAAGGTCGTCACCCGGATACCGACGATGTCGTGGGCACTCGCGAAGTCCTGGTATTCCGGGTAGGCGGGGTTCTTCAGTTTCGCGACGAAGCTGGAACGGTCCTTCAGCCTCACCGAGACCTGATCGAAGCTGATGCCGGCGTCGTCCAGCGCGGCGGCGACGAGCTCCTTCGTTTCGCGCTCGGCAGCTGGGTGCTCATCGAGCCAGGCGTCGTAGTCCTTCAGCGCCTTGGTGATGGCGCTGGCGGAAGGCGAGGTGGAGTTTCCCATGCCCCACATTCTAGGTCACCGCGTGCGCAACCTGGGAGAGCGGTTTTACAGGAACTCGAAGGCCACGCAGAAGCCGGTGCGCAGGTCGAAGGGGCCATGCCACCTGTCGCGCTTGATGGCCAACGGCAGCGGGCAGACCTGCACACGCTCGCCGAGAACATAGAACGCCACCACCCCGTCCAATACCTTTGCCATCCGCTCCGCGAGTCCCTGGGCCAGCCTCGGGTGGGTCAACATCGCAGTCGGCGGCGGGAAGCCTGCAGGAGCAGTGAGCTCCAGCCAGCCGTAGTCCCGAGCATCGAGGCGCCGGATACGGTATGCCTCGCCGGACTCACCGACTACCTCGCTGATGCCGGCTGCGGTCTCACCCCACAGCTGCAGGAGTGTCTGATAATCCTTCTCCGCGAACTCTGGCAGCTCGGCGGTGAAGCCGGAGCCCACCGGCACCCGAATCGGGCGGCTGTAGCAGGCCTCGGGCAGGCGGGTCAGGCGCGCCATCCCGGGCAGGCTGCGCCTCGCCGCTCGGGCCGTGCACTGCGCGCCGACCTCTGCGGCAGGCATGATCGTGGTCCCTGTTGTACGCGTTGTCACTGTGCTCGTCATGACAGTGTTAGACAACGCGGGAACTCATTTGGTTCCCGGGAAGGGCAAAACTCCCCAAAAAATCTTCGGAAAAGCCCCATCGCGCCGGGGGAGCTAGTCCTGCACGCCCAGCTTCTGCAGCAGCTCCTCGAAGGTCCAGATCGCCAGCTCCTGGCCCTGTTCCTGCAGTTCCCGTGCGCGCTTCTCCTTGCTGGTCACCGTCGCCCATTCGCCAACGATCAGCAGCGTGGTCTTCTTCGTCACGTTCTTCGCGACGATGGCGCCAGCATCGGCCAGCATGTTCCATACCTCGCCCTTGGAGTAGGGCTCCACGTCCCCGGTGATGACGACCGTCTCACCGAAGACGGGACCGTCCACGTCCGCTTCCGTGTTCTGCTCCGGCACCTTGTCGGGTGTGGCCACCCGGTCCCAGGGTGCGCGCCGGTTGCCTCCCTTCCCACTACTCCTCTTCTTTGTCGTCGACGACGCCGGCGCGGCCGCTGGAGCTGCAGAGTTCGCCGTCGCCAGGGCGTCCGACTCGAAGGAGGCCGACCACTCTGCCGCATCGATGGCAGTGACGTCGACGTCGAAACCAGCCTGCAGACGGGCCAGCTGCTCGTCGATTTCGGTCAGCATCTCCGACTCGCCGGGGAAGAAATGGACGGTGGCGGGGTTCAGCCGCGCCTCATCGAAGCTTCGGATGAAGCCGTTGGTGCTGGCCCCGGCCAGCAAGAAGTGCAGCCACCCTGGCGAGCTGGCTGTCGGCGCCGAGACGCGCCACCCCAGCAGTTGCTCCGGGGAGATGGCGAGATCGGGGGAGAGGGAGCGGGCGAGCAGCGAACGGTGGACCTGAATGCCGTCGCTCGTGATGGTGATCGAGGAGTCCGTCATGGCTTCGACGCTACCCGATGGAGCTAGGCACAGGACACGCGAGCGACTAGGCTCTTAAAGCTATGAAGATCTCAGCAGTTTCCAGCTCTGGACGGCGCGCCCTCGCGGTGTGCCTGGCAGCAGGGCTTGCCCTGTCCGCTTGCTCGAAGGAAGAGGAAGCGAGCAAGGACGAGAAGTCCACCTCGACCACCACCTCGCAGGCCGACGCGAAGAAGTCCGAGGATAAGGACAAGGACAAGAAGAAGGCCGAAGAAAAGAAGGCTGAGGAGAAGAAGGCCGCCGAAGAGAAGAAGGCGGAGGAAAAGAAGAAAGCAGAAGACGAGAAGAAGCAGGCGCAGGCCAAGAAGGCAGAAGCCGCGAAGCAGAACCAGCAGGAGCAGGCGAAGGAGCAGCCCAAGGCGCCGGGTGCTGCGCCGGCTCAGGGTAATGCGGCCAATGACGAGAAGGAGATCCGCGACCTCGTCATGGGTATGAATACCCACGTCAACAACCCGCACGCCTACATGAACTACCGCCGTGACAACGCGTGCCAGCGCGTCCGCAACGAGGTTGGCGATGGTGCCTTCGACGAGGCAGCAAACAATCTCGCAGGGACCGGGCTGAACCTGATCCCACGCATCGACAACATCAACAGCGTGCGGGTCAACGGCAACACCGCGCGCGTCGAGACCACCGCAAGCGCACAGGGCCAGTCCCAGCCAGCGCCGATTGACCTGGTCAAGGAAGGCGGGCGCTGGAAGTTTTGCGGCTAGCTAGCATCGCGCGCAAGGCGCAGCCGGTCTCGGCGGTATTCCTCTTCGCGATGCTGGCCTACGGCGTTGTCGGTGTGCTGTGGGGGCTGTGGCACCCGACCGTCGACGTCGAGGTGACCGCCAACGGTGCGCTCGACCCCGTGCCCGGCACCGAAGACGCCAGCTTCGTGGGCTTTGCGTGCTTCGTCATCGTCACCGGCCTGCTGGCCTTCGCCGTTGCCGGGTGGTCTTTCCTCACCAAACCGCGCGGACCGGCCATGATGATTTGGACCACGCTCGTGGTGTTCTCCGGCACCTGGTGGGCCTTCGCGATCGGGGCGCGGATCACCAGCTGGAAGAATACCCTGCCCGAGGGGCACCCCGCCCCGGGGGACGTTCTCCACTTGGCCAGCGCCGATATCTCGCTGACCGCGCTGCTGCTGCCGATGACCATCGCGCTGGTCTTCTACTGGTGCGCGTCCGTGATGAGCGACAGCGAGACCTTCAGCGATAGTGCAGCCTCGGCCGATCGCTAGCCGCCGAGCTCCTCTTTGACCTGCGCAAATACCGCATCGAGCTCTGCGGGGCGCGCGAATTCCGCGGGCATGGCCACGTTCGCCTGGGCGTAGGCCTGCCGCGCCAGGTCAGTTTCCCCCATCGCCAGCTGGGCGCGAGCCTCCGCCAGCAGCGCGAAGGCCTCCTTGACCGGGTGCCCCAACTGCTCGAAGGCGCTGGTCGCCCGGCGCGCGAAGTCCACCGCAGCCCCGCCCTCGGCGAACTGGGCCATCGTGAGCAGCCATTCGGCGACGTGCCAGTCTTTGCCTTCCTCCTGGCTGGCCTCGATCAGCTCCCAGGAACGGCGGAGGTAGGCGGTCGCGGCGTCCTCGTCGAGGTAGGCCAGAGTCTGGAAGACCTCGGCGGCATCCAGCAGCCGGCCGGATGCCTTCAACAATTCGGCCCGGCGGTGCTGCAGGTCGAAGACCTCTTCGGCCAGCCCCAGGCGCAGGCCCGCGAAGGTGGCGATCGCGTAGCAGGAGGCGGTGCGCTGGTCATTGGGGGTCATCTCCGACCAGTGGATCACCGAACGCGCGGTGTCCCAGGCCTCCTCGAAGAGGTTGTTTTCGAAGGCGGACTGGGCGATGACCTCCTGCAAGTCCAGCAGGATGGGGCCGACGGGGACGCCGTCGACCCAGGTGACCATGTCGTGGGAGAGCTGCCAGGCCTCTCCCGCGCGGTCCTGGGAGAAGTACACGCGGGCGGTGAGCTCCGCGTGACGCATCGCGATGACCGGGGCGTCCATGATTCGGGCCAGCTCCACGCAGCGTGCCCAGTGCTCGGCCACGCCTGCCTCATCGCCTTCCAAAAGCGCAAAGTGCCCCAGCATGTCGTGGGCGTCGAAGCGGGAGACCGAGGTGGTGTCTGGGCTGCTCAGCACCTCGCTGGCCAGGGCGTAGGCCTGCTGTTTGCGGCCGGAGAACCAGTGCCGCTGGGCGTACCAGAGCAAGCGGTCAGCCTCGGTGGGGTAGGCGGTGCCGAAGCGGCGCACCAGGCCAGCGAAGGCCTCTGCCAGTTGTTCGCTGACGTTCACGGCCACCGAGTATGCGGTCGTGGCGGCGGTGGCGAGCTTCACCGCATCGGGGCGGTCGATGCTCTCACCGCGAATGGTCGGCTCCTCGCCAACGGTGGGGGAATCCGGGGTGGGTCGCCAGGCATGGAAATCCTCAAGCAGAGCGCGCAGCCGGTCCTCCGGCTCGCCGAGCGGGTACACGGAGGGTTCGTCCTGGTTGAGCGCGTGGAAGGCCAGGTGAGCCTTGCCGACGAGCGTGAGCGCATGGTCCCCGCGGCTGTCCGCCCAGGCGTTGAGCTCGCCCAGCGCGGCGATGGCCTCGTCGGTCATCCCCATCACATCCGCGGCGCCGGCGCGCAGGAAGTAGAACTCACCGACGAGCTCGGGGCTGACGTCCTCGGCGGTGGCGAGCCAGTGGAAGCGGGCGAATTCGCTCATCTGCCGCCAAGCGGTGCGCCCCTGAGCAACATCGTGGGCGCTATCGGCCAACAATGCGTTCAAAGTCAGTGGCATGCCCCATGAACCTCCGGAAACCTGGCTTGATTAGAATAAGGATCACCCTAGCAACCCACCATTTTTAGCTCCTTTAAGGGAGAGGATCTGGCATGCTCCAGCGCATTGATCTTCGAGGCACCACACCCACCACCGCGCAGCTTCGGCGGGCGCTGCCCCGCGGCGGCACGGATATTGATGCGGTGCTGCCGACCGTTTCGCCCGTCGTTGAGGACGTCAAGGCCCACGGCGTGGCGGCGGCGAATAAGTACTCCCAGAAATTCGACGGCTGCGTCCCGGCGAGCCTCCGGGTGCCGGCAGAGGTCATCGAGCAGAGCCTTGAAACCCTGGAGTCGAAGGTGCTGGACGCACTCAAGGAGGCGATCCGCCGGGTGCGGGTTTTCCACGAGGCGCAGCGGCCGGAGGACCAGGACGTCGAGATCGCTGAAGGTGGTGTGGTCTCCGAGCGTTGGATCCCGGTGGAGCGGGTGGGTCTGTATGTCCCGGGTGGCAAGGCCGTGTACCCATCCAGCGTGATTATGAACGCAGTTCCCGCCCAGGCGGCGGGCGTGGGCAGCCTCGTGGTGGCCTCCCCGCCGCAGGCGGATAATGGTGGCTGGCCGCACCCGACGATCCTTGCGGCCTGCAAGCTGCTGGGTGTGGACGAGGTCTGGGCCGTGGGAGGCGCGCAGGCCATCGCGCTACTGGCTTATGGCGATGAGGACCTGGAGCCGGTGGACATGATCACCGGCCCAGGCAATATCTTCGTCACGGCCGCCAAGCGACTGTGCCGCTCCGTCGTCGGTATCGACGCGGAGGCAGGCCCTACCGAGATCGCGGTCCTGGCCGATGAGTCCGCCGACCCCGTGCAGGTGGCTTATGACTTGATCAGCCAGGCCGAGCATGACCCGATGGCGGCGTCCGTGCTGATCACAAACTCCGAGCAGCTCGCCGACGCGGTCGACCGCGAGATCGCCGAGCGCTACCAGGTGACCCATAACTCCGAGCGCGTCGCCGAGGCCCTGCAGGGCCAGCAGAGCGGCATCGTGCTCGTCGGCGACGAGGAGGAGGCCATTCGCGTGGCCAATGCCTATGCCGCCGAGCACATCGAGATCCACACGAAGGACGACACCGGCACCGCGAAGAAGATCGTCAACGCTGGTGCGATCTTCATCGGGCCGTACAGCCCGGTGCCGCTGGGGGATTACGCCGCGGGCAGCAATCACGTTCTGCCGACCAGCGGCAGTGCCCGGCACTCCTCGGGCCTGTCTACCCACACTTTCCTCAAGTCCGTGCACGTCGTGAACTACAGCGAGCAGGCCCTGCAGGAGGTCTCCGAGACCGTGATCGCCCTCGCAGACGCCGAGCGTCTCCCCGCTCACGGGGAAGCAATCAAGGCCCGCACCAACCCAGATTGGACCAACCGTGGTTAATCTCCCGATCCGTGAAGAATTCCAGGGCAAGTCCGCCTACGGCGCGCCCCAGCTGACCGTCAAGAACCAGCTGAACACGAACGAGAACCCCTACCCGCCGAGCGAGGCCATCGTCGAGGACCTCGTCGCCGAGGTCCGCGCGCTCGGTACTGGGCTGAACCGCTACCCGGAGCGCGACGCCGTCGAGCTGCGTGAGGACCTGGCCGACTACATCACCGCCCAGACGGGCGTGGCGGTCACCAAGGACAATCTGTGGGCGGCCAATGGCTCCAACGAGATCCTGCAGCAGCTCCTCCAGGTCTTCGGCGGACCCGGCCGCAGCGTGCTGGGCTTCGTTCCCAGCTACTCCATGCACCCAATCCTCGCGGCGGGTACCCAGACCGAGTTCATCGCCATCGACCGCGACCCTGCTCAGGGCTTCGCGATCGACGTGGACAAGGCGGTAGCGGCCATCGAGCAACATCAGCCGAATATCGTCTTCGTCACCACCCCGAATAACCCGACCGGAGGCATCACCCCGCTCGCGGACATCCGCCGGATCCTCGACGCCGCCCCTGGGGTCGTCATCATCGACGAGGCCTACGCCGAGTTCTCTGACGAGCCGAGCGCCTGCACGCTTCTGGCGGACTACCCGGCCAAGCTCGTGGTGTCCCGCACGATGAGCAAGGCCTTCGACTTCGCCGGTGGGCGCCTGGGCTATTTCGTGGCCGACCCGGCCTTTATCGAGTCAGTCATGCTGGTGCGCCTGCCGTACCACCTCTCGACGCTGAGCCAGGCCGCTGCCCGGGTGGCGCTGCGCCACCGGGAGGACACACTGGCCACCGTCGCCACCCTCAGCGAGCAGCGCGACCGGGTTGCAGCCGAGCTGAAGGAACTCGGCTACGAGGTCGTCGACTCGCACTCCAACTTCATCTTCTTCGGCGGACTGCAGGACAGTCACCGCACGTGGGAGGCATTCTTGGACCAGGACGTCCTCATCCGCGACGTCGGCATTCCCGGCTGGCTGCGCGTGACGATTGGCCTGCCGGAAGAAAACGACGCCTTCCTGGCCGCAGCGGCAGCAGTGAAAGGAAAGAACTAGCTATGAGCAACACCTTCGAGGACCGGATCGGACGCGCCCAGCGTAAGACCAGCGAGTCCGATATCTCGGTGAGCATCAACTTGGATGGCAGCGGTAAGACCGACATCTCCACCGGACTGCCCTTCTTTGACCACATGCTCACCGCACTCGGGGCGCACGGTTCCTTCGACCTTGAGGTTAAGGCCGTCGGCGACGTCGAGATCGACGCACACCACACGGTCGAGGACACCGGCATCGTTCTGGGCCAGGCCCTGGGCGAGGCGCTCGGGACCAAGGCCGGCATCCGCCGCTTCGGTGATGCGTTCATCCCGATGGACGAGTGCCTGGCCCACGCGGCCGTCGACGTGTCGGGTCGCCCGTACTATGTCGGCACTGGCGAGCCGGATGCGATGGTGCACACGGTCATCGGTGGCCACTATGCCACCGTGATTAACCAGCACTTCTTCGAGACCCTGGCCCTCAACGCTCGGATCGCCCTGCACGTGCGTTGCCTGTATGGCCGGGATCCGCACCACATCACCGAGGCGGAGTACAAGGCCGTGGCCCGCGCACTGCGCGCTGCCGTGGAGCGCGACGAGCGCGTGACCGGCATCCCGTCGACAAAGGGGGCCTTGTAGGATCGGAGCCGCACGCGCCCCAGCCGTGCGGCCTGGGCGGGTGAGAGACCCGTCGCCGATATAGACCAGCAGATTTTCAACCCCGTGCGCACCACGTACGGAGGAAGGAAGGATGACCTTGCCTATTCGCCCGAAGGCACTCCCGGCGGCAGAGCTCGCCAAGATCGAATCCGTGTGGCAGGCCCCAGGGCTCAAAGCCACGTTGATTTCAGTGTTCTGTGCCTTCGGTGGGTGGGCGATCCTCCTGCCGGTGATCCCGCTGGCCATCATTGAGGCCGGGGGATCCGAGACGATGGCCGGTGCTAGTACCGGCATCTTCATGGGGGCCACCGTGGCCACCCAGTACTTCACCCCGAGGATCCTGCGGAAAGTAGGATATTTCCCCGTCATGGCCACGGCAGGATTGTTGCTCGGCCTCCCCGCGCTACTGCACATCTCTTCGATGTCCAATGAGGCGGTGATCGCCGTAGCTATCATCCGCGGCATTGGTTTCGGCGCCGTCACGGTGGCGGAGGCTGCGCTGATCGCGGACCTCGTTCCGCTGCACCTGCTTGGCCGCTCCAGCGGTATCTTCGGTGTCTTCGTGGGAAGCAGCCAGCTCATCGGCTTTCCGCTGGGCATGTGGGTTTATGACAATTACGGCTCCGCAGTTTATGTTCTGGCCGCCGTCTACGCGGTCGTCGGCGCGGCGGCCGCGCTGGGGCTACCGGTGGAATCCAGGGACGTCACCGAGGCGACCCACGAAACAACCGAGGTTGAAAAGCTCGCCACCCCGGTGGTCGCCACCTGGAAGCTGGCGACCGTCCCCGGGCTGCTCATCGGTGTCGCGGCCGTGGGCTTTGCCGCGTTTAGTAACTTCCTGGCGCCTGCCGCCGCCAAGATCGACCCCGCTATCGCCGCGACGGTTGCTGGCCTGACCCTTGCGGTGTTGGGCGCGGCACAAACGATTGCGCGTGCATTCTCTGGCTGGTGGTCCGACCACATGGGTGAGCCGGGCAGCCTGGCGGTAGCCTCGCTCATCTTCGCCCTCGCCGGCGTATTGGGTGCGGCGGTGACGATCAACATGGAGCCCACCGGACGGCTGCTGGTGGCCTGTGCCCTGCTGACCGCCGCGATCTTCGGAGCTGGTTTCGGCCTGGCTCAGTCCGAGGCCCTGCTGCTGCTCTTCTATCGACTGCCGCGTGACCGCTCCGCCGAGGCTTCCGCCCTGTGGAATATGTCCTTCGATTCCGGCACCGGTGTCGGCTCGATCCTGCTGGGCATCGTGGCTTCCAGCTTCGCTTTCCAAGGAGCCTTCATCGGTGCGGGCATCGTCATCCTCGTCGGCCTGGGCCTGGTCGTCCTGGACCGCTTCATGGGCCAGCACCGCGTCGTGGACACCGGTAACGTCCGTACCCGTCTGCGTCGCGTGACCAACCGGGTGCGCGTTCGTCGCCGATAGGTGCCCGGGTACAATGCGGGCTATGGAAACACAGTCCACAGAAGCGAATTCGAGCACAGCCACCCCTGCTGAGCAGGGCGCCCCTACAGTCGCGGGAGGGCGGCGGCCCAGCGTCGCACTGTTGGACTACGGCAGCGGCAACATTCGTTCCGCGCAGCGCGCCATCGAGCGGGCCGGGGCAGAGGTCACCGTGACCAACGACCCGAAGACGGTGCTGAACGCCGATGGTCTCCTCGTGCCCGGGGTGGGGGCTTTCGCCAGCTGCATGACGGGCCTACGCAAAGTCCAGGGGGCCCGACTGATCGGGGAGCGGCTCGCCGGCGGCCGTCCGGTGCTTGGCATTTGCGTGGGCATGCAGATCCTCTTCGAACACGGCGTGGAATTCGCCGACGGCGCCCACGGCAGCTCCGAGATCGAGGGCGCGGGGGAGTGGCCGGGTACTGTCCGTCGCCTCGACGCCAAGATCCTGCCGCACATGGGCTGGAACACCGTGGACACCGACCCCGCGGGCAGCCAGATGTTCGATGGCCTCCCCGCCGACGAGCGCTTCTACTTCGTTCACTCCTACGGGGTCCAGGAATGGGAGCTGCACACTGACGGCCGGACCCGCGCGCCGCTGGTCCACTGGGCCCAGCACGAGGACTGCCGCTTCGTCGCAGCCGTGGAAAACGGCCCGCTGTGGGCCACCCAGTTCCACCCGGAGAAGTCCGGCGACGCGGGTGCGCACCTGCTGCGCAACTGGGTCAAGACCCTCTAGTTGCACGGTCTCGGCACTGTACTGGCAGGCCGGGGCTACACTGATCATTTAATAGCTAAATCCCCCGTGGCGAGAAAGTGAAAAACATGTCCCACAACACCACCACCGCTTTGACTCTCCTTCCCGCCGTCGACGTCTCCGAGGGCCAGGCCGTCCGCCTCGTCCAGGGCGAGGCCGGCACGGAGACCAGCTACGGCGCGCCAATTGAGGCCGCCCTGGCCTGGCAGAACGCCGGGGCCGAGTGGATTCACCTCGTCGACCTCGACGCCGCTTTCGGTCGGGGCAGCAACTTCGAGATCATCCACGAGGTCACCCAGGCGATGGATCTGAAGGTCGAGCTCTCCGGCGGCATCCGCGACGACGCCTCCCTCGAGCGTGCGCTGTCTACCGGCTGCGAGCGTGTCAACATCGGCACCGCCGCGTTGGAGAACCCGGAGTGGTGCAAGAAGATCATCCAGGAGCACGGCGACAAGGTCGCCATCGGCCTGGACACCCGCGAGGTCGACGGCGAGTGGCGCCTGCGCGGCCGCGGCTGGACCAGCGACGGCGGCAACCTGTGGGAGGTCCTGGAGCGCCTCGACGCCGAGGGCGTCTCTCGCCTCGTCGTCACCGACGTCTCCCGTGACGGCATGCTCAACGGACCGAACGTCGAGCTGTTGCGCGAGGTCTCCGCAGCGACGTCCGCGCCTGTCGTCGCGTCGGGCGGTATCTCCAGTCTGGACGACATCCGAGCACTCGCCGCCGTCGTAGACGAGGGCGTGGACTCCGCCATCGTCGGTAAGGCCCTGTACGCAGGCAAGTTCACGCTCGAGGAGGCGCTGCGGATCGCCCGGGGCCAGGAGGACTGATGACGGAAGCTCTCGATACCCGCGCGCTGCTGGCCATCGCCGAGGCCGCGGTCGATGAAGCGGAAGCTACCTTCACGGCGGCCGTCGGTGCGGACCCCGAGGTCATCAAGAGCCCCGGCGACTTCGCCACCGAGGCCGATCTCAAGGTGGAACGGCAGCTGCGTAACCTGCTGAGTCAGTACACCGGCTTCCCGGTTCACGGCGAGGAATACGGCACCGTTATGCCGGGCGAACTGCCGGGCGAAGCGCCCGAATACAACCCCGGTGACAAGAGCGCGGACGCCCTCGACGGTCCGCGTCGACGTCGTCGGGAACTCAGCGACGAGAAGCCGGAGACCTTCTGGGTCGTCGACCCGATCGACGGCACCGCGAACTACGCGGTGGGCAACCCATTCTGCTGCATCCTCGTGTCCCTGATTCACCAGGGCGAGACCCTGCTGTCGGTCACCGAGATGCCCCTGCTGGGCCGCCGCATCACCGCGCATAAGGACCACGGGCTGTTCGTGGACGGCAATCCGGCCCGGCCGATGCCTCCCTCGGATGCGGGCGTGACCCAGATCAGCTTCGGCTCGATTCTGTCCCAGCGTCGCGGTAACCTGCCGATTTCCTACCGCCAGGACATGCTCAACGAAATTGGCAAGTCCTATCCGCGCATGCGCGTGACCGGCTCGGTGGGCATTGACCTGGCTTTTACCGCTGCTGGTGTTTTTGGCGGCACGGTGACCTTCAGCCCGAACCTGTGGGATAACGCTGCCGGCATCCTGGCCGTGGAGGCCAACGGTGGCGTGGCAACCGACTTCGCGGGGAACCCGTGGCGACCGGGTGTGTCCGGCCTGGTGGCCGGTGAACCGGACGTGCACGCCACGCTGCTGGAACACATTCAAAACGTGCCGATCGGCACCGCTGCGCGCACCGCGCAGGAGATTATGGACCGAGGTGGAATCCGATGAGCGTCAGTGTGCGCGTCATTCCGTGCTTGGACGTGGCGAACGGCCGCGTCGTCAAGGGCGTGAACTTTAAGAACCTGCGCGACGCCGGTGATCCGGTGGAACTAGCAAAGCGCTACGACGAAGAGGGCGCCGACGAGCTGACCTTCCTGGACGTCTCCGCGTCCAAGGAAGGCCGCGGCACGATGCTGGACGTCGTCCGCCGCACCGCGGACCAGATCTTCATCCCGCTGACCGTCGGCGGCGGGGTTCGTTCCGTCGAGGACGCCGACGCCCTGCTGCGGGCGGGTGCCGATAAGGTCTCCGTGAATTCCTCTGCGGTGGCGAACCCGGAGCTGCTCCGCGAGCTGTCCACCTGCTTCGGCGCCCAGTGTGTCGTGCTCTCCGTGGATGCTCGTCGCTGCGATGACCAGCCCTCCGGCTACGAGGTCACCACGCACGGCGGCACCAAGTCCGCCGGCCTGGACGCCGTGGCCTGGGCGAAGAAGGGCGAGGAGCTGGGCGTGGGGGAGATCCTGCTCAACTCCATGGACGCCGACGGTACCAAGGACGGCTTCGACACCGAGATGCTCGCCGCGGTGCGTGAAGTCGTGTCCATTCCCGTCATTGCCTCCGGTGGTGCGGGTAAGGCCAGCCACTTCCCGCCGGCCGTCGCGGCCGGTGCGAATGCGGTCCTGGCGGCCAGCATCTTCCACTTCGGTGAGGTCAGCATCCGCGAGGTCAAGGACGCACTCGGCCAAGACTACGAGGTGCGCCGTTGAGTTCTGCAGCCCTCGAGCCCGCCATCGCCGAACGCCTGAAGCGCAACGCTGACGGCCTCGTCGCCGCCGTCGTACAGGACGCGACCACCGGCGACGTCCTGATGCAGGCCTGGATGAACGACGAGGCCCTGGCGCTGACCTTGGCCACTCGCAAGGGCACGTACTGGTCCCGATCCCGGCAGCAACTGTGGGTCAAGGGGGAGACCAGTGGGCACACGCAGGAGGTCGTGGAGGCACGGCTCGACTGCGATGGCGACACGGTGCTGCTGAAGGTCAATCAGACCGGTGCGGCGTGCCACACCGGAACCACCACCTGCTTCGATTCGGATAGGTTGCTCTAGAACATGGCTACAGCGCAGGGGAATTTCCAGCAGATGACGACCCGCGAGGAGTTCCGCGCTCTGGCGGCGGCACATCGCGTGGTCCCGGTGGTGTACAAGGTGCTTGCCGATGGGCTGTCCACCCTGAACACTTACCGTGTGCTCGCAGAAGACCGGCCGGGCACGTTCCTCTTCGAATCGGCCCCGAGTGGCAAGTCGTGGAGCCGCTGGTCCATCATCGGCACCGGGGCGCGCGCCGCCCTGGTTGCCAAGGGCAAGGACGCCCGCTGGATCGGCCAGACTCCCGAGGACCTGCCCGCCGCCGAGGACCCGCTCGCTGCGATCAGCGCCACCCTCGAAGCCCTGCACACTGCCCCCATGCCGGGCCTACCTCCGCTGACCAGCGGATTGGTGGGCTATCTGGGCTACGACATGGTGCGCTATATCGAGCGGCTACCGGATACCTGTGAGGACGACCTGGACGTTCCCGACCTGGTGCAGATGCTCGTCGATACCCTGGCGGTTGTCGATCACCACGAGGGCAGCATCTGGCTCATCGCCAATGCCGTGAACTGGAATAACTCACCGGAGCACGTGGACGCCGCCTATGACGACGCCGTCGCCCGCATCGAGGACATGCTCGGCAAGCTCTCCGGCGCGACCGCGGGCGGGGTTCATACTTACGACGCCACCGTCGAGCCACAGGTCCGCCGCCAGCAAAGCTCTGAGGTTTACCGGGAGCGCGTGCTGAAGTGCCAGGAGCACATCCGGGCAGGGGACGCGTTCCAGATCGTGCTGAGCCAGCGCTTCGAGATCGATACGGATGTGCCCGCGCTGGATATTTACCGGATGTTGCGGCGCACCAACCCGAGCCCGTACATGTTCTTGATGAATATTCCGAACGAGGACTTCACGCAGACCGCGTTCCGGATCGTTGGATCCTCGCCGGAGTCCCTTGTCCGCGTGCAAGATGGGCACATCAGCACCCACCCGATCGCCGGTTCCCGGCCCCGCGGGGCCACCCCGGAGGAAGACCTGGCCAACGAGCGGGAGCTGCTGGCCGATGAGAAGGAGAACTCCGAGCACTTGATGCTCGTAGACCTGGGCCGCAACGACGTGGGAAAGATCTCGAAGCCTGGCTCAGTGGCGGTACACGACTTCCGCCACATCGAGCGCTACAGCGCCATCATGCACCTGGTTTCCGGTGTGACGGGCGAGCTCGCGGAGGGGAAGACGGCCGTGGACGCTGCCGCGGCGACCTTCCCAGCGGGCACGCTGTCTGGCTCCCCGAAGCCATCCGCCATGAGCATCATCGACCGCCTCGAGGACACCCGTCGTGGTATCTACGGCGGCACGGTCGGCTACTTCGATTTTTCCGGCAACACCGACCAGGCGATCGCGATCCGCTCCGGGCTCTACAAGGACGGCACCGTGTACGTGCAAGCTGGTGCGGGTATCGTTGCGGATTCCGACCCGGCGGCAGAGGACCGGGAGTGCCAACACAAGGCTAAGGCCGTGCTGCGCGCCGTGGCGGCAGCAGAGACGCTGCGCAAGCTCTAGGCCACCACCGTTCAAGGACGTTGACGAGAAGGTAAGAGGGCATGACGAAGACTGAGAAGCGTATTCGTGGGCTGGCCCAACTGCTGGTGATCCTGGCAGCGGCCGGTGTGTGGGGTTTTGGCCGCATGAACTGGCTGACCGCGGAGGTCTTCGACGATAAGTCCGGCGAATCGACCCACCAGCTCGTGGGCGCGGTCTGGGACCCGGCGGGTACGCCGCTGGCCCTGGCGATGATGGCCGCGTTGATCGCGACGATGGCGGTCCCACCGGTGGTGCGTCGCATCATCGGCGTGCTCATCGCACTGCTGTCTGCCGGCGCGAGCTTCCGGGCCGTGCAGCTCGTGGGTGCGGAGCCGGATCTCTACCGTGCCCAGCAGCTGCTGCGCTCTGGCGTGGCCACCCAGAATTCCAGCAATCCCGAGCAGATCTCCGCCTGGGCTCAGGTGCTGTCCGCGGAGGTGCACAACCTGCCCGTCCTGCTCACCGTCATCGTCGCCATTCTCGGCGTGTGTGGCGGGGTGATCCTCGCGATGAAGCCCGGGGCCTCGGACAGTGGCTATAGCCGCTATGAGACCCCGGAACGCCGCCGCGAAGGGGCCAAGCAGGACCTGACGGAAAACCCGGATTCCGGCCGGGTGCTGTGGGACGCCCTCGACGCGGGGGTGGACCCCACGGACGACGAACGGAAGTAGCATGCACCACCCGGGGTGGCAGGATTTCGTGCCAGCGCCCGGCGTGGATAGTGTTGTGACCATCGACACAGCGATCGTGAAAGGTTAGGCCGACATGGCAACAGTGTTGGATGAGATCATCGCCGGAGTTCTCGAGGACCAGGCTCGCCGTGAAGCGGAGGTGCCGCTGGCGGAGATCAAGGCCCGTGCACTGGACGCCCCGCCCCCGCTCGACGCGCTGGCTGCTCTCTCCGGTCCGGATGTGAGCGTTATCGCTGAGGTCAAGCGCTCCAGCCCCTCGAAGGGAGCGCTGGCCGCGATCCCGGAGCCGGAGGTGCTGGCCAAGGCCTATGCCAAGAACGGTGCCGCCGTCATCAGCTGCCTGACCGAGGAGCGTCGCTTCAACGGCTCCCTGGCCGACTTCGATGCGGTGCGTGCGAACGTGGATATCCCGCTGCTGCGTAAGGATTTCATCGTCAACCCGTACCAGATCTATGAGGCCCGGGCGCATGGCGCGGACGTCATTCTCCTCATCGTTGCAGCCCTCGAGCAGGAGCGGCTGACCGGGCTGCTGGACTGCGCCGAGTCGCTGGGGATGACCGCCCTCGTCGAGGTGCACACCGAGGATGAGATTGAGCGCGCGGTCGCTGCTGGTGCCAAGGTCATTGGCGTCAACGCCCGCAACCTCAAGACCCTCGAGGTCGATATGTCCGTCTTCGGTCGCATCGCCCCGCTGATCCCGGATCACATCGTGAAGATCGCGGAATCCGGTGTGCGGGATAAGCACGACCTGATCGAGTACGCCCGCCACGGCGCGAACGCCGTCCTCGTGGGCGAGGGACTCGTCACCGCCGACGACCCGGGTGCGGCCGCCAAGGCCCTCGTGGTGGCAGGCCAGCACCCGGCGTGCCCGACCGGCTCCAAGCAAGACGCATAACGCCAGCCAGGTAAGTTGGAACTCGTGAGTAATAACAAGAAAAGCCCAGCACAAGCACTGCCCACTGCCGGTGAAGTCATCGGCACCGCGACCCACCACGAACCCGATAACCTCGGGCAGTGGGGCGACTTCGGTGGCCGTTATATCCCAGAGGCCCTCATGGCCGTGATCGACGAGATCACCGACGCCTGGGGCAAGGCGAAGACCGATCCGCAGTACCTGGATACGCTCGACGATCTGCACCGCAACTACTCGGGCCGACCGTCTCCGCTGTACTACGCGGAGCGTTTCTCCAAGCACGTGGGTGCCCAGGTGTGGCTCAAGCGTGAGGACCTCAACCACACGGGGTCCCACAAGATCAACAACGTGCTCGGCCAGGCCCTGCTGGCCAAGCGCATGGGCAAGACCCGCGTGATCGCTGAGACAGGTGCTGGCCAGCACGGCGTCGCGACCGCCACCGCTTGTGCGCTGCTCGGCCTGGAGTGCCGCATCTACATGGGGGCCGTGGACGCCCAGCGCCAGGCGATGAATGTCGCCCGGATGAAGTTGCTGGGAGCGGAGGTCGAGGAGGTCGAGATCGGCTCCGCCACGCTAAAGGACGCGATTAACGAGGCCATGCGCTACTGGGTGGCCAATGCGGACGATACCTACTACTGCTTCGGCACCGCCGCCGGCCCCCACCCATTCCCGCAGATGGTGCGCGACCTGCAGCGCATCATCGGCACCGAGGCCCGACAGCAGATCCTTCAGGGCGCTGGTCGCCTCCCAGACGCCGTGGTGGCCTGCGTGGGCGGTGGCTCGAACGCCATCGGTCTGTTCCACCCGTTCATCGAAGACGAGTCCGTCGCGCTGATCGGCGCCGAGGCCGCGGGCGACGGCATGGACACCGGCCGCCACGCCGCACCCATCAACATGGGCCGCCAGGGCGTGTTCCAAGGCTCCTATTCCGACTTGATGGAGGACGAGGACGGCCAGATCATCCCGTCCCACTCCATTTCCGCCGGACTCGATTACCCGGGTGTGGGGCCCGAGCACTCCGCACTGCACGCTGAGGGGCGCGCGGAATACTTCGCCATCACCGATGCCGAGGCCATGGAAGCTTTCCGCCTCCTGACCCGCTTGGAGGGCATCCTGCCGGCCATCGAGTCGGCCCACGGTGTGGCCGCTGCCATCAAGTACGCCGAGCGCGAGGACAACCCGTTGATCATCGTCAACGTCTCCGGCCGCGGCGATAAGGACGTCGCGACCGCCGCGAAGTGGTTCGCGAAGGAGGGAAACTAAATGAGCCGTCTGGAACAGATTTTTAAGGACGCCAAGGCCGAGGGACGGGCGGCGTTCGTCGCCTACTACCCGGCCGGTTTCCCGACGGTCGAGGAGTCCGTCGAGAACATCATCGAGCTGTCCAAGCACGCGGATCTCATCGAGGTGGGCATCCCGTTCACGGACCCGATGATGGACGGCCCGACCATCCAGCACGCCGCGGACATCGCCCTGGAGAACGGCTTCAAGGTCAAGGACACCATCGAGGTCGTCCGCCGGGCTACCGAGGCCGGCGCGAACTGCGTGGTCATGACTTACTGGAACCCGGTGCTGCAGTACGGCCCGGAGCGCTTCGCCGCCGAGTTCGCTGAGGCCGGTGGCCTGGGCAGCATCATCCCGGACCTGCTTCCGGAGATGGCCGGCCGCTGGAAGGCTGCGTGTGATGAAAACGACCTGGACCCCGTGTACCTGGCGGCTCAGTCCACCACGATGGAGCGGCTGGAGATGACCACCCACGCTGGTGGTGGCTTTATCTACGCGGCCTCCCACATGGGTGTCACCGGTGCTCAGGACGAGGTCGATAAGGGCGCCCAGGAACTCGTGGAGCGCTGCCGCAAGGTCACCGACCTGCCGGTGGCCGTCGGCCTGGGCGTTCGCGACGGCAAGCAGGCCGCGCAGATCGCGGCCTTCGCCGACGGTGTGATCGTGGGCTCCGTCCTCATCAACGCTACCGAGCAAGGCACCCTGGTGGAGGTCGCAGCAGACCTGGCCGCCGGCGTGCGTGCCAAGGCGTAGGGGAGCAGCCACGGATGATGGGTGCCCCGGACACCATGCTGCTCGCCGCGATTCCTTCGCCACCACAGGGCGTGTGGTACCTGGGCGGATTCCCGCTGCGGGCCTATGCCCTGTGCATTCTCACAGGCATCGTCGTGGCGTACTTCTGGTCGCGTAAACGCTACGCAGACCGCGGCGGCGACCCGGAGGTTGTGGTCGACGCGCTGCTCGTCGCCGTGCCCGCGGGCATCATCGGCGGGCGTATTTATCACGTCATCACCGACCACGATAAGTACTTCGGGCCGGGGAAGAACCCCGTCGACGCCCTGAAGATCACCAACGGTGGCTTGGGCATCTGGGGTGCGGTGATCCTGGGCGGGGTAGCCGTGGCGCTGCTGTTTAAGTTCAAACGCCTCCCACTGATGCCTTTCGCGGATGCCATCGCGCCCACCATTTTGCTGGCACAAGCCATCGGCCGGCTGGGCAATTGGTTCAACCAGGAGCTTTACGGCGCCCCCGCAGATGGCCCGCTGGCCTTGGAGATCTACCGCCGCGTCGACGAATCCGGCTACCTGGCACCCGTCACGGGGCGCTCCACCGGGGAGGTCATCGCCACCGTCCAGCCCACCTTCCTCTACGAGATGGTGTGGAACCTCCTCATCGTCTGCCTGCTGGTCTACATCGACCGCACCCGCCGGCTGGGTGGCGGCAGGGTGTTCATGCTCTACGTGGCTGGCTACACGCTGGGTCGCTTCTTCATCGAGATGTTGCGCACCGATCCGGCCACCACCGTCTTCGGGGACATCCGCATCAACGTGGTGGTCTCTGCCGTGGCGTTTGTGTCGGCTGCCATCTTGTTCTGGGCGACCCGGAACCGACGTCGGGAAACTCCCGAGTACGTCCGCGGCGATGCGGAACTAAGCACCGCGTCGGAGTAAAAACACGCCCCAATTACCCCTTATGTAGCGGGGGTCGGCTGCTCCTGGCTATTCTGGGGAGCTGTGAGCAGAAGAACAAAAAATCGTGTGTACGCTCGGCCCGGCAGTGGCCGATAAGGATTCGATTCGCGGGCTGATCGACGCGGGCATGAATGTCGCGCGCCTGAACTTTTCCCACGGGGAACACGCTGATCATCAGCAGAATTACCAGTGGGTCCGCGACGCCTCGGCGGAGACCGGGAAGCCGGTCGGCATTCTGGCCGACCTGCAGGGACCGAAGATCCGCCTCGGCCGCTTCGCCGAGGATAAGACCTACTGGGCGACCGGCGAGACCGTCCGCATCACCGTGGAGGACATCGAGGGCACCCACGACCGCGTCTCCACCACCTACAAGGGTCTGGCCCGGGACGCGCAGCCGGGCGACCGTCTGCTCGTCGACGACGGCAAGGTCGCGTTGATCTGCAAGGCTGTCGAGGACGACGACGTGGTCTGCGAGGTCGTCGAGGGCGGTCCGGTCTCCAACAACAAGGGCGTGTCCCTGCCGGGGATGAACATCTCCGTCCCGGCGCTCAGCGAGAAGGACCGCGAGGACCTTCGCTTCGCCCTGAAGATGGGCGTGGACTTCATCGCCCTGTCCTTCGTGCGCTCCCCGGCGGACGTTGAGCTCGTCCACGAGATCATGGACGAGGTCGGCCGCCGCGTGCCGGTCATCGCGAAGCTGGAGAAGCCGGAGGCCGTCGACGCGCTGGAGCCGATCATCCTGGCCTTCGATGCGATCATGGTTGCCCGCGGTGACCTGGGCGTGGAGGTGCCGCTGGAGGACGTCCCGCTGGTGCAGAAGCGCGCCATCCAGATCGCCCGCGAGAACGCCAAGCCGGTGATCGTGGCGACCCAGATGCTGGATTCCATGATCGAGAACTCCCGCCCGACCCGCGCGGAGGCCTCCGACGTGGCCAACGCCGTGCTGGATGGTGCGGATGCGGTCATGCTGTCCGGTGAGACCTCCGTGGGTAAGCACCCGATCGCGACGGTGGAGACGATGTCCCGCATCGTCGTTGCCGCCGAGGATGACGGCGAGGCCCCACCGCTGACGCACCGCCCGCGTACCCGCCGCGGCGTGATCTCCTATGCGGCGAAGGACATTGGCGAGCGCCTCAACGCGCGCGCCCTGGTGGCCTTCACCTCCTCTGGGGATACCGCCAAGCGCGTGGCACGCCTGCGCAGCTACCTGCCGCTGCTGGTGTTCACGCCTTCGCAGGACGTGCGCAATCAGCTGTCGCTGACCTGGGGTACTGAGACGCTGCTCACCAATGACGTCGATTCCACCGATGACATGATGCGCGTGGTGGACGAGTCCCTGCTCAGCAAGAAGAACTACAACTACGACGACCTCGTCGTGGTCACCGCGGGCTCCCCACCGGGGATCCCAGGCAACACGAACATGATCCAGGTACACATGCTGGGTCAGGAGCGCCGCCGCTAGGTCAAAGCGCGCAGGCGTGAAAAAGGGGCCGGGCTGCTCGCTGGTGACGCGAGACCCGGCCCCTTTCGCTGTGCTTATCGCGGGTGGGGCAAAGCAGGTGGAGCGAATACTGCGGTGCGGGCGCCGCAGGGGGCAATCCCAGGCGGGCTAGACCCCCAGGTAGCCCAGCACCGCTGCGGCGGCGGCCTTGATGCCGGTGTGCACGGAGCCCTTCGCCGGGGCGAAGTCGCTGGCGTGGTTCCCCGGCGCCGGGGTGGCTGCGTCCCACTGTTCGGTGGGGGTCACACCGACCGTCCAGAACAGGTACGGGCAGCCGAAGTGGCGGGGGATCTCGGAGAAATCCTCGGAGGCGGTCCACCGCTCGGAGTCCTGCGACTGGCCGTCGAAGACCGCGTCGAAGTACGGGCGGACCGTGCGGAAGAGCTCCGGGTCGTTATCCGTTAGCTCGCCGCGGGCGGAGTACTCGATGGTCGGCTCGCCGGTGACCCCGGAGGCCAGGCACTCGCCGCGGATGACCCGCTCGATGGCCTCGTAGGTGCGGTCGCGCACCTCGGTGTTGTAGAAGCGGCAGTTCAGCACCAGCTTCGCCTCGCTGGGGATGGTGTTATTCGTGTGACCTGCGATCAGGGAGCCCACGGAGATCACCGCGAAGTCGTTCGGGTCCACCTCGCGGCCCACGATGCCCTGCAGGCGCACGACGATCATCGCCGCGACGTAGCTGGGGTCCAGGCCCAGGTGTGGGGAGGAGGCGTGCGCGGATAGGCCGGGGATCGTCACGGTGATGGTGTCGCACGCCGCGAGCACGGGGCCTGCGGCGGTGTAGACCGTCCCCTGCGGGCCTGCGACCACGTGCTGGCCGAAACAGACATCGGGGCGGGGGATCACCTCGGCAAGCCCGTCCTTGATCATGTTGTTCGCGCCCTGGGTGACCTCCTCGGCGGGCTGGAACAGGGCGATGAAGGTGCCCGACCACGCCTCGCGGTGGGCGTCCATGACGGCGCAGAGCCCCAGCAGGGAGGAGGTGTGGACGTCGTGCCCGCAGGCGTGCATCACACCGTCCACGGTGGAGGCGTAGGGCAGCCCGGTGGTCTCGCGTACGGGCAGGGCGTCGAAGTCGGCGCGCATCAGCGCGGTTGGTCCCTCACCGTTGCGGAAGATGGCGACGATACCGTGGCCGCCGATGCCGGTGGTCACCTCGCAGTCGAAGTGGGCGAGCTTCTCCGCGATCGCGTGTGCCGTGTGCTCCTCCTGGAGGGAGAGCTCGGGGTGGGCGTGCATCCACTCGTAGAACTCCTGGGTCCACCCCAGATCACTCCCGGGGCCGGAGCCCAGGGAGTTGATCAGCTCCGCGACCGCCTCTGGTGCGGCCTGGGCGGGGGAGGTGGAGTCGGATGCAGACATGCGAAAACTTCCTTTCTTCAGCGTTCAGCCTTCAGCCGTGCGTGACTGCGGTGCGGCACCTGCGAGGTAGCGGTGCTGCCCGCTGCTAGCGGATCGCCGGGTTATACTTCAGCTTGTTGGGGGCGTGCTCGATGTCCTCGCCGAGCTTGATTCCCGGCGCCAGGCGCCCCGCGGCCTGCGCGGCTTCCAGGCGGTGAAGCACCAGCTCGCAAAGCTCCTGCGGGGTGATGGTGTTGATGTAGATCTTCGTGCCGCCCTCGAAGCCGGCGAGGGTGGAGACACGCCACTTAATGACGATGCGCCACGGCATCGGCACGTCCACGTCCATCGGCCGGTGCAACCACTCCTCGTTGCAGGGGATGGATGGGCCGCTGGCGATGTGGCAGGCGTGCACGAGGTCCGCGACACCCGCGCGCTCCTCTGGCGTCATCAGCCACGGCTCGGTGGTGGCGGACTTGGAGAAGACCTCCAGGGTCGGCCAGCGGTGCCCGAAGCCGGCGAAGGCGATGGCGTGCTCGTTTTCGGCGAAGACGAGGTTATGGCGGGCGGCGTAATCCACGGCCCACTCGTTGTACATATTCGGGTTGTTGCGGACCAGGGAGATCTCCCAGTCGTTCTGCAGCCCGTGCTCGTCAATAGCCACGAGCTGCTTGTGCAGGTGCTCCATCGTCGCACCGGAAGGTTCCAGCCAGTTCTGGAAGGCCGCGACGTAGCGGACGTAGCGGTTCGCGCGGTAGAGCTGGTCCATCCCGTCGACGGTGAACTCGATGAACAGGCGGTGGTCCTCCCAGCTCATCTCGCCGGAGGACGCCAGCTGGTCCGTTGTCTTCGCCCCGGGGACGTAGTGGTCGCGTGCGATGACGACATCGTGGCCACCAGCGAAAAGTGCAGCACCCATCTCGTGGAGCGTTTGGTGGCGGCGCTCTTCGGTGAACAGTTCGTCGATCTCGGCCTTCGGGGTGCCTGCTGCGGCGAGCTTCACGCGCAGGATGTTTTCGACGTGCTCGCAGCCGGCTTCCTCGCTGAGGTAGTCGGTCATGTGCTTCGCTGCGGCGGGGTTCATGCGGTAGCCGTAGTTCAGCGCCCAGTAGTCATAGGTGAGAATCTCGTAGAGGTTCGCCACGCGGCGGAAGAGCGGCTCACTGTCCTCCAGCTTGCTGGCGACGACGCCGCGGTCGATGCGGATGTCACCGTTGATGTCCCGGACCATGCGGGCTTTTTCCGGGGGAGTGTCGAGTTTGCGAGCGATGCCGAAGTCGCTGGCCCGGTCGCGGTCGGCGATGGGGTCCTTGGCCAGCTGGTAGGGCTCCATGGGGCGGTGACCACGGCCGGGGACAGTCCACACCTCGGTACCGGAGAAAGGATTGACCTGCTTGATCGTCCCGTCTGGGAGCGTTGTCAGCGGGGGAACCGGGGCCGGGATGCGTCCTGAATTAGCAATCACACCTGCCGATCCTAGCTAATCAACCAGCAAAGCTGCCATACTATGGCCCATGCCAAAGATTAGTTTTAGGATCTTGTCCACCGCTGCCCAGCGCGACGAGATCGAGCAGGATTTTCGCACTCTCATCGACTCTCTCGAACCCCGCCTCGACGCGGAACTGGCGGTGCAGACCGGGCTGACCCCGGACCCTGAGTTGGAGACCACCTGGGTGGAGCTCTTCGGGGAGACCTCGGAGGACGACCCGACTTCGGGAACCACCCTGGACGTCGCCGTCGCTCAGTACGAGGGCGGGTCGATTTCCGGGCTGGCGATGCAGTTCGCACACCTGCTCACCGTGATTGAGGACGAGCCCGCCGAGCCATTGCTGCGCGAGGTGAAGGACGATCCGGGCACCCCGCGGGTGCCGTGGCACCTCGAGGTCACCCCGTAGCGCCCAAACTGCAGAAACACATGAGTGGAGCGCTCACCCCCGTAGCCAATGAAGGCTTGAGCCCGCACCCCGGGAGAGCATCCCACGAAGCGAAGAACCACCTGCAACCCGGGAAGGCTCTAGCGCCTAGAGCAGGCTAGAGAGGAAGTCCTGGGTGCGGGGGTGCTGGGGATTGTTGATGAGGTCCCCGGCAGGACCCTTCTCCACGATGACGCCGCCATCCATGAAGGCCACCTCGTCGGCGACCTCGCGGGCAAAGCCCATCTCGTGGGTGACGACCAGCATCGTCATCCCGTCGTCGGCCAGGGAGCGCATGACGCCCAGCACCTCGCCGACGAGCTCCGGGTCCAGGGCAGAGGTCGGCTCGTCGAAGAGCATCAGCTTCGGGCGCATCGCCAGGGCGCGAGCGATGGCCACGCGCTGCTGCTGACCACCTGAGAGCTGCACTGGGTACGCGTCCCGCTTGTTGGCCAGCCCGACCTGCTCCAGCAGGGTCATGGCGTAGCCGGTGGCGGTTTCCTTGTCCTCGCCGTTGACGAGCACCGGGGCCTCGATGATGTTCTCGAGCACCGTGCGGTGGGGGAAGAGGTTGAAGTGCTGGAAGACCATCCCGATGCCGCGGCGCTGCTTGGCTGCCGCTGCTTCCGAGATCTCGTACAAGGTGCCGTTGTTTTCCCGGTAGCCGATGAGCTCGCCATCGACCTCGATTCGGCCAGCGGTGACCTTCTCAAGGTGGTTGACGCAACGCAGCAGGGTGGACTTGCCGGAACCAGACGGGCCGATCAGGCAGGTCACCGAGCCCTTCGGGACCTCAAGGTCGATGCCCTTGAGCACGTCGAGGCGGCCGTAGTTCTTCCACACATCGCGGAAAGCAATCATGGGGACGTTCATCGATTATTCTCCGTAACGCTGTCGTCGTCCTTGATGGAAATATTGCGCGGCATCACGCCTTCCGCATCGGTGAAGGCGGCGAGCTGGCGAGAAGTCAGCTGGCGGGAGGACCCGCGCGAGAAGTAGCGCTCCAGGTAGTGCTGGCCCACCATCAGCACGCTGGTGATCACCAGGTACCAGCTAGCCGCCACGAGGAGCAGCGGGACCGGCTGGAAGATGCTGTTGGAGATGTCCGTCGCCTTGCCGAAGAGCTCGCCGGAGTACGGCACCACGATGACCAGGGAGGTCGTCTTCAGCATGCTGATCAGCTCGTTGCCGGTCGGCGGGATAATGATGCGCATCGCCTGCGGCAGCACGGTGCGGCGCATGTTCTGCCACCAGGTCATGCCGAGTGCCTTGGACGCCTCGGACTGGCCCTCTGGGACGGCCTGGATACCCGCGCGGACGATCTCGGCCATGTAGGCGGCCTCGTTGAGGCCCAGGCCGATGACGGCAAGCCAGAACATGTTGGACAGGAAGTCCTGCATGTCGATTTCCGCGATGCCGATGTTGACCACCTGGTAGATCGAGCCAAGCAGGCCCCAGAACATCAGCTGCACGTAGACCGGGGTGCCACGGAAGACCCACAGGAAGAGCCAGGACACGCCGCGCAGCACGCCGTTGGGGGACATGCGCAGCACGGCGATGATCGAGCCCAGCGCCACGCCGAGGATCATGGCCAGTACCGTCAGCAGAAGGGTGTGGCCTGCGGCGACGGCGATGCGGGTGTCGAAGATGTACTGCCGGTAGGTCTCCCAGCCGTAGGCCTCGTTGCCCGCGGCGCTGATGAGGAACCACGCCAGCAGGATTACGAGTACGGCGGCGGTGATCCAGCGGCCGGGGTGGCGCAGCGGGACTGCCTTATTGGACGACGGCCGGCGGCGTGGCTCGTCGGAAATCACGGTCGTCCGGGAGCTGTTGTTAGCTGTGCTCACGGCGCCTCCTGTTCATGGTGTGGTTGGTGCCCCGGCGCGTGCGGCGGCCGGTGGCGTCGGGCAGCTGATTGTGTCGCTGGCGGGTCTGGGGCATCGGCTTCAGGTTGAAGGTCACCTCGTCGAGTGCGCCTTCTTCCAGGCCCCAGGGCTTGAGGATCTTGTCATAGGTGCCATCGTCCATCATGTCCTGCAGAGCCGCGGCGAAGGCCCGGCCCAGTTCGGATCCTTTCGGGAAGGCCCAGCCGAATGGGGCGGTATCGAAAGCCTCGCCGACCTGGACGAGCTTGTCCTCGGAGCGCTGAATGGCAAAGGCGGTGACGGAGGAGTCCGAGCTATAGGCATCGGCGCGCTTCAGGATCGTCGCGGTAGCGGCGGCGTCCGCGGTGGGATAGACCAGCTTGTCGATTGCTGGCTTCCCATTCTCGACGCAAGCCTGGCTCTTCTCCTCGACCTCGTCCGTGTCCGAGTAGGTGCCCTTCTGGACCGCGACGGTCAAGCCGCAGGCGTTGTCCGGGTCAATGCTGTTTTCCCGGCCCGGCTGGGTAGCCCAGGCAATGCCGGCGCTGAAGAAGTCCACGAAGTCGTAGTTCTTCTGGCGTTCCTCGGTGTCTGTGAAGGCGGAGGCGCCGACGTCGATAGTGCCGGCGGAGACTGCGGGCAGAATGAGGTTGAAGTCCATCTGGCGCGGAACCACGTCGAGACCCAGCTTCGAACCAGCCGCCCGGACCAGATCCATCTCGAATCCGATGATCTTGCCCTGCGAGTCCTTGAACTCATTGGGGGCGTACGGGGTGTTCGCGCCTACCGACAGGGTGCCCTTGTCCTGGAACTTCTGGGGGACCATGCCGACCAGCTCCGGTTTGGCCGGGGGCGGGATCTCCTCCCAGCCATCGGGATTGCCGAGCTCTTCATTCGTCACGCACCCGGTGAGGACGAGGGTCGCCGTGGCGAGGATCGCCGCCACAGCAGACCGGTGTTTCGGGTGATTGTTCATGCGGGCAATATTAACGGATGACCAGCTGGGCCTTAATATCGGATGCTATGGACGCCAACTTTTCTTCCGGCGGGGTTACTCCGCGGCGCCGTTACACTGTCCTGGCCTCCCCGGTGGGCAGGCTGTGGCTCATCGCTGAGGGGGAGTTCCTCGTCGGTTGTTGGTTCGATCAGCCGGACAGGATTCCAGACCTCACCGGGGTGGTGGAGGTTCCTGCTGAGTCCGACGCGGTTCTCGGCAGCGCGGCGAGTATTCTGTCCCGCTTCTTCGATGGCGACGTCGTGGCCCTGGACGAGGCCCGGGACCTGCCGTTGGCTCCCTCAGGCACTGCGATGCAGCAGGCCGTGTGGCAGGAGCTGCGGCGCATTCCGGTGGGGCAGACGCGTAGCTACCTGGAGGTGGCGCGTAGCATTGGGCGCCCGAAGGCGGCACGGCCCGTTGGGCAGGCCGTGGGCCACAACCCCATCAGTATCCTCGTGCCGTGCCACCGCGTGGTGGGGTCCAATGGATCCCTCACGGGATTCGGCGGTGGGCTGGAGCGCAAGATCGAATTATTGACCCGCGAAGGAGTACGTCTATGAAACGCCACATGGTGCATGGTTACCTGCAGGAGATCCTGGAGGAGCTGAAGGACTCCGACGGCGGTGAGGTCGCGGACTATATCCCGCAGCTGGCGACCGCCGACCCGGCACCGTTCGCGGTCGCGCTGGCGACCACCGACGGCGCTGTCTATAGCGCGGGGCTTAACGAGGGGGACGATGAGCTGGAGTTCACGATCCAGTCGGCTTCCAAGCCCTTCGTCTATGCCGCGGCGATCCAGGAGCGGGGACTGAAAAAGGTGCGTGCCACAGTGGGCATGGAGCCCTCTGGCGAGGCCTTCAACGAGCTCAGCCTCGACCCGGGCAGCAATCGGCCGATGAACCCGATGATCAACGCCGGTGCGATCGCGGTCAACCAGCTCATCAACGGCGAGGACTCCACCGTCGAGGAGCGCACCGAGGTTATCCGGCAGTTCTTGAGCGAGCTGGCGGGCCGGGACCTGGAGATCGACTACCTCGTCTGCGACTCCGAGCTGGAGGTCGCGGACCGCAACCTGTCCATCGCGCACATGCTGCGCAGTCACGGCATCATCGAGGATATGGCCCACGACGCGGTGGAGAGCTATACCCAGCAGTGCTCCATTAAGGTCACGGTGCGCGACCTGGCGGTGATGGCTGCGACCCTGGCGAGCGGTGGTATCCAGCCCCTGACCGGTAAGCGCGTGGTCTCCCCGCTGGTCTCTCGGCAGGTACAGGCCGTGATGTCCTCAGCCGGCATGTACAACCTTGCAGGCCGGTGGATGTCCGTGGTCGGCATCCCCGCGAAGTCCGGTGTCTCCGGCGGCATCATGGGCACGCTGCCCGGCGTGATGGGCCTGGCGACTTTCTCGCCACGTTTGGACAGCACGGGCAATTCAGTGCGCGGCGTGAAAACTTTCCACCGCCTCTCGGAAGACATGGGGCTGCACTTGATGGGCCTGCGCCAGCGCGGCGATACCGCGGTGCGCGACATCATCACCCGTGAGGACGGGCCGAATGGTCGCACCACCACTATCGAACTCCAAGGAATCATTGATTTTGCGGCTGCGGAGAACGCGTGGCGTACTATTCTTCAAGAAGAAAAGCTCGCCGACCGGGTGGTGTTCGACCTCTCCGAGGTCGCTTCGGTTAATGACATTGGCCGACGCATGGTCGTCCAGGGCTTCCAGGGCCTGCGCACCGCGGGCCGCAACGTTATCCTCAAAGACCCCCGAAAGCTTTTCCCCGAATTGTCATGACCCCGCAGCCCACGGCCCAGCCCGTGCAACACCAGTCCAAGCGCGTGCCCGGTAAGCCGTGGGCCTACCTCGCCGTCATCGCCGCGATTTTCGTCGTGGCGCGAACCGAGCTCAGCCAGCACATGCTCAGCTCGAAAGCCTCCCTGTTCCGCGTTCCCATCGACTTCATCGTCTACCGCCGCGGTGGTGCGCTGGTGCAGCATGGTCAGGACGTCTACGCCGGCGGGTTGGTAGGCAAGCTGCCCTTTACCTACCCACCGTTCTCGGCGTGGCTGTTTAGCGCATTCTCGCACGTCCCCGCAGTAGTGGGGGCAGTGTTATGGCAGTTCGGCGCCTTCCTGCTGTTGCTCATCATTCTCGTGGCGATCATTGCCGAGCGTGGCTATCGCGTGAATGGGGCGACCGTGGGATTCGCGACCCTGCTCGGTATCGCGAGTTTCGCGCTCGTCCCGATCCGGGAGGGCTTCTTCTTCGGCCAGATCAACCTGCTGCTCATGGCATTGGTGGCAGCGGACGTGCTGCGGTCCCCAGCCAATCGGTGGCGCAGCGATATCGGGATTGCGACGGGGATCGCGGCGGGCATCAAGCTCGTGCCCGCGTTCTTCTGGCTGGTATTCATCGTCCGGCGGCAGTGGTGGGCGCTCGCCCGCTCGGTCGCCGCTTTCTTCGTGACGGTGGGCATCGGCTTTCTCTTCGTCAAAGACGCCGGCACGTACTGGGCCGAGAAGATGCTCGACTCCTCACGGGTCGGTGAGGCGATCAACCCCGGCGCCCAGTCTCTGGGAGTGGTGCTGGAGCGCTCCTTCCACACGGAGAGCAAGCTCTTCTGGGCGCTGGGCTGCGTACTCATCCTCGGCGTGACCGTCGCCGTGCTGTGGCAGGCACACCGGCAGGATCACCGCACCGCCGAGCTGGGGTTTGCCGGGGTGGCTTTGGTCATGGTCTCGCCGTTTTCCTGGATGCACCACTGGGTCTGGGTGCTACCGGTGCTGCTCTGCGTGGCCGACCAGGTGATCACATGGGTGCCCCGGTGGTGGGGGACGCTGCTGGCGATTCTGGCAGTGGGGGTGTGCGCGGTACCTTTCATCACCCGCCATATCGCCCCGGCGATGCGGCTCTGGCACCAGGTGCGCTGGCCGGTGCCATTCTCCATGGGTTATGTGCTGTGGGGCATGGTGCTGCTGGTGCTGGCCGCGGCCGTCCTCTGGTGGCCGGTTGCTATGACGCGTTTGCGCCGGGGTGCGGAGGGCGAACCCAAAGATCCCGAAGGGGAGAAGGCCACCGCGCCGGGCAGTCAGACGCCGGATACAGGAACGCCGGGCGCTGAGACATCGGGCGCTGAGGTTCCGGGTGCTGGGGTGGCGACGTCCTAGCTGGCAGTAGACTGCCTACACATGGAACTGACCATCGTGGCTTTCGTGTGCATCCTCGCGGCGATCTTCGTCGGCGCGATGATGCAGCGGATCTCCGGGATGGGGCTGGGGCTACTCGGCGCGCCCGTTGTGGCGTTGGTCGCAGGCCCCGTGGCGGGAGTGCTCGTCATCAACGTGGTCGCAACCGTCAACGCCGTCATGCAATCCGCCTCCGTGTGGGAGAACATCGACTGGCGGAAATTCTGGCTCATTGGACCCGTGATGGCGCTCGGGGCATTGCCTGGCACTTGGGTGGTGCACAACACGCCACTGGGGCCGCTCCAGATGATCGTCGGTGCCCTGGTGCTCCTCGCCCTACTGGTGACCTCGCGGCTACCGGAGCGCGCGAGGGTTGATGGGCCCCACTACGCCGTCGCGGCTGGGGTGGCCGGCGGTTTCATGAACACCTTGGCGGGTATCGCCGGGCCTGCGATCACGGTCTACGCCCAGGTCTCACGGTGGCCGACTCGCACCTTCGCCGCCACGCTGCAGCCGCTGTTCTTCGTTTCCGGGGCTCTCTCGCTGCTGTTTAAGGAACTGGGTGCTGAGCAGTCGATCTTCGCCACAGCACCCATCGTGCTCTGGCCGCTGTGCCTCGTGGCCCTGGTGGTCGGCATCGCTACGGGCTCGAAACTTTCCCGCTACATTTCGCTCGAATGCGCCCACAAGCTCTCGTTGATCATGGCGACACTGGGGGCAGGCGTTGTGATGCTTCGCGGAGCGATGCAGACCTTCGGCGGCTAGTCGTGCCGCGGGGGAGAGCTCAGCTTGAGCAACACTGGCCCGCGGCTCCCCGACGCCCCCGAACAGACCCTGGATTGCGGGCAGCGGTCGCAGCCGGTGCTCGGGCATCCCCCAATGGGCTCCCGCACTAGCTGCGCACTGCGTTCCATGTGCGTCATGATCACCTCAACGGTGCCCTGCCCCAGACCCGTTTCCAGCGCGATGTCCACCGGCCGGGTCACCCCGCGGGTGATAGCCTCTGCGACCTTGGCTTGTGGCGTCATCGGCGTCATAGGAACACCTTCAACACTTGGAAGGTTCCTACGGCCAGCAACCACGCGACCGCCAGCTGAAGCCCGAAACCGAGCAGCGTCCATTTCCAGCCGATCTCGCGGCGTTGGGCAGCGATCGTCGCCACGCACGGGGTATAGGCCAGGAGGAACACCATATAGGCCCAGACCGCAGCCAGCCCGTGCCCACCCGAGGCCTCATCGAAGTCCGCACGGATGTTGCGCGCCAGCGGAGAATCCGCCTGCGTCTCCGGATCAGCGTCGGTGACGTCCTCCACCGCGTAGGTCTGCGCCCACGTGGAGATCAGCGCCTCTTTGGCCACGAAGCCCGTTACCAGCGGGCCCGTCAGCGACCAGGAACCAAATCCGGCTGGGGCGAACGCGGGGGCCATGGCCTCGGAGACCAGCCCATATGCGGAATCCTGCGGGGTCGGCCCCTCCTCGGTGAATCGCTGGCCGCTTACTGGGATGGACATCAGCAGCCAAATGACAACCACCGTCGCGACGATGATGCCACCCGCGGTCTGCAGGAATCCCTTCAACCGGGTCCACATCACCGATAGAGAAAGGCGGAAGGTGGGCAGCTGATACGTCGGAAGGTCAATTACCAGCGCCTCCGAGGGCATTGACCGCCACAGCGTGTGCCGTAGTGCAAGACCGCACACAATGACCAACAAAATGGAAAGAACATACATTACGAACACGGCTGAGCCCGCGTGAGCCGGGAAGAAGACCTGAGCCAGCATCATGAAAACAACCAAGCGCGCAGAGCAGGACGTGAAGGGAATCAATAGACACGTCAAGATCCGGTGGCGCACATCCCCCAGCACACGAGTGGCGGAGATTGCCGGCACATTACAGCCATAACCCACCACGATCGGGATGAAGGCCTTGCCCGGCAGCCCGATCGCCCGCATCACTCGGTCAGTCACCACCGCGGCACGAGCCATATAGCCGGAGTCCTCCAGTACGGCCAGGCACAGAAACATCAGCGCCATCAGCGGGGCGAAGGTCAGCACCATGCCCACACCACCGATCAGCCCATCAACCAGCAGGCCGGTGACCAACCAGTGAGCCGCGCCGACGGCTTCCAATCCGGACCGGGCGGCATCGGAGACCGGGCCCATAATGAAGCCCTCCAGGCCGTCCTGCAGCGGTGCGGCCACCTTTGTGGTGATCATGAAGACTGCCCACATCACAACAAGGAACAGAACGGGGCCCAGCACAGGGTGCAAAGCCACCCGGTCGATCCGCTCACTGATGCTCGGCCCCACCTCCGCACGCTGAACCGCAGCTTTCTCCGCCGCATCCAGATCCGCGAAACGGCGCTCCAGGTCAGCATCCGGACGCACCACCGCGGGCTCAGTCGCTAGTGCTCGCGTGACGGCATCCCGCAGGCCGCCGAGATTCTCCCGCCGGCGCCCATTCACAGCAACCACCGGCATCCCCACCGCTTTAGCCAGTGACTCAAGGTCAATGTGAATGCCCTGGTCAGCGGCGACATCCTGTTTGGTCACCGCCAGCACCACACGGTATGGGTGCTCAGCAACCTGAAAAGCCAGGTTCAGCCCACGCGCCGGAGCAGTCGCGTCGATCAGGACGACGACCACGTCGGGGCGTTCATCGGCCGGGCAGTCCACCAACATCTCACGGGTGAAGGCCTCGTCCGGGCTCAGAGGGTCCAGGGAGTACGCGCCGGGCAAGTCGATCAGGTCGATGGGGGTGTCACCGATGTGCCAGAGGCCCCGGCTGATCTCCACGGAGGTGCCGGGCCAGTTTCCGGTCTGCACTTTCGCGCCGGTCAGCGCGTTGAAGAGGGTGGACTTACCGGAGTTGGGGGCGCCCACTAGCGTGATGACCGGCGAACCTGCAGCAGCTACCGCCATTGCTGGGGCGCCGTGGCAGCTCACCGGGGTGCTGTGATCCTTCGTCATTCTCTTTTCGATCCTTTATGCCGCAGTGATGACGACGTCCAGCTGGCGCAGGGTGTGATGATCCACTGCGTAGTGGGCATTGCCGATGGTGACCACGCGGGCACCACCAGCCACCGTGCCACCCACCCGGATTTTCGTGCCCGGGCGGAATCCCAGTTCGAGTAAGCGAGTAGCGAGCGCGGGTTGCTGAGCGATGACACGCTGTAGGCAGCACTCGGGCAGGAGCGCGCAGGTGTCGGCGGGTACCTGGTCGCCGCGTAGGCAGGAGCCAGATCCGCAAGGGCTGTCCTGGCATGCTGCTGCGCGGGGCTTTCTGGCGATGGGGAGGAGCTTCATGGGTAGGTGGTCTCAGTTCTGCTCGGGAAGCGTGGGGGCTGTTCGTCGCTGATCATCCATGAGATGGCCTAGCGACTTAGTCAACCCTAAGTGATCTTTACTAAGGCTAACCTTAGCGCTCGTTTATGTGTGGGGGCAATACCGAAAGGAGATGGTTTTAGAGGCAGCGGTGAAATCTCTCGGGCGAGTACCGTGGGCGTCACGAAAATCAACAGAGAGGACAACGTGCCATGGTTACCGCGAAACAATGGGTTCTCGCTTCCCGACCGACAGGAACCCCGACGATGGAGAACTTCCGCCTCGAGCAGGTCGAGCTCCCAGACCTAGCTGAGGGACAGATCCTCGTCGAGAACACCGTCAACACGGTCGATCCGTACATGCGCGGCCGGATGAACGACGTCAAGTCGTACATCCCGCCCTTCGATCTCAACAAGCCGATGACCGGCGGGGCAGTGGGTGTGGTTCGCGAATCCCGGTCGGAGAAATTCCAGGTCGGCGATACCGTTTCCCATCCGCTGGGCTGGCAGGATATCGCCATCGTCGATGAGGGGCAGGCTAAGCCAGTCGATCTGAATGTCGCCCCAGCGGCGGCCTATCTCGGCATCCTTGGCCTCACCGGACTGACCGCCTACGTGGGGCTGACCCGCATCGCGGAGATCAAGGAAGGGGACGTGGTTTTCGTCTCCGGTGCGGCCGGTGCCGTGGGGTCTGCGGTGGGGCAGTTCGCCCGCCACCTGGGCGCTTCCCGCGTGATCGGATCGGCAGGCAGCGAGGAAAAGGTTGCCCGACTCAAGGAGCTCGGCTTCGACGCGGCCATCAACTACCGGGAGGGCGACCTCGCGGGGCAGCTGCGCCAGGCCGCGCCCGAGGGGATCGACGTCTACTTCGATAACGTCGGCGGCGATCACCTGGAGGCAGCCATTGCTCGCATGAATACCTTCGGCCGTGTTGCGATGTGTGGTGCGATTGCCCAATACAACGACACACAGCCGCCGACCGCGCCGCGAAACCTTGCGTTGGCGATCGGCAAGTGTCTCACCCTGCGTGGCTTTGTGCTGGGGCAGTACCTCGACGTAGCAGGGGAGTTCCGGGAGCGGATGGCGCCACTGATCGCCAGCGGAGAGGTTCGGTACGACGTCACGACCCGTCATGGCATTGAGGCTATGCCTGGGGCTTTCCTGGAGCTGTTCACCGGCGGCAATACCGGGAAGATGGTCGTGCAAATGTAGCGGTAGGAGGGGCGAAGCTGCGATACCCCCTGCGAGGGCGGAGTCTGTCGCTTGGGGTTCGGAACGGTGGAGTGGGCGCAGCAGCGGAGATAGTATTAATGGAAAACAGTGCCATTATACTGGGGGTTTGACTAACTCTTTGCGATCGACTTAGGGTTGCCTTACTTAATTGTGGCTGCCTGATGACAGGGAGCCGAAACCTCGTCGAGAAGGAACTCATACCCATGTCCCCAGCTTCACCATCCTCCGCCGAACGCCCAGCCGCGCGCCCCCGCCGCCCATTCGCTCGTGCGCTGACCGCAGCCATCGGGCTCACGATTGCTGGCGCCAGCCTGGTGGCCTGCAGCAGCGAGGGCGAGCCGTCCGGCAGCGATGACCAGATCAAGGTCGTCGCGTCTACCACCCAGATTTGCGATTACGTCAAGCAGATGGACCTCTCCGAGGTTGATCTCACCTGCCTGCTGGCGCCCAATGCGAGCGCTCACGAGCTTGAGATGACCCATGAGCAGCTCAAGGCGACCTCGGAAGCGGAACTCCTGCTCGTCAACGGCGTTGACTTGGAGCACTTCCTCTCCAACGCGATCGAATCCTCCGGCTTCAAGGGCAACATGCTGGTCACCACCGGCGTGCTCACCGCTTCCGACGTGAAGGAAAAGCCGAAGCAGATCGAGGACGCTGCCAACGGTGACTACAAGATCGACCGCGGGATCGAGCAGGTGGACGTCGCGCCCTGGCCGTTCCCACCGGAGGAACCAGGCGAGGAGGCGGAGTTCACCTACGACCCGCACGTCTGGACCTCCCCGAAGAACGCGAAGGTCCAGGTGGCGAACATCGGCTACGCGCTGGAGAAGATTGCCGATGAGCGCGGCGACGAAGCGATGAAGAAGGCGATCTCCGAGGGTGTGAAGAGCTACCAGGATAAGCTCGACGACCTGGACGAGTGGACACGCGAGTCCTTCGCGACGGTGAAGGACCCGGTCCTGTTCACCAGCCACGATGCATTTGGCTACCTCTCCAAGGAGTACGGCATCGACTTCATCGGCGCCGCGCTCTCCGACTTCAGCGACCAGCAGGACGCCACCGCCGACCACATTCGCAAGGCAGCTGAGACCGTGCGGAAGTCCGGAGCTACCGCCCTGTTCGCGGAGAATTCCAATAACTCGAAGTCCATCGAAGCCATCGCCAAGGCAGCCGGCGTGAAGGCGGTCGTCGGCGACGATGCCCTCTACGGTGACTCCCTGGGCCCCGCGGGCTCCGCTGGCGAGACCTACATTTCCTCGATCATTCACAACGTCACCACCCTCGTGGAGGCCTGGGATGGCAAGCTCGCCGACCTGCCTGAGAGCCTGAAGTAATGTCCACTGCATCTTCCGAACAGCCCATCGTTGAGCTTTCGGACGCCGCGTTCAGTTACGGTGGCCCGCCCGTCGTCCAGCACCTCGACGCCCGGCTCCACGCTGGCCAGGGTCTCGCGCTGATCGGTGCGAACGGCTCCGGGAAGACCACCGTGCTGCGCGGCATTCTGGGGGCGGTGCGCCTTGCCGATGGGAAGTTGGACGTCAACGCCACCCGCCTGTCCTACGTGCCCCAGGTCGCCGACCTGGACCGTAGCTTCCCCGTCACTGCCTTCGACGTCGTCGCGATGGGCGTCCTCCGGGAACTTCGCCCCTTCCAGCCGCTGGGAGGGAAGAAGAAGCGCGTCTACCAGGCCCTGGAAAAAGTCGGACTCGCGGAACGTGCGCACGTGCGCTTTGGCAGCCTCTCCGGTGGGCAACAGCAACGGGTTCTGCTTGCCCGCGCCGTCGTTGCGCGCACCGAACTCATTCTGCTCGATGAACCATTCAACGGACTGGACTCCCAGAACCGTGAGATGCTGCTGGACCTGCTAGAAGAGCTGAAAGAAGAAGGCACCGCGATCATCGCCTCTACCCACGATCTCGTCCTGGCAGAACGGGCCTGTGACTACACGCTCATTGTCGCTGAGCAGTCGGTCTTCGGGCCGAGTGCCGAGGTGGTGCCGCTGTATGTGGGTTGATCTAGCACTCGCGCTGGGGATATCGCCCTTCATGTTTCGCCCGCTGGTGCTGCTGCTCGCATTAGGACTGGTCTCCGGCCTGGTGGGGGTGATCGTGAATTTGCGCAGCCTCGAGTTCAACGCTGAGGCGATGGTGCATTCGATCTTCCCCGGCATCGTCGCCGGAGCAGTGTTCGGCGGGATCGACATGATCATTCCGGCCGCCTCGGCGCTGGCCCTGGTGGTGGCTGTCATCCTGGCGGTGGTGTCCCGCTCGCGGCTATCCGAACCAGGGGTGGCCGTGGTGCTCACCAGCTTCTTCTCCCTAGGGGTGGTGCTTTCCCTGAAGAAGGGTGACCAATCGGGGCAGTTGGAGGCGCTGATGTTCGGCCGGCTCCTCGAGGTCACGGATTCCCGACTCAACAGCGCGCTGATGGTGTGCGCCGTAGCGCTCGTGGTGATCGCGGTGACGTGGCGTCGGCAAGTCTTTGTTGCCTTCGACCGCGTCGCGGCGGCCGCCAGCGGAATCAACTTGTGGGTCATTGACATCGCGATCAACGTCGCCGTCGCAGCCATCGTCGTGTCTTCAGCCAGCGCCGTCGGAGTACTCCTGGTGGTTGGCTACCTCATCGTGCCCGGTGCAGCAGCCCGGTTAGTGGCGACGAGGGTGCGCACGATGGTTCCCATCTCGGTGCTCATCGGATGCCTGAGTGGGGTGGTGGGCCTCGCCTTCGTCCCACTGGGGCCGGTGTCCCCGCAGGCAGTAGTCGCGCTCACCGCCGTCGGCTTCTACTTCTTGGCCCTTGGGGTGCGGTGGCTGAAGGCAGGGGTGGGCCACGATGCTTGATATTCTTCTGCTCCCCATCATCGAGGTCATCGCCGTCGGAATGCTCGCCGGGCTGGTGGGTGTGTTCGCTGTGCTCAATAAGCAGGTCTTCTTCGCCGAAGCCATCACCCACGCCACCTTCCCCGGGGCAGTCCTCGGAGTGGTCGTGGCTGCTGCCCTCGGTCTGAACTTCGCGGGGATCTCGGCGTTGCTTTTCCTCGGCGCATTACTCATGTGCATCCCCATCGGAGCCCTGTTCGGACTCTCGAAATTTGGAACGCCCTCTGCCGCTGCAGGCATCGTGCTGACGTCAGGATTCGCGCTGGGGTATTTCCTCAACAAGTTTTTCGCTCCACTGCCCGTGAAGGTGGAGAGCTTCCTCGTTGGTAGCGTGCTCAACGTTGATTGGGTGGACATCGGAATTTCCCTCGGGCTGCTCGCAGTCACTCTGTTCATCCTGTGGGGTGGCTGGCGGAAGCTGGTGTTCTTCGCCTTCGACCCTGAAGCATTCGGGGTGTCCCACAATCGAAGGTTTGCGCAAGGGATCATCAGTGCGCTTATTGTGGCCACCCTGGTGGCGCTCATTCCTGCTGTCGGGACGATTCTTTCGATCGCTCTGCTCGTGGCACCCGCCGCTGGCTTGGTGGGAGTGTGCTCCACTACTCGCACCCTCCTCATCGCCGCGCCACTGGTTGGGGTTGCGATGGGACTCGTCGGCCTAGGTGTTGGCGTCTGGGCGGACCTTTCGGTCGGCGGCTGCATCGGGGTCAGTGCAGGTGTCGGATATCTGATGTTGAAGATGCTCCGCTAACCACCCTGGCCTTGCCCGGCGGAAGTGGCGGAAAAAGAAGAACCCCGCTGTGACCTGGCGCTCATGCTGGTCGCAGCGGGGTTAAAACGTGCCCCCGGTGAGACTCGAACTCACACTGGACGGGTTTTGAATCCGTTGCCTCTGCCAATTGGGCTACGGGGGCGCAATAGGTCAAAGCATACGGCAGCGCCCAGGTGGGCACAAAACAGCGGGCGGGGTGCGGTTCAGTAGGATGGCGGGCATGACAACCGGTGGTAAATCTGAAGAAACCCTGCTCCTCCTCGACGGGCATTCCCTTGCCTTCCGGGCGTTCTACGCCCTCCCGGCGGCGAACTTCTCGACGACCGGCGGGCAGCACACCAACGCCGTCTACGGATTCCTGGGGATGTTCCTGGGGCTGGTGGAACAGGAAAAGCCCACCCATATCGCCGCCGCCTTCGACCTTTCGGGCCCGACCTTCCGCGAAGCGGAGTTCCCCGAGTACAAGGCGCAGCGCCCATCCACCCCGCCGGAGTTCAAGGGCCAGATCGAGCTGATCCGCGAGACGCTGAAGACCCTCGGCATCACCACCTTGGATAAGGAAAGCTACGAGGCGGACGACATCATCGCCTCGCTAGCCACCCAGGGCCATGACGCGGGCATGAACACCCTCATCTGCACCGGTGACCGCGACTCCCTGCAGCTCGTCGAGGACGACGTCACCGTCCTCTACACCCTGCGCGGGGTCTCCGAGCTCCACCGCTTCACCCCGGAGGCCGTGGAAGAGAAGTATGGCGTGACCCCGAAGCAGTACCCGGATCTCGCGGCACTCCGCGGCGATACCTCGGACAACATGCCGGGCGTGCCGGGTGTGGGTCCGAAGACCGCCCAGAAGTGGATCCAGAAGTACGGTTCCCTGGACGGCGTCATCGACAACATGGACGACATACGCGGCAAGGTGGGCGAAAACCTGCGCGCCTATGTCGCCGATGTCCAGCTGGCCCGGAAGATCACCGAAATGGTCCGGGACCTGGACATGGTGGACAGCTTGGACACGCTGAAGCCGGCGGATATCGACCCGAACGACGCGCTGGCGATCTTCGAGAAGCTGCAGTTCGGTACTACGCTGCGCAACCGCACCTTCCGCACCCTCGGGGTGGAATTCGAGGACACCGCGAGCATCCCCATCACCGAGGAAGATCTGACCCCCGGCAAACTCGCCAACTGGCTGAAGAAGAACGCCGCCTACCAGGAGGGCCGTGACGCGGTCGCCGAGGCTCTCGCCGTGGACATTGACGGTGAGACACTCGGCCTGCTCAGCGCCGAAAATAAAGGCCTAAAGCTTGACCTTGCCGCCCTGGATGCGAAGGACGAGCAGGTTCTGCGCACCTGGCTTGCCGACCGTGGCGCGCCGAAGTGGTTCCACGATTCCAAGCAGAGCTTCCACGCACTGCGGCAGCAAGGCTTCGCCCTCGACGGGGTGGAACATGACACCTCCGTGGCCGCCTACCTCGTCCGCCCGGACCTGCGCAGCTGGTCGCTGGGAGACGTGCTGCAGCGCCACGCGGGCCGCGACCTGCCCGAAAACTCGGGCAGCCTGGAGCGCGCCCAGGCGGTCCGCGAGCTCGTCGGGATCATGAACCAGGAGCTCACGGACGCCGGCCAGGCCGAGCTCTACTTCTCCATGGAGGTGCCCCTGACCCACATCCTGGCGGAGATGGAAGCCCGGGGCATCGCGGTGGATAAGGCCGCCCTCGAGGAGCTCGCCGCCGATTACGAAGCCCAGATCGCCGACGAGGTCACCGCCGCACGCGAGCTCGCCGAGGACGATCAGCTCAACCTCTCCAGCCCCAAGCAGCTGCAGAAGGTACTTTTCGAGGACTTCGGCCTGCCGAAGACCAAGAAGACGAAGACCGGCTACTCAACTGCTGCCGCGGAGCTGGAGAAGCTGCAGCAGCAGACCGAACACCCCTTCCTCAACCACCTCATGGCGCACCGTGAGTACCAGAAGATGAAGAGCACCATTGACGGCCTCATCAACGCCATCGACGGCGACGGCCGCATCCGCACTACCTTCAACCAGAAGGGAGCGGCGACCGGCCGACTGTCGTCCTCGGAACCGAACCTGCAGAACATCCCCGTGCGCACGGAAGCGGGCCGCAAGATCCGTTCCGCGTTCCGCGTCGGAGAGGGCTACGAGACGCTGCTGACCGCCGACTACTCGCAGATCGAGATGCGCGTCATGGCGCACCTTTCCGAGGACGCAGGTCTGATCGAGGCCTACCGGGCGGGGGAGGACCTGCACAACTACGTCGGCTCCCGAGTGTTCGACGTCCCCGTGGACGAGGTCACCCCGGAGCTACGCCGTCGCGTCAAGGCCCTCAGCTATGGCCTGGTCTACGGGCTCTCCGCGTTTGGACTCAGCCAGCAGCTGGGCATCAGCCCGGGCGAGGCCAAGGGGATCATGGAAAACTACTTCGACCGTTTCGGCGGCGTGAAGCGCTACCTGGATAAGGTCGTCGAGGCGGCGAAGGAAACCGGTTACACAGAGACGCTCTACGGTCGCCGCCGCTACCTGCCGGAGCTGGCCAGCTCGAACCGGGTGGCTCGGGAGAATGCCGAGCGTGCCGCCCTCAATGCGCCGATTCAGGGTACGGCTGCGGACATCATCAAGCTCGCGATGCTGCGGGTGGATCGCGCGCTGCGCAATGCGAATCTGAAGTCCCGGGTGCTGCTGCAGGTCCATGATGAGCTCGTGCTGGAGATCGCGCCCGGTGAGCTCGAGCAGATCCAGCAGCTGTTGGAGGAGAACATGGATTCGGCAGCCAGCCTGCGGGTCCCCCTGGATGTCTCCGCAGGCCACGGCGAGAACTGGGATCTCGCCGGGCACTAGCCTTCGCCCCAGCGTTGTAGCATCGCCGCCACAGCGCCGCCGCGACGTGCTTGTGGCGCCACCCCGTGCGTGTGGCGCTACCCCCACAGCAATGCGAAACCCCACGGTGATCAGTTCAATCATTCACCGTGGGGTTTCTCGCCTTGTTACAGACGCCTTCTAGGACGTTGCGGTGGCTTCGGTTTTGTCGCCCCCGAAGCGCCGTTCCGCGATAACCATCGCAGCTACGATCGCTGCCCCCAGCACGAACAGAACAATGGCACCACCGACATTCTCGCCCGGGGCGAGCAGACCAGCGGCGTCGTCCTGCCATGGCCACAGCGCGCGCAGGCTTCCCAACAGCAGACCGGCCATCGCAGCCAGCGTGACGGTGCGGTGCTCGTTGAGCATCTTCTCCAGCAGGCGGACGAAGAGCACGATGCCCGTCAGCGCGCCGAGGGCGAACACACCCAAGTAGGTGAAGTTACGCTCGTCCACCGCGCCGAGCGTGGCCTCGTAAAGGCCGACGGCCAGCAGGAAGAAGGAGCCTGACACGCCGGGCAGCACCAGCGCACAGATCGCGACCGCTGCAGCGAGGAACACGATGATCAGGTGTGGTTCACGCTGCGTGCTGCTGGTGAACCCGGTGGCCCAGAACGTCAGCACCGCGAAGATGCCCATCACCGGCAGCACCTTCGCCCAGCTCGCCGAAGAGCTCTTCCAGTCGATCATCAGCAGCGGAACGGCGATAGAGACCATCACCATGCCGAGGAATAGGGCACGCGCTGCGACTGGCTGGTTGGTGACGAAGTCCTTCATAGGCCCCGCCATGAGGACCACGATCAGTCCCATGCCGATGAGCATCGGGATCAGCAGCCACCAGTCCACGTCGCGGAAACGCTGGCCGGCCTTCGCCCGACCCTTCGGCAGGGTCTTCACCCCGTCGAGGAAGACGTTGGCGTTATAGATCACGCGCTCGTACACGCCGGTCACCAGCGCGATCGTGCCGCCGGACACACCTGGCACGAGCTCGGCCAGGCCAATCAGGCCGCCGCGAATCGCGTTGAGGATGATCGTGAGAGCGGAGGGCTTGGTCTTGTCAAAGCTCACGCCGCTGGAGCTGTCGGCCGTGTCGGCCGGGGCTTGCTCCGATGCTGCGGAGTGCGAAGAGTAATCAGTCACCCGAGGTACTTTACGGCCGAATCCTTGCAAAAGACACCAGGCACGCTGGGTTTATTTCAGGACGTCGGGTTCGGGCAGCACGCAAAAATAATGTGAACACCCTGTGCTCGGCCGGTCTGCGAGCCCTAGGGTGGAGTGCATGGCAAATACAGAAACTTGTCGTCTCGGAGTATGGCAGGGCGAGGGCATCGGCCCGGAGATCGTCGCCCCGACGGTGCAGGCGGTGGAACTTGCGCTACAGGCCAGTGGGGAAGCGACACCGGAGTTTGTGCCACTGCTGCTGGGCCGCGAGGCGATCAACGCCACCGGAAGAATCGTGCCGGAAGAGACCTGGGAGACGATCACTGGCTTGGATGGCTGGATCTTGGGTCCTCACGACAATGTGTCTTATCCGCCGAGCGTGGCGGGCCAGCTCAACCCTTCTGCTCATCTGCGCAAACAGGCGGATCTGTGGGCGAATATTCGCCCGGTGCGTGGCGTGCCAGGGGCGGTGCACCCGGACCTGGACGTGGTGATCGTCCGGGAGAACACCGAGGGCATGTACGCCGACCGCAACATGCTGATGGGCAGCGGCGATATCACGGTCAACGGGGAAGTCTCCCTGGCGATCGGCGTTTTCACCCAGACCAAGATCCGCCGCATCGTCCGTCGCGCCGCCGCCATCGCCGCCGCCCGCGACGGGGTGCTCACGGTGGCGCACAAGTCCAACGTGCTGACCGAGACCTCGGGGCGCTACGTCGCCGAGGCGAAGGCCTGCGCGGAAGAGTTCGGGGTCGAGGTTCAGCCCGTTCATATCGACGCCCTGTGCGCCGAGCTGGTGACCCGACCGGAGCGCTATGCCACGATCGTGGCCGAGAACATGTTCGGCGATATCTTGAGCGACCTGGCCGGTGGGCTGGGTGGTTCGCTGGGGATTGCGGGCAGTATCAATGCCAGCGAGTCGCAGGTCATGGCACAGGCGGCGCACGGTTCCGCCCCGGATATCGCGGGGCAGGGCATTGCCAACCCGGCGGGCATCATGAACTCCGCCGCGCAGATGCTCGACTCGTTGGGTTATCCGCAAGCTGCGGAGCTTCTGGAAGGCGCGGTACGCGAGGCCGTGGTCAAGGCGCCGACCGCGGATCTGGTCCGAGAGGCTGCCGCAGCAGACCCCGAGACCGCAACGCCTGTGGCAGATGAGCCTGCTGTGGCGCGTGGGGTGGAAGGTGCGCCCCGCCCCGCCACGACCGAGGAATTTGCAAAACAGGTGTTTGTGCAGCTAAAGCCTCTCGTGTAACCTTCAGTACGTTACGCGTCGAAAGGCGCAGTTTGACCCTGTCCATTTCTATTTGATTTCCGTTTCGGAGAACACTTCCATATGCCAACCAACAACGTCCCTCAGGTAGCCATCAACGACATTGGCTCCGCTGAGGATTTCCTCGCCGCCGTCGATGAGACCATCAAGTACTTCAATGATGGCGATATCGTCGAGGGCACCATCGTCAAGGTCGATCACGACGAGGTCCTGCTGGACATCGGCTACAAGACCGAGGGCGTAATCCCGTCCCGTGAGCTGTCCATCAAGCACGACGTCGACCCGAATGAGGTTGTCGAGGTTGGCGACGAGATCGACGCTCTGGTCCTCACCAAGGAGGACAAGGAGGGGCGCCTGATCCTGTCCAAGAAGCGTGCCCAGTACGAGCGCGCTTGGGGCGCCATCGAGCAGCTCAAGGAGAACGACGAGCCGGTCACCGGTACCGTCATCGAGGTCGTCAAGGGCGGCCTGATCCTGGACATCGGTCTGCGCGGCTTCCTGCCGGCTTCCCTCGTCGAGATGCGCCGCGTCCGCGACCTGCAGCCGTACATCGGCCAGGAGATCGAGGCCAAGATCATCGAGCTGGACAAGCACCGCAACAACGTCGTGCTGTCCCGCCGTGCATACCTGGAGGAGACCCAGTCCGCGGTCCGCTCCGAGTTCCTGCACCAGCTGCAGAAGGGCCAGGTCCGCAAGGGCGTCGTGTCCTCCATCGTCAACTTCGGTGCATTCGTTGACCTCGGCGGCGTTGACGGCCTGGTCCACGTTTCCGAGCTGTCCTGGAAGCACATCGACCACCCGTCTGAGGTTGTCACCGTTGGCGACGAGGTCACCGTCGAGGTTCTGGACGTCGACCTGGACCGCGAGCGCGTCTCCCTGTCCCTGAAGGCAACCCAGGAAGACCCATGGCGCGTCTTCGCCCGCACCCACGCGATCGGCCAGATCGTTCCGGGCAAGGTCACCAAGCTGGTTCCGTTCGGCGCATTCGTTCGCGTCGAGGAGGGCATCGAGGGCCTGGTTCACATCTCCGAGCTGGCTGAGCGCCACGTCGAGGTTCCGGACCAGATCGTCAACGTTGGCGAAGAGGTCATGGTCAAGGTCATCGACATCGACCTCGAGCGTCGTCGTATCTCCCTGTCCCTGAAGCAGGCTGACGAGGACTTCACCGAGGAGTTCGACCCGTCCAAGTACGGCATGGCTGACTCCTACGACGAGCAGGGCAACTACATCTTCCCAGAGGGCTTCGACCCGGAGACCAACGAGTGGCTCGAGGGCTTCGACGAGCAGCGTGAGGCATGGGAGGCTCGCTACGCCGAGTCCGAGCGTCGCCACCGTCTGCACGCAGCTCAGATCGAGCGCCACCGCGCCGCAGCTGCTGAGGCTGCGGCTAACGGCGAGGGCGGCTACTCCTCCGAGTCCGGCGCTGAGACCAAGGCAGCCGAGGCTCCGGCCGAGGACGCTGGCACCCTGGCTTCCGACGAGCAGCTGGCTGCTCTGCGCGAGAAGCTGGCCGGCGGCGAGTAAATCGCACCAACCAGCTCTGGCGGAGTTGAAACAACGACGCTAGAGCGCTGAAAGCAGGGCCCGCACCATACGGTGCGGGCCCTTCTTCGTGTTTGAAGGCGGTTGGATAGGATCAACGGCATGTTCGGATCGCTTTCTCACCAGGGCTCTTCCCGCGTGCTGCCTCCGGCAATCATGGCGGTCTCCGGCCTCTCGCTCTACGTGGGCGCAGCGTTGGCCGTGGGGCTATTCGATCACTTCCCACCGGTGGTGGTGGCGTGGTTCCGCATTGCCACAGCAGGCCTGATCCTCTGGGCTTTCTTCCGGCCGCGGGCGAGCTCCTTCATCGGCCGCCCGGCGCTGATCGCCACCTTCTTTGGTGTGGCCGCGATGGCGATGAACATGACCTTCTACATGGCCATTCAGTCCATCCCGCTGGGTTCGGCCGTGGCGATCGAGTTCATTGGGCCGGTGATCGTTGCGGCCTGGGGGTCGAGGCTGCTGCGCGACTGGCTAGCTCTCGGATTCGCCATCGCTGGCGTGCTGGTGATCTCCGGGGCCCAGTGGTCAGCTGAGGCTAGCGGCATCCTCTGGGCGCTGGCCGCGGGTGGCTTCTGGGCAGGCTACATTCTGCTTGGTGCCAAGATTTCCTCCAACGCGGACACCTCGAAGGCATCGCTGGCGGTGGGCTTCACCTACGCCGGTGTCCTTGGTCTTCCCCTGGCCATCTGGCTGTGGCCAGAGAACCTCGCGATGGCCGCACCGACGATCATCGGGCTCGCCGCAGGCCTGGGGCTGCTCTCGGCTGCGATCCCTTATTCCCTGGACCAGGTGGTGCTGAGGCTCGCGGGGTCCTCGCTGTTCGCCCTCCTGCAGGCCGTGCTGCCGCTCGTTGCGACCCTGGTGGGCGCGGTGGCGCTGAAGCAGTGGATCAGCCTCACGGAGTTGGCCGGTATCGCCCTAGTGATTCTCGCGATCGTGCTGCGTAAACCCTGAGGGGAGCCCCGCAACCCCGCGCAGCATCTCCGGGTCGATCACGATGCCGACTTTGTAGACGGTCATTTCACCGGTGGGCTCCAGGATGATCAGCTGCACGTCGGCTGGGGCTGCAACTCCAGCGCGGCGCATGACCATCCGCAGGTCGTCGCGGGAGACGTGGGTGCGGCGCAGCTGCCGGTCCAGGTACTGGCCGTGCGCGAAGACGGCCTGGGGGTCCTCGTCGAAGACGCGGCTCACGGCGGTGGATTTGCGCGCTGCTCCGAAGATCGCCTCCAGCAGCATGAGTGTGAACAGTCCGATCGCCCCCGCGGCAAGGGTCGGCGGGTGCCCGATGACCACGCGGCCCGAGACCGCGCCGAACATGACCAGGACGACCGCGTCGAAGGCATTCATCTTCGTCATGATGCGGACGCCGAACAGTCGCACGAGGATCAGGAAAAAGAGGTAGATCGCCAGCGCCGAGAGGATGACGATGGGGATGCGGGCTGGGTCGATCGTGATTTGCTCGTAGAAGGCCTGCTGTACCTGCTCCATGATTCTCATGGTAGTTCGCGGCCAACAAAAGGCTTTCGGCCAGCCCGCGGAGAACGCGAACCGGCCGAAAGGGGGAGTGTTACAGCGAGTGGCTTAGAGTTGCTCGATCTTCGCCACTGCGTGGACCGTGTCCAGCTTGGATGCCTTGCGTAGCTGGACGTCCCAGTCGCCGTTGGCAGCCTTCTCGGTAAAGACCGCGACATTGGCCGGCAGGGTCACCGGCTTAGCAAACTGCACCGTGTAGCGCGCCGCGGACGGGATCTCTCCCTCCAGCGTGGCCAGTAGGCGAGCGGCGGACCACATGCCGTGCGCGATGACCGCCGGGAATCCGAAGGCCTTCGCACCCACGCCGGAGACGTGGATCGGGTTCTTATCGCCCGAAGCCTCCGCGTAGTCCTTGATCTGGGACGGGGTGACCCGCACGTTCGCGGTCGGACGCGGATCCGCCAGCTCGGTGATCGGCAGGATCACGCCGTCGGTCTTCTCGCCACCTGCCAGCGGGGAGGAGCTCGATAGCTTCGCACCCTTGGCCAGGAAGCCGGAGACCTGGCGCCACACAATCTCGCCGCCCGAGGTGATCTCGGTGACCAGGTCGATGAGCAGGCCCTTGTTGTGCTCGCGCAGGTTCTCGGCGTGGACCTTGATGTCCAGGACGTCGTCGACCGTCAGCGCCCGCTTCTGTTCGATGACGTTATTCAGGTGCACCGCACCCACAGCGCCGAACGGGAAGTCCGGAGCCGTGAGGACCTTCATCACGATGGGGAAGGAGAGCACGTACGGGTAGGTCAGCGGCAGCTCGTTGGTCAGTCGCAGGTCCGTCGCGCTGCAGTACGCCGCGAGGTGCGGAACGTCGATGTTCACGCCGCGGACCTCGAAGGCGGTCTTCGGGTTGTCCTTTGCGGAGCGCGTGGACCCGACGACCGGCAGAATGTCCTTGACTGCGTTCCGGTACTCGTCCATGAGAGCCGGAATCTTGGGCAGTTCCTTGTAGGAAACCTCAGCCACAGGAACCTCCTTTAAGAAGTTGAAAAGATGTCAGCGGGGCAGTGCTTTGTTTACGCGCCCAGCAGGGACTGGCCACAGACGCGGACCACGTTGCCGGTCACGGCGTTGGAAGCCGGTGCCGCGAAGTAGGCGATGGTCTCTGCAACGTCGATGGTCTGGCCACCCTGCTGCAGGGAGTTCATGCGACGGCCGGCCTCGCGGGTCGCGAACGGGATGGCGGCGGTCATCTGGGTCTCGATGAAGCCCGGTGCCACGGCGTTGACGGTGATGTTCTTGTCCGCCAGCTTCTCGCTGAAGGTGTTGACCAGCCCGATGACGGAGGCCTTCGTGGTGCCGTAGTTGGTCTGGCCACGGTTACCGGCGATGCCAGCGATGGAGGACACACCGATGACGCGACCGTTGTCGTTGAGGCCACCGTTGGCGATCAGGCCCTCGGTGATGCGGACCGGGGCGATGAGGTTCACGGCCATGACGGCGTTCCAGCGTGCGTCGTCCATGTTGGCGAGCAGCTTGTCGCGGGTGATACCTGCGTTGTGGACGATGATGTCGATGCCCTGGCCGAAGCGCGCCTCGGCGTGCTCCTTGAGCTTGTCGGCCGCGTCCGGGGCGGTGACGTCCAGCGGCAGGGAGGTGCCCTTGACGCGGTTGGCCGTCTCGGCCAGGCCGTCGCCGGCCTGCGGGACGTCCACGCAGATGACCTTCGCGCCGTCGCGAGCCAGGACCGCGGCGATCGTGGCTCCGATGCCGCGCGCAGCACCGGTGACGACGGCGACCTTGCCCTCAGAAGGCTGATCCCAGTTGGCCGGTGCGGTGGCTGCGGTGTCGTCGACGCGGATGACCTGGGCGTCAACGTAGGCGGACTTGCCGGAGAGCAGGAAGCGCAGGGTGGACTCCAGGCCGGTGAAGTCGCCGGAGAGCTTCGGGCTGACGTAGACCAGCTGGGCGGTCGCGCCGCGGCGCAGCTCCTTGGCCACGGAGCGGCTGAAGCCCTCGAGGCCGCGCTGGGCGATCGCCTCGTCGGTGGACTCGGCAAGCTCCGGGGTGGTGCCGAGCACGACGATGCGGCCGTTCGGGGCGAGCTTGCGCATCACCGGGTTGAAGAAGTCGAAGAGCTGGTGGAGCTCCTCCGGCTTGGTGATGCCGGTCGCGTCGAAAACGAAGGCGGCGTACTTGCTGTCACCGGAGTCGCGGGTCAGGTCGTAGTCCGCATCCAGCAGGGAGGTGACCGGGTCGATCAGGCGGCCCTGGCCACCGACGAGCACGAGGCCCGGCAGTGCTGGCTCGCCGGCCTTGTAGCGGCGCAGCTTCTCAGGCTTCGGCAGGCCGACCTTGTCAGCCAGGAAGTTGCCGAACGGGGACTCGATGAACTCGCCGTAACGGTCGGAGTGCTGGGAGGAAGTCTTAGACACTTATTCTCCTTCGGGTTGTCGCTTTCCGGTCTTCGCGTCACGTTAACTTGCTGCGCGCTGGGAGCGCCCCTTCAGATAAGGCGCGGGCTAGCGGGCACAGCGCGCTGACCGGAGAAGGTTTTTAAGAACGTGACCTCAACTCTACGGTGTTGGGGGTCACACTGAGGGTGAAATCTAGTGAAATTATTTTTATATTTTCGTTTTCTAACCCACGCCCCAGCACGTCTCTATAGTCGGTTGGGAGACGCACAACTTTGGTGCACATTCTAGAGACGGAGTGAAAACCATCATGACGAACGGTAACCAGAAGAAGGTCGCCATCCTCGGCGGCAACCGCATTCCTTTCGCCCGCTCCAACAAGGAGTACGCGGACGCATCCAACCAGGACATGCTCACCGCGGCCATCGAGGGCCTCGTCGCCCGCTACGGCCTCCAGGACGAAGAGCTCGGCCTGGTCACTGGCGGTGCGGTCCTGAAGCACTCCCGCGACTTCAACATGGTTCGCGAGGTCGTGCTGGGCTCCTCCCTGTCCAACACCACCCCGGCCATGGACATGCAGATGGCCTGTGGCACCGGCCTGGCCGCCATCGTCGCCGTCGGCGATGCCATCCGCGCGGGCCGAATCGAGTCCGGCATCGGCTCCGGCGTGGACACCACCTCCGACGCCCCGCTGGCGGTCGGCGACCAGCTGCGCAAGACTCTCATCAAGCTGACTCAGGCCAAGACCACCCAGCAGCGCCTGAAGCTGGTCGGCTCCATCCGCCCGGCCCAGCTGGCACCGGATCAGCCGAGCAACGGCGAGCCGCGCACCGGCCTGTCCATGGGTGACCACGCTGCGATCACCGCCCGTGAGATGAACATCACCCGCGAGGAGCAGGACGAGTTCGCCGCGACCTCCCACCAGAACCTCGCGAAGGCTTATGACGAGGGCTTCTTCGAGGACCTCATCACCCCGTACCTCGGCGTGCAGCGTGACACCAACCTGCGCCCGGACTCCACCCCGGAGAAGCTGGCCAAGCTCAAGCCGGTCTTCGGCAAGCGCGACGCCGCGCAGCACGGCACCACCGCCACCATGACCGCCGGTAACTCCACCCCGCTGACCGACGGGGCATCCGCCGTCCTGCTCTCCTCCGAGGAGTGGGCCAAGGAGCGCAACCTCCCGGTCCGTGCCTACCTGGTGGACTCCGAGGTCGCTTCCGTGGACTTCCTGCACGGCCACGACGGCAAGACCCCGGACGGCCTGCTGATGAGCCCGACCTACGCCGTCCCGCGCATGCTGGAGCGCAACGGCCTGACCCTCCAGGACTTCGACTTCTACGAGATCCACGAGGCCTTCGCCTCCCAGACCCTGGCCACCCTGAAGGCCTGGGAATCCGAGGAGTACTGCCGCGAGCGCCTGGGCCTGGACAAGCCGCTGGGTGCGATCGACCGCTCCAAGCTCAACGTCAAGGGCTCCTCGCTGGCCGCTGGCCACCCATTCGCCGCAACCGGTGGCCGCATCATCGCCACCACCGCGAAGCTGCTCGAGGAGAACGGCGGCGGCCGCGCACTGGTCTCCATCTGTGCAGCAGGTGGCCAGGGCATCGTCGCCATCGTCGAGCGCTAAACCAGCTGCGCCGATAGCGAAAGAGAAGGCGCCCCGCGGCGGAGGATTCTCCTCGCCCGCGGGGCGCCTTCGGCGTGCTCAGACCATGAGCGTTAATAGGTGCTTCTATTGGAACACGCGACCCAGGTCGGTCTTGTACACGACCGGGTTGTAGTCCTTCCACGTCGTGGCCACCCAGTAGAGGTTTTTATCGACCTGGTGGGGGAACATGAATGCGCCGTAGAGGTCACCGATCTGAGCGCGAGAGACCAGGGTCGTCGGCGTGCTCCACGGCCCCTCCGGAGAGGCAGCCTTCCTAATCACCACGCCCTGCGGCGCCTCGTAGAGTGCGAGCCAAGCATCCTGTTCCGGGTGGTACATCACCGAGAGCTCGGAGACCTTACCGTCGAGTACGGGTGCGGCATCCGACATGGCGGGGCTCCAGCCGCTGCCGGTGTAGAACTCGGCGTCGGAGTGGGCCGCAGCACCGGGGAAGAGGGCGAAGCTGTCCTTCGGGAAGCGGGCGAGCCGGGCCTGCCCCGAACGCCCGTTGGGGGTGCCGTAGACGTAGACGTAGGGGTCGTTACTCTCGGCTGGTGGGGCGGCGAAGGCCGTCATCTGGAAGTTCTCCGCGCCGCGAACGTGGGCGGGCAGCGCGGGCAACTTATCACTGGTGGAGGGGTTGGTGTTGGTTCGCTTGGAGCCCTCCATCACGGTCCAGGTCTTTCCGCCGTCGGTGGACTTGGCGGTGGCCGCGTAGTTGGTGGTCCAGTTTCCGGGCGTTCCCCACTTTTTCACGGACATGAAGTCCACATACTGCACGCCGTCGATCGCGATGCCGGAGGTCGGGATGACCGTCATCTCCACGCCGTCGATCTTCAGCGAACGCGGGAGGAACTCGTCCGAACGGTCCCCGTTGGCCGGTCGGGTGATGTGAATGCCGTTGGACGGGTCGCGGTCGTCCGATTCGAAGATCGCATTCGAATGCCAGCCGTCCCCGCGGGGGCCGCAGCTGAAGGAGTCCCCAAACACAGCGAGCGTGCGTCCGTCGCCGGCGTCCCACATGAAGCCCAGGTCCGTGCTGGCCAAGCCGAACTTGGAGAGCTGATCGGGGCCGTTGGGACCGGTGAGGATGTGCATGGCCGTGGTGTTACCGGTCAAGGAAGGCATGCCGCCGGGGATGCCCTTCAACCACGAGGGGCCGAGGAGCCCGAGGAGCTGCCGCTGGAGCCCAACGCTGCCGCTGTGTCGGAGCTGCCGGGGGACCAGGCCGAGCACGGCCCAGCGGCGTGCGCGGTGCCAGCGGAGCCGATCATCACCGAGAAGGAGGACGTGGCGAGGGCGGCGACCAGCAACGCCGTCCTGGTTCCACGGCGGGTGAAAGGGGAAGGGCTGCGATGCCCGGAGAGAACAGTCATGGTGTTAATTCAATCACAACGGGGATCTTCAAGTGATGTAGCTTTAGGAGCATGAATCTTTTTCGGAAACGCGCCACCGTTGCGCTGGCCGCAGCTCTCGCTCTCTCGGCAGGTGTCGGCGGCGGGGCAGCGCCGGCAAAGGCTGAGGAAGCCCAGCCACTCCCAGACATCGAACGGCCCACTGCAGGTTCGGGCGGATCTTTGATGCTCAACCCGAAGAACTGCAAGAAGCTCAAGGCACAGTCGGACGAGATAGCTGGCCAGTGGCAGCAGGCAGTGACCGACGGCGATTTTTATACGGCAAATCAGCTGCGCGTGGACTACACCAACGTGACCGTCTCGTGGGCACAGTGCCTGCAGTCGGCTAATCGCCTGCTCCTGAGCTCTTAGGATTGAAGCAATGTTTCTCATCGGACTCACCGGTGGCATCGGCTCCGGGAAAACGACCGTCGCCAGTCGGCTGAAGACCCTCGGTGCCCGGATCGTCGACGCCGATAAGATCGCCCGCGAGATCGTCGAACCCGGCGAACCCGCCCTCGCGGAGCTGGCTGAGGCCTTCGACGGGGTACTCAACGCGGACGGCACCCTCAACCGTGCCGAGCTCGCCCGGCAGGCCTTCGCCACCCCGGAGGCCACCGAGAAGCTGAACTCCATCACCCACCCCCGCATCCGGGAACGCACCCTCGAGCGCTTCGCCCAGGCCCGCACTGAGGCCGTGCCGGTGCTCGTCTACGACATGCCGCTGCTCATCGAAAACGGCGAGTATAAGAAGACGGACCACGTGCTCGTCGTTGACGCGGCGGACGAGATCCGCATCGACCGCCTGGTCAACTCCCGAGGCCTGGACGAGGAGGACGCCCGCCGCCGCATCGCGGCGCAGATCAGCCGTGAGGAGCGCCTCGCCGCCGCGGACTCCGTGGTGGATAACTCCGGCACCCGGGATCAGCTCCTCCAGCAGGTCGACACCTTCTGGGAGCAGGTCGTCGCGCCACAGCTCGGCGAGAAATAATCCAGCGGCTCGGACGGCAGTAACCCCCGGGCGCGTACCGCGACCCTGCCCCAGCCATCGCAGTGCCTGCCAGCCGGCCGCCCAGCCACACCTCAGCCCGGTGGCTGCCCACCACGTGGGCTGCCTAGGATAGACACATGGCTTTTGCAGCAGAGCGTCCCGAGCTGTCCTACTCCGAATTCCGCCCCGTGGGGGAGGTCGAGCGCAGCGATGCCAAATTCGAGGTCATTAGCGAGTACGAACCCGCGGGCGACCAGCCAGCCGCCATCGCGGAACTCGACGAGCGGCTGAACCGCGGCGAACGCGACGTCGTCCTCATGGGCGCGACCGGTACGGGTAAGTCGGCGACCGCAGCCTGGCTGATCGAGCAACAGCAGCGCCCCACCCTGGTCATGGCGCCGAATAAGACCCTCGCCGCGCAGCTGGCTAACGAGCTGCGCTCCCTGCTGCCGAATAACGCGGTGGAGTACTTCGTGTCCTACTACGACTACTACCAACCCGAGGCTTATATCGCGCAGACCGATACCTATATCGAGAAGGACTCCTCGATCAACGACGACGTCGAGCGCCTGCGCCATTCCGCGACCTCCGCGCTGCTGTCCCGCCGCGACGTGGTCGTCGTCAGCTCCGTGTCCTGCATCTACGGCCTGGGTACCCCGCAGTCCTACCTGGACCGCTCCGTCGTCCTGCGGGTGGACGAGGAAGTCGACCGCGACCAGTTCCTCCGCCTACTCGTCGACATCCAGTACGACCGCAACGACGTCTCCTTCACCCGCGGTGCCTTCCGCGTGAAGGGCGATACGGTGGACATCATCCCGGCCTACGAGGAGCTCGCCGTCCGCGTCGAGTTCTTCGGGGACGACGTCGACGCGCTGTACTACATTCACCCGCTGACCGGCGACGTGATCCGCGAAGTGGATGAACTGCGCATCTTCCCGGCCACCCACTACGTCGCTGGGCCGGAGCGGATGGAAAAGGCGATGCAGGCCATCCGGGAGGAGCTGGCGGAGCGCCTGGAGGACTTGGAGAACCGCGGCAAGCTGCTGGAGGCGCAGCGGCTGCGGATGCGCACGGAATACGACCTCGAAATGATCCAGCAGGTGGGCTTCACCAGCGGCATCGAGAACTACTCCCGGCACATCGACGGCCGACCCGCCGGCAGTGCCCCGGCGACGCTGATCGACTACTTCCCGGAGGACTTCCTCACGATCATCGACGAGTCCCACGTGACGGTGCCGCAAATCGGCGGCATGTTCGAGGGCGACATGTCCCGCAAGCGCAACCTGGTCGAGCACGGATTCCGCCTGCCCAGCGCGCTCGATAACCGACCGCTGACCTGGGAAGAATTCGACGACCGCAAGGGCCAGTGCGTGTACATGTCCGCCACCCCGGGGGATTACGAGATCGCCGCGGCCCAGGGCGAGTTCGTGGAGCAGGTGATTCGCCCAACCGGCCTGGTGGACCCGAAGGTGGAGGTGCGCCCCACGGAGGGGCAGATCGACGACCTTATCGAGGAGATCCGCAAGCGCACGGATAAGGACGAGCGCGTGCTCGTCACCACCCTCACCAAGCGCATGGCCGAGGACCTCACCGACTACCTGCTGGAACACGGCGTGCGGGTGCGCTACATGCACTCGGATATCGATACCCTCAAGCGCGTGGAGCTGCTGCGGCAGCTACGCCTCGGGGAGTTCGACGTGCTGGTGGGCATCAACCTGCTGCGCGAGGGCCTCGACCTGCCGGAGGTCTCCCTGGTCGCGATCCTGGATGCGGATAAGGAAGGCTTCCTGCGCTCCACCCGCTCACTGATCCAGACGATCGGCCGTGCCGCCCGAAACGTCTCTGGTGAGGTCATCATGTACGCCGATAACGTCACCGAGTCGATGAGCAACGCGATCGACGAGACAGAGCGGCGCCGGGCGAAGCAGATCGCCTATAACGAGGAGCACGGCATCGACCCCCAGCCACTGCGCAAGAAGATCGCCGACATCCTGGACCAGGTCGAGGAATTCTCCGAAGGCTACGGCGAGCCGGGCAGCGAGGTTGCGGGTTCTGCCTCGACTGGCGTGGAGGGGGACATGGCCACCTTCGGCCGAGCGGAAGACCGCGGCGACATGGCCCGCCCACAGCTGGAAAAGCTCATCGAAGGCCTCACCGCGCAGATGAAGGAATCCGCACGAGAGCTGAAATTCGAGCTGGCCGGCCGGCTGCGTGATGAAATTGCGGACCTGAATAAGGAACTTCGGGGCATGAAGGAAGCTGGCCTATAGAATGAAGAGCATGTTCTCAAAGATCGTCGTTGGCACTGATGGATCCAAATCCTCCCACCTCGCCGTCCGGCGTGCGGCGGGAATCGCAGCGGCTTTTAGCTCGGAGCTGGTGCTCGCGTCGGCGTACTTCGCCAAGGAGGCTGACACCCAGGCCTCGCGCCGGGATGAGTCCTCGCCGGTCGTGGGGGACGAGCACGCCGAGGAAGTGCTGGGCTCCGCGATGGAGGTCGCCCGCGAGGAGGGGGCCGAGAAGGTGCGCGCCGTGCTGCGGGAGGGCGCCCCGGTGGACGCGCTCATGGCCGTGGTGACCGAGGAGAAAGCCGACCTGCTCGTGGTGGGTAACCGGGGGATTAACTCCCTCACCGGCCGCCTGCTGGGCTCGGTTCCGGCCGATGTGGCCCGCCAGTCCGACTGCGACGTGATGATCGTCCACACCGTCGGCTAGGCGCGCAACTGGATCCTTAGACGCGCCGCGCCAGCGTTCGCATCGGACTCGCCGCTAGCGCGCGGACGCTAGGGGCAAGGTAGCGAAGAACCCCGCGGAAAATTTTCCGCGGGGTTCAGGCTTGCGCAGAGGCTGCCGACTTAGCGGGGCAGGAACTGCTGGATCGCCATCCAGATGCTGCCCAGGATCGAGATGGTGCCCAGGATGATGCTGATGATCATGCCGATGTCGCCACTGGACCCAGAGGTGCCGCCTGGGTTGGTGATGCCAGAAGGGAATTGGCCCGGAGCGTTGTCCTTAACTCCCGTGACATCCCTTCGGTCACCGGCAGCATTATAAAGCCAGGTGTTGTAGGTCTTGTTCGGGGTGTTGGACTCATTCGCGAGGGCCTTCGCTGGTGCAACGCCCGAGAGCCCCGCGATGACGGTGTCGACAGAGCCCTGACCGTTCTTACGACCACTGACTCGACCAAATCCGTAGTATGTGTTTTCCGGATTAATGAGCGTGTGCAGGTGGCCACTCTGAGCATTCGCCTCGCCCTTGCTTGCATTGAGTGCTCGAAGTTCTCCATGGCCCCAGTACTTGACGATCGCGTCAGAGAGAGTGACACCGGTCCCGGTCATGAGGATTTCGCCGTTCGAACGACGACCGTTTCGCGTGGCGTCCCAGATGTTCCCGCCGTTGGGGCGAGTGTGTGCGGGCTCGAAACGGTGGACCTGTTCGGAAGCGCGCTGAATAGCCATCCACGTGAGGTCGCTATCAATCGAGACGTTGCTGATGTAGTCAGTCTTGCTCCAACCCTTGGCCCGCACAACATCGCGAAGCTTCGTTCCAGTGGATCCGTTGACGCTGAGGTAAGGGTTCAGGTTCCACATCTCCTCGCGGAGCTGACGGACGGCTCGGAGACCCTCCGTGCGTGCGAGGCTTGGGTTGAATTGGGCCTGGAGCGCCGAGAACTGGCTCTGGCTTACACCGAGTTCCACCCCGGTGGTTGGGTCCGGAGCCGCGTTGGCGATGGCGGTGGGGAAGGCGAGGGAGAGGACCGTGGCGGTGGCGACGGCGAGCTTGCGCTTCATGCTCATTCCTTAAAGTGCTGGCTCCGGTGAGAGGAGCGGGTGAGTGGATTGAATGAGATTATAGCCAGCTAAGAGCCTTTTAAGAATTTGTTGATCACTTGGTCATGCCGCCGCGCTAAAAAGAACCTGACCTGCGCGCTTAACCCTGATCCCAGGGCAGTGGCTGGTCCGCGAACACGCTCAAACCCTGGGTCGCACGGGTGATTGCCACGTAGAGGTCCTGCAGTCCCTGTGGGGAGGCAGCGACGATCGCGGCGGGCTCGATGAGCACGACCTCGTCGAACTCCAGGCCCTTCGCCTCGGCGGTGCTGACCACCAGCACCTCCGCGTCGATGCCGACCAGGTCAGAGCCCAGCGCATCGCCCAAGGCCGCAGTCACCTTCCCGCGTGCCCACTCAAGGTCCGCATCGCTGGCGATGATCCCCACCAGGCCCTCGCCGGCCCGCCGCGCGATCTCGGGCAGCGCGTCGGCCAACTTCGTCCGCGCCGCATAAGCCACACCCGTGCCGGTGCCGCGCAGCGCGATCGCGGGCTCCTGATCCGCGGCGATCTCGGGGAGCAACTGATTGGCCACGTCCGCGATGTCCTGCGGCGTGCGGTAGTTCACGCTGAGTTCCTTCAGCTCCCAGCGATCCGACACATAAGGGGCCAGGGTCTCGCCCCAGGAGGCCACACCCGCCGGGTTTCCCGTTTGTGCCGGATCACCAACCACGGTCATCCACCGGTTGGGGGAGCGGCGGAAGATCATCCGCCAGTCCATCTCCGAAAGCTCCTGGGCTTCGTCCACGATGACGTGGCCGAAGGCCCAGCGCAGGTCCTGGGCGGCACGCTGCGCCGTGCTGCGCGCGTCGCGTACTCGCTGGCGACCCGCTAGCTGCTCGGCGTCGATGACGTCATAGGCCATGAGGATCTCCGGGGCGAAGCCATCGTCCAAGTCCTGGGTCGCCGAGCCCGTGAGGATGTCCAGCGCGTCCTGGGCCTCCGCGATCTTCGCCAGCCACTCCTCACGCTCCGCCTTCTCGGCCGCCTCGTCGTCGATGATGCCCAGCATGTCCGCCAGTTCGTCGAGCAGCGGCGCATCTGCGGCAGTCCACAGGATCTGGCCACCGTCCAGCTCCACCGGCGGGGTGGCCTGCAGCCCGCGGATCGTGTCCTCGTCGTACTCCGAGGCGATCTCCTCGGCATGCTCGTACAGGTCGGCCAGTACCTGCTCCGGCGTGAGTTCCGGCCAGAACTCGTCCAACGCTGCCACCACCGCGGGCTCCTCGCGCAGGTCATCGCGCAGGCTGGTGCGGTCTTCCGCGGTCAGCAAGTTCTCCCCGCCGAGGGGGTCGCGCCCGATCGTCTGCGCCAACGCATCCGCCAGGGAACTGATCGCATGATCCACGAACAGTGGCCGGGCCTGGTTGTGGGGCTTGCGGCTACGTCGCGCCCGGGTGCGGGCGGCGCGGACCATCTTCGGGCTCAACTCCACGGCCACGCCATCTACCATGAAATCGCGCGGCTGCTCCGGCACCTGCTGCCAGGACTGCACCGCCAGCTTCAGGATGTGCAGCATCTCCGCGCTGCCCTTGACCTCACGGGCCAGCAGGCTCGGTTCGGGCCGCGTCTTCACCCCCGGCAGGAGCGTGCCCGGGGTCGCCAGCACCACGCCGGTCTCACCCAGGGAGGGCAGCACCTGCGAGATGTAGTCCAGGAAGCGCGCATTCGGGCCGACGATGAGCACGCCCGTCTTCGCGAGCTGCTCGCGCCACGTGTACAGCAGGTAGGCCGCGCGGTGCAGCGCGACCGCGGTCTTCCCGGTCCCCGGCGCACCCTGGACGACGGTGACGGAGCGGTGCTCGCTGCGGATGATGGCGTCCTGCTCCGCGGCGATGGTCTCCACGATGTCGCCCATCCGCGTGCTGCGGGCCGCGTTCACCGCGTCCAACAGCGCGGCCTCCTGAGCCACCCCTCCCGCCGCGGACGTCGTCTTTTCAGTTAAGGACGTCTGGTCCTCGCCGCGGGTGGTGAGCCGCTCATCGGCGACGTGGGTCACCTTCCGCCCGCGAGTCTTGATGTGGCGGCGCAGGTGCACCCCATCTGGGTGCAGGGTGGTGGCGAGGTAGAAGGGGCGGGCCATCGGTGCGCGCCAGTCCATCAGGAGGGTACGCATCTCGTCGTCGCGGGTGTGCAGCCCCAGCCGCCCGATATAGCGGCGGTCCAGATCGGGGGAGCCTGACACCGGATTCTCTGGCTCCTCATCGGCCACGTCGATGCGGCCGAACATCAGTCCGATCTCCGCGATGGACAGGTTATCCAGTCGCTGCGAGATGTCCTGGATCTCGCGGTCGCGGCGCATCAGCCCCTGCGGGTCATCGATATCTGCCGTGGCTCGGACGCTGGCCAGTCGCTTCTTCAGCGTGGCGGTCGTGGCGTCCACCTCAGCCAGCAGGTCATCGAGATGGTCCTGCTCGCTCGCGATGGCCTCTGCGAGCGAGCGGTCGGCATTATTCGTGGTGCCGCGAGATGCGGGGCTGGTCAATCTACCTCCGGTGCAACGGGCTTACTTGAGCTTCTTCGCCTTCTTCTTGGCCTTCTTTGCCTTCTTGGACAGGCCCTTCGTGCTGTCCTGCAGCTCCTCAGCAAAGGTCTCAGCATACGCGCTCGCCTGGTCGCGCACCTGGTAGGCGGTGTCGCGCCACTCGTCGGAGTGCTCGTCGACGTAGTCGCTCACAGCGCTCGCTGCAGAGGAGATGCTGTCCGAGGCCTCAGAAGCCAGCTCGCGGGCCTTCTCGGAGAAGTCGCTGGCGTAGTCCTGCGCGGTGGCGAGCATCTCCTGCTGCTGGGACTTGCCCGGCAGCGCCTGCTGCGCGCGCCATGCCAGGCCCGGCTTGCCGGCAGTGTCCTCGGCGGCGATCAACAGACCACCCAGCAGGCCGACGTCCGCCAGGAGGGTGGTCAGCTGGGTGTTCTGGCCGCCCTTGCCGGCGACGTTCTTGATGTCGTGGCGGGTCAGGATCGCAGGCAGGTGTGCGGCTGCGAGCGCTGCGGCGGCCAGGCGCGGCGCCTTACCGCGGGCCAGCAGGGCAGCGGCGGCGATCTTGGTGCCACCCGCGATGCGCACGTTGGTTTCCGCGTCACGTGGTAGCAGGCCAGCAGCCTGCGGTGGCAGAACCTTGCGCAGGGTGCCGGTCACAACCTCGGCGTTCTTCGCGTGATTCTGCGGGCTTTTCACCATCTGGACACCATCGGCGATGAATGCCGAAGCCATCAGGGGACGGGCGATCTTGCGAAGCATGAAGACTCCTTCGGTGTGGGTAGCAAGATAGCTGGAGTTTTATCCAGCGTTAGGGGATCAAGTCTACGCGAGTGGCCGGGCGCCAGCTGCGCGTTTCGCGGGATTACCAGCCCCGCTCGGCCCACTCCTCGACGTGCGGGGCCTCGTCGCCGACGGTGGTGCTGTCGCCGTGGCCGGGGTGCAGCCGCGTGCCGTCGGGCAGGCTGAACACCCGCTGCGTGACGTCCGAGAGCAGCTGCTGGAACTCCTCCGGGGAGTTCGTTTTGCCGACCCCGCCTGGGAACACGCTATCCCCGACGAACATGCGTGGGGCGTCTTCCGGCAGTTCCACGTGCACGGCGATGCCGCCCGGGGTGTGGCCCCGCAGCTCCACCGCAGTCATCTTCAACTCCGAGCAGTTACCCTTCAAACGCAGCAGCTCCGGGGTCCCTTCGTCGTTGCCGTAGACCTCATCGGCCGGGGCTGGCAGGTTGGTGGCCTCCTTGCGTGGTGCGTGGTGACGCGCACCCGTTGCCGCCAGAACCTCCTCCAGCGCCTGCACGTGGTCGCCATGCTGGTGGGTGGTGAGGACGTCGGTGATGGTCACCCGCAGCTGATCCGCCAGGGCCAGGATGTGCTCAGCGTCCGTAGCCGCGTCAATGAGCAGCGCGTTGCCGCCGCTGGCGATGAGGTAGACGTTGTTATCCATCTCGCCGACTGAGGTGCGCGCCACGATCGTGGCATCCGTGGAAATAATCTCGACATCTCGGGGGTTGGAAAGATGTCCGAACTCACTGACCTGTGACATATGCATGAACTCGAGCATATCTACTTGTCGTACAGTGGGAATGAACTCATCCTGAGCCCGCGCCACCCAGGCGCGGCTCAGGGACAAAGCCAAACAGGAGGACGAGTGGCAGAGAAGCTTTTGGTCCGCGGTGCACGCGAGCACAACCTCAAGGGGGTGGACCTCGAGCTGCCGAGGGACAAAATGATCGTCTTTACGGGGCTGTCCGGTTCCGGGAAGTCATCGCTGGCCTTCGACACCATCTTCGCTGAGGGGCAACGGCGCTACGTCGAGTCCCTGAGCTCCTATGCCCGCATGTTCCTCGGCCGCCTCGATAAGCCGGATGTGGACTTCATCGAAGGGCTCTCGCCGGCGGTCTCCATTGACCAGAAGTCGACCAACCACAACCCACGTTCCACCGTGGGTACCGTGACCGAGATCTTCGACTATCTGCGCCTGCTCTTCGCCCGCACCGGCACCCCGCACTGCCCGACGTGTGGCGAAGTGATCCAGCGGCAGACTCCGCAGGAAATCGTGGACCAGATCATGGCCATGGAAGCCGGAACCAAGTTCCAGGTCCTTGCGCCGGTCGTGCGCACCCGCAAGGGCGAATTCGTCGACCTCTTCGAGGAACTCGCTGCGGAAGGTTACGCCCGCGTCCGGGTCGACGGCGAGGTCCACCGCCTGACTGACCCACCGCAGCTGGAGAAGCAGGTCAAGCACGACATCGATGTCGTCATCGACCGCCTCCAGGTGAAGGAAAACCAGAAGCAGCGACTCACCGACTCCGTCGAGACGGCACTGCGCCGCGCGGACGGTGTCGTCGTCATCGAGTTCGTCGGTCTCGACGAGGACGATCCGAATCGTCAGCGGCGCTTCTCCGAGAAGATGGCCTGCCCCAACGGCCACGCCCTGCAGCTCGACGAGCTTGAGCCGCGCGCCTTTTCCTTCAACTCTCCGTTCGGTGCGTGCCCGGCCTGCGACGGCCTGGGCACGAAGCTTGAGGTTGATGAAATGCTCGTCATCCCGGACGAGGACGCGCCGCTGAATAAGGCCATCGCCCCGTGGACGTCCAGCCCGAACGCGCGCTACTTCGACAAGCTCATCACTGCGCTGTGCAAGGAACTGGACATTGACCCGAAGACTCCGTGGTCGGAGCTGACGAAGGCCGAGCAGAAGGCCGTCTTGAAGGGGCACCCCACCCCGATCAGCGTGAGCTACAAGAACCGTTATGGCCGCCAGCGTCGGTACAACGCACCCTTCGAGGGCGTGATGCCCTTCTTGAAGCGCAAGCTGGACCAGACCGACTCCGACTGGTCCAAGGACCGTTACCGCAGCTACATGCGCGAGGTAGCGTGCCCGACCTGTAACGGGGCGCGCCTGAAGCCGGAGGTGCTGGCTGTGACCATCGCCTCGGGGGATCGGGAGCTATCCATCGCGGGGGTGTCCGACCTCTCCATCGCCGATGCCAGCGAGTTCTTGGATAACCTCACGCTGAATAAGCGCCAGGAGATGATCGCCGGCGCGGTGCTGCGCGAAACACAGGCGCGCCTGAAGTTCCTGCTGGACGTCGGCCTGGACTACCTCGCCCTGTCCCGATCGGCGGGCACGCTCTCCGGTGGCGAGGCGCAACGTATCCGCCTGGCAACCCAGATTGGTGCGGGCCTGGCAGGCGTTCTCTACGTGCTGGACGAGCCTTCGATCGGTCTGCACCAACGGGATAACGCCCGGTTGATCACGACCCTGGAGAACCTCCGCGACCTGGGGAATACCCTGATCGTCGTCGAGCACGATGAGGACACGATTCGTGCGGCGGACTGGCTGGTGGATATCGGACCAAACGCCGGCGAGTACGGCGGGCATATCGTCTACTCCGGCGGGCCCGAGGGCATCACGGGTGCCGAACGCTCGCTGACCGGTGACTACCTCGCCGGGCGCCGGGTTCTGGCGGTGCCGGAATCCCGCCGCGAGATCGATAGTGAGCGGATGCTCACGATCCACGGGGCGCAGGAAAATAACCTCAAGAAGGTGGACGTTTCGATCCCGCTCGGTGTGATGACCTGCATCACCGGCGTGTCGGGTTCGGGCAAATCTTCCCTCGTCAACGGCATTCTGGCGCGGTCGCTGGCTAATCAGCTCAACGGTGCCCGCCTGGTGCCGGGGCGCCACAAGAAGGTCAGCGGACTCGACCAGCTGGACAAGCTCGTGCAGGTCGACCAGAGCCCGATCGGGCGCACCCCGCGCTCTAATCCCGCGACCTATACCGGTGTTTTCGACAAGGTGCGCAAGCTCTTCGCGGAAACTACGGAGGCGAAGGTGCGCGGTTACACGGCCGGGCGCTTCAGCTTCAACGTCAAGGGCGGGCGATGCGAGGCCTGCCACGGCGACGGCACGCTGAAGATCGAGATGAACTTCCTGCCAGATGTCTACGTGCCCTGTGAGGTCTGCGACGGTGCCCGGTACAACCGCGAAACGCTCGAGGTGAAGTACAAGGGCAAGAACATCGCCGAGGTCCTCGACATGCCGATCTCCGAAGCGGCGGAGTTCTTCGAGCCGATCACGGCGATCGCACGCTACCTCAATACGCTCGTGGATGTTGGTCTGGGCTACGTGCGTCTTGGCCAGGCGGCCACCACGCTGTCTGGCGGTGAGGCGCAGCGTGTGAAGCTCGCAGCCGAGCTGCAGAAGCGCTCCAACGGGCGGACGATCTACATCCTCGACGAGCCGACTACCGGTCTGCACTTTGAGGACATCCGTAAGCTCATGCTTGTTCTGCAGGGCTTGGTGGACAAGGGCAATACGGTGCTGATCATCGAGCACAACCTGGATGTCATTAAGTCCGCAGACTGGATCATCGACATGGGCCCGGAGGGCGGCTCGGGTGGCGGCACAGTCGTGGCCCAGGGAACCCCGGAGGAGGTTGCGAAGGTCGCCGGCTCCCACACCGCGACATACCTCGCGCCCATGTTGCCCGCCTAAGATCTGCGTGCTATATTCATGAGCACTACCGCTTGTCGTGTGTCGACAAGCTGCAAGTGGAGTTCTTTTTCTCCCACCTTAGACCGCCGTCACTGGTTGGGCTCGGGTCCAAAGCGAGGCTTTATCCTCGCAGCCTCTTCCGTATGGTTGAAGGGGGCTTTTATTTGGGCGCTCCGGCGCGGGGGATTTTATAGGGCTTCACAAGCAGTTGCGGTAAAGATCACTTACTACTGCTACTGAGGAGTTCACATCAGCGCTGAAGCTCGCATCAACGACCGAATTCGAGTCCCCGAGGTCCGACTCGTCGGTCCCAACGGTGAACAGGTCGGCATTGTCAAGACGGACGATGCTCGCAAACTGGCCTATGAAGCAGACCTCGATCTTGTAGAGGTTGCGCCGAACGCGAAGCCGCCTGTGGCCAAGATCATGGACTACGGCAAGTTCAAGTACGAACAGGCTCAGAAGGCCCGCGAGGCTCGACGTAATCAGCAGCAGACTGTGGTCAAGGAGCAGAAGTTCCGCCCGAAGATCGATGACCACGACTACGAGACCAAGAAGGGTAACGTCGTTCGTTTCCTGGAGAAGGGTTCGAAGGTCAAGGTCACGATCATGTTCCGTGGTCGCGAGCAGTCCCGCCCCGAGCTGGGCTTCCGCCTCCTGGAGCGTCTTGCCGCTGACGTTGAGGAAGTCGGTCAGGTTGAGTCCCGTCCGAAGCAGGACGGTCGCAACATGACGATGGTTCTCGGCCCCGTCCGCAACAAGGGCAAGAAGTAGTCTCAGTAGTTCACAAACGTTGCTAGAGGATTTTCACCAATGAAGCAGAAGACGCACAAGGGTACCGCTAAGCGCATCAAGGTCACCGGTTCCGGCAAGCTCCGTCGCGAGCGCGCCTACCGACGCCACCTTCTTGAGGGCAAGCCGTCCACCCGCACCCGCCGCCTGAAGGGCACCACCGACGTGTCCGCAGCCGACAACAAGCGCATGAAGCGCCTGCTGGGCAAGGCTTAATAACCTTAAGCCTCCCCCTTTTCTCGACATACTAAAGAACAACCTGAAGTAAAGGACGTATCACCGTGGCACGTGTCAAGCGCTCTGTGAACGCAAAGAAGAAGCGTCGCGAAGTACTCAATTCTGCGAAGGGCTACCGGGGCCAGCGCTCCCGCCTGTACCGCAAGGCGAAGGAGCAGATGCTCCACTCCAAGACCTACGCCTTCCGCGACCGTCGCGCCCGCAAGGGTGAGTTCCGCAAGCTGTGGATCCAGCGCATCAACGCCGCTGCTCGTCAGAACGACATGACCTACAACCGCCTGATCCAGGGCCTGAAGCTGGCCGAGATCGAGGTCGACCGCAAGGTCCTGGCCGAGCTGGCTGTCTCCGACGCTGCTGCCTTCACCGCACTGTGCGAGGCTGCAAAGGCTGCTCTGCCGGAGGACGTCAACGCACCGGCAGCTTCCTAAAGCCAGCCGAGGCGTTAAGCCTCTTCCCGCCTTCGACGCGCATCGCGTCGGGGGCGGTTTTTCATGTCTACATCGCATACTGTGCGTGCAATGGAGCTGGGCGCCTAGCAGTGAAGTGTCCCAACAGGGGAGGGCCGGGCAGCGGGGCACCACTGTCATCGCCCCACAGCAACCCGACTAGGCTGTAAAGCCATGGAGATGTTCACTGAACGCACGCCCCGCATTGTCAATGCCGCCAAGCTGCACCGCGCCGCGACCCGGCGCAAGACCGGCCGTTTCCTCGCCGAGGGGGAAAACGCCGTCACCGCCGCGCTTGCTCGGGGCGAGGTCCTTGACCTCTACGTCACCGAGGCTGCGTGGGAACGTTTTCCTTTCCTTCAGGACGTCACCAGCACCCACGTCCACCTGATCACCGAACGCGCGGCCGATCACCTCTCCGAGACGGTCACCCACACCGGCCTGTTCGCCCTCTGCGCAAACCAGATGGTCGACGACGATGCCCTCATCGCTAGCGCCGTCAAGAACAGCCCACTCATTGCTGTGCCCGTCGAGACGAACGAGCCCGGGAACGCGGGAACCATCATCCGTGTCGCCGATGCTTTCGGCGCCGGGGGAGTCCTCTTCGCGGGAAATACCGTGGATCCGCAGGGTGGCAAGGCGGTGCGCGCATCAGCCGGAAGCCTGTTCAACCTGCCGGTCGCCCGCAACACCTCGGTGGTGGAGGTCGTCGAGAAACTCCACGAGGCGGAGTTCCAGATCCTCGCTACCGCAGCGGACGGGGATGTCAACCTCCACGAGGCGGCCGACCCCGCCAATGGCATGCTCGCCCAGCCCACCGCATGGCTTTTCGGCAACGAGGCGCACGGGCTGGGGGACTGGCTCGACCTTGCGGATATCCGGGTGAGTATCCCGATGCAAGGGCAGGCTGAATCGCTGAACCTCGCCACGGCGGCAAGTGTGTGCCTTTACGAATCCTCCAAAGCACAGATTGCTAAGCTGTAGCCTGAAATAGTCGTTTTACGTGTTGCGAGGAGCCCCCGTTGTCGGAATCCCCAGTGTCGCCTGAGGCTGCTGTAGAAATCTCTGAAGAGTCGATGGGGGCTGCGGCCGAAGCCGCCGAGAAGGCCTTTACCTCCGCGACCAACCTCGAGGAACTCGCCGAGGCCCGTCGTGCGCACCTCGGCGACGACGCTCCGATCCCCGCTGCCCGCCGTTCCCTCGGCTCCCTGCCGAAGGATCAGCGCAAGGACGCTGGCCGCATCGTCAACATGGCACGCGGCCGCGTCGAGAAGCTCTTCGCCCAGGTGAAGGCCGAGCTGGAGGAGAAGCGCAACCAGGAGGCGCTGCGCGCCGAGCGCATCGACGTCACCCAGCCCACCACCCGCGGCCAGGTTGGCGCCCAGCACCCGATCACGATCCTCAACGAGCAGATCGCGGACATCTTCGTCGGCATGGGCTGGGAAATCGCCGATGGTCCGGAGGTCGAGGCGGAGTACTTCAACTTCGACTCCCTGAACTTCATCCCGGACCACCCGGCCCGCACCCTCCAGGACACCTTCCACATCGCACCGCAAGGTTCCCGCCAGGTGCTGCGCACCCACACCTCCCCGGTGCAGATGCGCACCATGCTCTCCCGCGAGGTACCGGTCTACATCGCCTGCCCAGGCCGTGTGTTCCGCACCGACGAGCTGGACGCCACCCACACCCCGGTCTTCCACCAGGTCGAGGGGCTGGCCGTGGACAAGGGCCTGACCATGGCCCACCTCAAGGGAACCCTGGACCACCTCGCGAAGTCCCTGTTCGGACCGAACACCAAGACCCGCATCCGCCCGAACTACTTCCCATTCACCGAGCCCTCCGCCGAGGTCGACGTCTGGTTCGAGGATAAGAAGGGCGGCGCCGGCTGGATCGAGTGGGGTGGCTGCGGCATGGTCAACCCCAACGTCCTTATCGCTGCAGGAATCGACCCGGAGGAGTACTCGGGCTTCGCCTTCGGCATGGGCATCGAGCGCACCCTGCAGTTCCGCAACGGGCTGCCTGACATGCGTGACATGGTGGAAGGCGACGTCCGTTTCACCCTGCCATTCGGGGTCCGCGGCTAAGCCCCGCTTTACCCCGCCGCCACAACAAACTCCGCTCCACAACTCTTCTGGCAAAAGGACCTTTTCAAGCACATGTTGATTTCTCAGAACTGGCTCACTCGGATCCTGCAGACCGCGAACCCTAGCTGGTCTGTGGACTCCGAAGACCTCGACGCAGGCTTCGTCCGCGTCGGCTTCGAGACGGAGGGCTACGAGCGCCTCCCGAAGACCGAGGGCCCACTCGTCATCGGCAAGGTGAGCAACATCGAGGAGCTGGAGGGCTTCAAGAAGCCGATCCGCTACTGCGAGGTCGCCGTCGGCGAGGCCAATGGCACCGGCGAGCCGCAGAACATCATCTGTGGTGCCCGCAACTTCGCGGAGGGCGACTACGTGATCGTCGCGCTGCCGGGCACCGTGCTGCCTGGCCCATTCGAGATCTCCGCCCGCAAGACCTACGGCAAGGTCTCCGAGGGCATGATGTGCTCCGCTTCCGAGCTCGGCCTCTACGACGGCACGAGCCCGGGGATCATCACCGTCTCCGAGGAGGAGATCAAGGCCAACGGTCTCGGCATCGGTGACGACGCCCGCGGCCTGCTCGGCCTGGACGACACCGTCTTTGAGGTCAACGTCACCCCGGACCGCGGCTACGCGCTGTCCGCGCGAGGCCTGGCTCGCGAGCTGGCGTCCTCCTTCGAGCTGCAGTACCGCGACCCGGCGCTTGATCCGGCGGCAGCAGCCCTCGACGATGACCTCTTCGCGGGCATCCCGGGCATCGAGGAGGACATCCTCACCCTTGAGGTCGCGGAGGACGCCAAGTGCTCCCTCTTCGGTATCCGCAAGGTTGAGGGCATTGATCCGAAGGTCGAATCCCCACTGTGGCTGCAGCGCGAGCTGATGCTCTGCGGCCAGCGCCCGGTCAACGCCGCCACGGACGTCACGAACTACGTCATGATGCTGCTCGGCCAGCCGATGCACGCTTTTGATGCCGGCAAGATCACCGGCAACCTGCGGGTGCACCGCGCCGCTGAGGGCGACACCCTGACCACCCTGGACGGTGTGGAGCGGACCCTGTCCAGCGAGGACGTCGTCATTTCCGACGACTCCGGAATCCAGTCCCTGGCTGGTGTGATGGGTGGCAGCACCTCCGAGATCTCCGATGAGACGGTCGATGTGCTCTTCGAGGCCGCCCACTGGGACGAGCTCACCGTGGCCCGCACTTGCCGCCGCCACAAGCTCTCCTCTGAGTCTTCTCGCCGCTTCGAGCGCGGCACCGACGCCGCGGTCATCGGCAATGCCCTGGACTTCGCGGTTTCGCTGCTCGTCCGCATTGCCGGCGGCAAGGTGGTGAACGGTCGCACCATGGTCGGCGAGGTGCCGAGCATGCCGACGATCAAGATGCACACCAACCGTCCGGGCAAGGTCGCGGGCATGATCTACCCGGACGGCACCACGATCGGTCGCCTCCGTGAGGTGGGCTGCACCGTCCGCGAGACTGGGCTGCGCGACGGTCAGGGTGCCCGTCAGATTGAGGTCACCCCGCCGACCTGGCGCCCGGATCTGACTATCCCGGCCGACCTGGTGGAGGAAGTTCTCCGCCTCGAGGGCCTGGAGAACATCCCATCGGTCCTGCCGCACGCACCGGTTGGCCGCGGTCTGACGCCACGCCAGCGCCTGCGCCGCCGCGTCGGCCACGCGATGGCCTGGAATGGCTTTGCTGAGATCCTGCCGACCCCGTTTATCGCCAATGATGTCTTCGACGAGTGGGGGCTGGCCGAGGATGATCCTCGTCGCAACGTGGTGAAGGTTCAGAACCCGCTGGAATCCGATCACGCATCCCTGGGCACCACGCTGTTGCCATCCATGATTGATGCGCTGCGTCGCAACTCCGCGCGTGGCCAGAAGGATGTCGCCCTGTTCGGTGTGGAGCAGGTTTCCCTGCCGCGTCTGCCGGAAAGCGAGCGTAAGCCGACCCCGATGCCCGCCGTGACCCAGCGACCGTCCGAGGCGGAGCTGGACGAGCTGGCCCAGACCCTGCCGGAGCAGCCGCTCTACGTGGCGATGGTCGCAGCCGGCCAGCGTGCCCTGCAGGGCCCGTGGGGCGGCGCGGAGAACTTCGAGGCTCAGGATGCCTTCGAGGCCGCCCGCCTGATCGGGCGTGCGGCGGGTGTGGAAGTGGAGTTCCGGAATGCGGAGTTCCTGCCGTGGCACCCGGGCCGCTGCGCGGAGATCCTGGTCGACGGCACCGTGGTGGGGCATGCGGGCGAGCTGCACCCACAGGTCTGCGAGCGGTCCAACATCCCGGCCCGGAGCATCGCGCTCGAGATCGACCTGGATGCCCTTCCGGTCGCGGAGCGCTTCCCGCAGCCGAAGGTGTCGGCCTTCCCGCCGGTCTATCAGGACGTCGCCCTCGTGGTCGACGAGGACCTGCCGGTCGCCGAGGTGCAGAAGGTGCTGCAGGAGGGGGCAGGCGAGCTCCTGGAGAGCATCCGCCTGTTCGATATCTACGAGTCGGAATCGCTGGGTCAGGGCAAGCGTTCGTTGACCTTCTCCCTGAGCTTCCGCGCGACGGATCGCACTCTGACCGAGGACGAGGCATCGGAGGGTCGCCGTGCAGCCATCGACGCCGCCACGGCGAAGCTGGGGGCCGAGCTGCGCTCTTAAGACACAGCTTCGCTCCTAAGACGCAGCTGCGCTCCTAACGCGCAAGTGCATTCTTAATATGCACCCTTGTTGCTGGGGGAGAATCCTCTAGAGCGCGACCCTTATACAGCCCGCGAGGACCAACCTCGCGGGCTGTATATTTTGCATAAGCGTGTATATATTGCATTTTCCTGTGATCGGGCGCATAATTAAAGAATGAAGAAGATTGCAGTCGCAGGAGCCAGCGGTTACGCAGGTGGGGAAGCCCTCCGCTTGCTGCTCAACCACCCGGGATACGGCGTGGACTTCGAGATCGGAGCCCTCACCGGGGGATCCAACGCAGGCCAGAACTTCGGGGAACTCGCCCCGGCACTGACCCCTTTGGCGGACCGCACCCTCCAGCAGACCACCCCGGAGGTGCTCGCCGAGCACGACATGGCGATCCTCGCCCTCCCGCACGGTGTCTCCGCCACCCTCGTGGAGCAGGGCCTGCCGGAGGACATGAAGATCGTGGACTGTGGTGCGGATTACCGGCTGCGCAACGAAGACCTGTGGGAGCGCTACTACGGCACCCCCCATGCCGGAAGCTGGACCTATGGCATCCCCGAGATGCCCGGGCACCGCGAGGAGATCGCCGCTGCCAACCGCGTCGCCGCTCCCGGCTGCTTCCCAACCGGCGCGACCATCGCCGCCATGCCCGGCATCGCCGCCGGCATGATGGCCCCGCAGGTCTCCGTCGTTTCTGTCACGGGTGTCTCCGGCGCCGGCAAGAAGCCCAGCGTGGCCCTACTCGGTGCTGAAACCATGCAGAACCTCCGCGCCTACGGTGTCATGACCCACCGCCACGCACCGGAGATTAAGCAGAATCTCCTCGAGCTCGTCCCGGGCGGGGACCAGGGGGATGACGTCCACGTGACCTTCACCCCCGTCCTGGCTCCGCTCGTGCGCGGCATCCTCACCACCGTCACCGCACCGGCCCGCGGCAGCGCCGCCGACGTCCGACGTGCCTACGAGGACTTCTGCGCAACCGAGCCTTTCCTGCACCTCCTGCCGGAAGGCCAGCAGCCAGAGACCCGCCACGTCGCCGGAACCAACATGGTTCACCTGCAGGTAGCCGTGGACGACGGGATGATCGTCGCCACCTCCGCGATCGACAATCTCACCAAGGGCACTGCGGGAGCCGCTGTACAGTGCCTCAACCTGATGAACGGGTGGGACGAGACCGCGGGTTTGCCGACCATCGCGGCGTCCTAACACCAGCGGCGACCTCAACCCCCGAAGAATAAGCCCACCACAACAATCCCTTCGAAGAAGTAGAAGAAGAGCACGCAGTGAGCACTCAGCCTGAACACCACAACCCACAAGCCGGTCAGCGCACCGGAGTCACCGCACCGGCTGGCTTCCGCGCTGCCGGTGTTACCGCAGGCGTCAAGCCCTCCGGAAACCCGGACATGGCCCTCATCGTGAACGACGGCCCCGACTACCACGCCGCCGCGCTGTTTACCCGCAACCAGATCAAGGCTGCCCCGGTCCAGCTGACCAAGTCGCTGCACAACGGCACCTTCCGCGCCGCCGTCATCAACGCCGGTAACGCGAATGCCTGCACGGGGGAGCAGGGCATGGCGGATGCCAAGCGCACCGGCGAGCTCGTCGGCACCGCGCTGGGTATTGATCCCGCTGACGTGGCCGTGTGCTCCACCGGCCTGATCGGCGACCTGCTGCCGATGGACAAGATCGAGGCGGGAGTCGGTGCGCTGGCCTCAGCGCTCTCCACCGACCTCGAGGCCGGCACCAAGGCTGCCGAGGCGATCATGACCACGGATACCGTCATCAAGCAGGCGGTCTACGAGGGCGAGGGCTGGAGTATTGGTGCGATGGCCAAGGGCGTGGGCATGATGGCGCCATCCCTGGCCACGATGCTCGTTTTCCTCACCACCGACGCCAAGCTCCCCAGCGCAGAGGCTGCCCAGGAGGCGCTGGGGGCCGCTAGCGGGGTCACCTTCGACTGCATCGACGTGGACGGTTCCACCTCCACCAACGACACCCTCATCATGCTCGCCAACGGTGCCTCCGGTGTGGAGCCGGACGCCGCCGAGTTCGCCCGTGCAGTCCACGATGTCTGCCTGGACCTCACCCGCCAGCTGCAGGGCGACGCCGAGGGCGTGACTAAAAAGGTCGCGATCACCGTCACCGGCGCCGCCACCGACGAGGAGGCCAAGGCCGCCGCCCGCGTCATCGGTCGCGACAACCTCTTCAAGTGCGCGATGTTCGGCTCCGACCCGAACTGGGGTCGCGTGCTCGCCGCCGTCGGCATGGCCCCGGTAACCATGGACCCGACGAGGATCCGAGTGTCCTTCAACGGCCACGACGTCTGCGTCGACGCCGCCGGAACCCCGAACGCCCGCGAGGTTGACCTCTCGGGTGAGGACATCGACGTCGAGGTCAACCTCGCCAGCGGCGACGGCAAGGCCACCGTCTGGACCACCGACCTGTCCTACTCCTACGTCGAGATCAACTCCGAGTACTCGAGCTAAACGCCAGCGGTAACCCAAGGATTCACCATGCCTAAGATTCACGATTCCTCCTGCACCAGCGGGCTGACCCCCTCGCAGCGCTCCCACGTGCTGGCCGAGGCCCTGCCATGGCTGCTGCACTACCGCGACAAAATCGTGGTTGTGAAGTACGGCGGCAACGCCATGATTGACGACGAGCTCAAGCGCGCCTTCGCCGCCGACATGGTCTTCCTCCGCGCGGTCGGTGCGCGCCCCGTCGTCGTGCACGGCGGCGGGCCACAGATCAACATGATGCTCGACAAAGTCGGCCTGGAAGGGGAGTTCCGCGGCGGCTTCCGCGTGACCTCGCCTGAGGTCATGGAGTACGTGCGCATGGTGCTCTTCGGCAAGGTCGGCCGCGAGCTGGTCGGCCTCATCAACGAGCACGGCCCCTACGCAGTGGGCGCCTCCGGGGAGGACGCCGGGCTGTTCACGGCCGAGAAATTCCAGCCCGAGATCGAAGGGGAACTGGTGGACATCGGCCGGGTCGGCAGCATCACCGACGTCGATCCCACCAGCCTGTTCGACCTCATCGATGCCGGCCGCATCCCGGTGGTCTCGACGATCGCCCCGGATGACGACGGTCTGGTCTACAACATCAATGCCGATACCGCCGCTGGTGCGTTGGCGGGGGCCCTGGACGCCGAGCGTCTCGTCATGCTCACCAACGTGCCGGGCCTCTACACGGATTGGCCGAACAAGGACTCGCTGGTCTCCAGCCTGACCCCGGCGGAGTTGGAGGAGCTCCTCCCGACCTTGGATAGCGGCATGATCCCGAAGATGACCGCCTGCCTGGATGCCATCCACAACGGCGTGAAGGCCGCCCACGTCATCGACGGACGCGTCCCGCACTCGGTGCTCCTCGAGCTGATGACCGAAGGCGGTATCGGCACGATGATTTCCTCCGAGTCTTACGAACACTAAACCCAGCACCAAAGGCTCTTCCGACGCACAACCCGAAGGATCAAGGCGATGAGCAACACTGAATCTCAAGCCACTCCCGCCACGGATTCGACGTGGCAGGACCGCTGGCAGCACACGCTAATGGACACTTACGGCACGCCGGCGCTGAACCTCGTTAAGGGGCAGGGCAGCTACGTCTGGGACAGCGAGGGCAAGAAGTACCTCGACCTGCTGTCCGGCATCGCGGTGAATGCCCTTGGGCATGCACACCCCGCGATCGTGGAGGCCGTGACCACCCAGCTGCAGACCCTGGGGCACACCTCGAACGTCTTCGCCCACCCGCAGGTCATCGAGCTTGCGGGCAAGGTGATCTCGCTGGTCGGCACCGAGGAGGCCGCGGACGCACGCGTGTTCTTCTGCAACTCGGGCGCCGAAGCCAACGAGGCTGCGTTCAAGATCGCGCGCGCTACCGGGCGGCCAAAGATTCTTGCCGCCGAGCGCGGCTTCCACGGGCGCACGATGGGTTCTCTGGCGCTGACTGGCCAGCCGGATAAGCGCAAGCCTTTCGAGCCGATGCCAGCGGGCGTGGAGTACTACCCCTACGGCGACCTCGACGCCGTCGACGCCATGGCCGACGAGAACACCGCCGCCATCTTTCTGGAGGCCATCCAGGGCGAGACTGGCGTGATCCCCGCCCCGGAGGGCTTCCTCGCCGGGCTGCGTCGCATCTGCGACGAGCGTGGGATTCTCCTCGTCGTCGACGAGGTCCAGGCGGGGATGGGACGCACCGGTGCCTGGTTTGGTTTCCAGTCCGATGGCTCCGGCGTTGTTCCGGACGTCATCACCATGGCCAAGGGGCTAGGCGGCGGGCTGCCGATCGGCGCCTGCCTGGCCATGCCCCGAGCCCAGCTGCTGGCCAAGGGCATGCACGGCACCACCTTCGGTGGGAACCCGGTGGTCTGTGCAGCAGCGAACGCCGTGATCGACGAAATCAATGAGAAAAACCTACTGGAGAACGTGCGGCAGGTTGGGGCGCAGCTGGTTGCCGCCCTGCAGAACCACCCGCGGGTCACCGAGATCCGCGGCCGTGGCTTGATGCTGGGGGTCGTCCTGGACACCCCATGCGAGCTAGACCCAGCGGACTACGGCATCTTGCTCAACAAGCCCTCGCCTGAGGTGCTGCGTATCGTGCCACCGCTGAACTTGAGCCCGACCGAGGCCGACGAGGCAGCGTTGAAGATCACCGCGATGCTCGACGACCTGCCGAACCCCTAACGAGACGTCGACGACAGAAAGCTAGAAATGACCCTTCCAGAAAAGAACACCAAGCCTCTGCGCCACATGCTGGCGGACGACGACCTCACCCCGGAAGAGCAGGCGCAGGTCCTGGACCTCGCGGAAAAGGTGAAGGCTGACCGCTACGGCAACCCCTTCCGTAATATCCTGGAGCGCCAGTCCGTGGCGGTGCTGTTCGATAAGACCTCCACCCGCACCCGCTTCTCCTTCAGCGCCGGCATCACCGAGCTGGGTGGCAGCCCGATCGTCGTGGACTCCGGCAGCTCCCAGATGGGCAAGGGGGAGACCTTCCAGGACACTGGCGCGGTGCTCTCCCGGTTCGCCAGCATGATCGTCTGGCGCACTGGTGCGCACAGCAACCTCGCCGAGATGGCCGAAACCGCGACAGTGCCGATCATCAACTCACTTTCCGATGACTTCCACCCCTGCCAGATCCTCGCTGACCTGCAGACCATCCGGGAGAAGAAGGGCAAGCTCGCCGGTCTGAAGGCCATCTATTTCGGCGACGGTGCCAATAACATGGCCAACAGCTACATGCTGGGCTTCGCCACCGCGGGCATCGACATCACGATCTGCGCCCCGGAGGGCTTCCAGCCAGAGGCAGAGTTCGTGGAGCGGGCGAAGAAGCGGGCCGCGGAGACGGGCTCCACCGTCACCGTGACGGACGAGGTCACCGCCGCGGACGCCGACGTCGTCATCACCGACACATGGGTGTCCATGGGCCAGGACCCGAACGTCGACCGCAGCGCCCTGCGCGCCTACCAGGTCAACGAGGAGCTCATGGCGGAGGCGAAGGAAGACGCGATCTTCCTGCACTGCCTGCCCGCGTACCGGGGCAACGAGGTCACCGCTGAGGTCATCGACGGCGAGCAGTCGGTGGTCTTCGACGAGGCCGAAAACCGCCTGCACGCGCAAAAGGCGCTGATGGTATGGCTGCTCCGTTAGACCGGTCTGCCACGCCGTCGAAGTCTGCCCGGCAGGCAGCCATCGCTCGGGTGATCGGCCAGCACCGGGTGGCGAACCAACGCGAGCTGCTCGACATCCTGCACACCATGGATATCGAGATCACGCAGGCCACGCTCTCCCGGGACCTCGTGGACCTGGGAGCCCGCAAGGTACGCACCGACGGCAAGTCCCACTACACCCTGGCGGAAGCCATGGTGGGGGACGGGCCCGCACACCTGCGCCGGGTGCTTTCCGAGCTGCTGGTCGCCCACGACGACTCCGGCAACATCGCGGTGCTGCGCACCCCGCCGGGGGCGGCCCAATACCTGGCCAGCGTCCTCGACCGCTCGGAACTGCCACAGACGGTGGGTACCATCGCGGGTGATGACACGGTCTTCGTGCTCGCCCGCGAAGGACACAGTGGGGCCCAGGTCGCGGAGTATTTCGCGGAGCTGGCCCGCGGCTAGCAACCGTGCCGGCGATCCGGTGGGAGAGCGGCCGTCCAGAATGGACGCCACTAGCCCGCGCCGGATGCTCAACAAAAAATCACAGCAACTAGAATCTTTAAAAGAAGAACAGAAAACGGGGAAAGGAAACCTCAATGAAGGATCGCGTCGTACTCGCATACTCCGGTGGCCTGGACACCACCGTCGCCATCAGCTGGATCGCCAAGGAGCGCAACGCTGAGGTCATCGCCGTGTCCATCGACCTGGGCCAGGGCGGCGAGGACATGGAGACCGTCCGCCAGCGCGCGCTCGGCGCCGGCGCCGTGGAGTCCATCGTGGTGGACGCCCGCGACGAGTTCGCCAACGACTACTGCCTGCCGACGATCAAGGCCAACGGTCTGTACATGAAGGAGTACCCGCTGGTCTCCGCGATCTCCCGCCCGCTGATCGTCAAGCACATGGCCGAGGCCGCCAAGGAGCACAACGGCACCGCCGTCGCCCACGGCTGCACCGGTAAGGGCAACGACCAGGTCCGTTTCGAGGTCGGCTTCGCCAACACCGCACCGGAGCTGGAGATCATCGCCCCGGCCCGCGATTACGCCTGGACCCGCGACAAGGCCATCGCCTTCGCTGAGGAAAACAACATCCCGATCGAGCAGTCCAAGTCCTCCCCGTTCTCCATCGACCAGAACGTCTGGGGCCGCGCCGTTGAGACCGGCTACCTGGAGGACCTGTGGAACGCCCCGACCAAGGACGTCTACGCCTACACCGAGGACCCGGCCCTGGGCCAGGCCCCGGATGAGGTCATCATCTCCTTCGAGTCCGGCGTGCCGGTGGCCATCGACGGCCGCAAGGTGACCGTCCTGGAGGCCATCGAGGAGCTCAACCGCCGCGCTGGTGCGCAGGGCGTGGGCCGCCTGGACATGGTCGAGGACCGCCTGGTGGGCATCAAGTCCCGCGAGATCTACGAGGCTCCGGGCGCGATGACCCTCATCCGCGCGCACGAGGCCATGGAGGCCGTGACCATCGAGCGCGAGCTGGCTCGTTACAAGCGCGGCATCGACGCCGAGTGGTCCGACCTGGTCTACGACGGCCTGTGGTTCTCCCCGCTGAAGCGTTCCCTGGATGCCTTCATCGAGGAGTCCCAGGAGCACGTCACCGGCGACATCCGCCTGGTGCTGCACGCCGGCAACATCATCATCAACGGCCGCCGTTCCGACCACTCCCTCTACGACTTCAACCTGGCCACCTACGACGAGGGCGATAGCTTCGACCAGTCCCTGGCCAAGGGCTTCGTGGAGCTGCACGGCCTGTCCTCCAAGATCGCCGCTAAGCGCGATATGGGCATCCTGTAATAGCCCCTTCCTGGCGGGCGGTCCCGTTCGTGGGGCTGCCCGCCGTTAGTTTCTTTCAGACCGACTTTCTTTCACGACGTCACTCACGGAGAGGAATCCTTCAATGGCAGATCACGGTGCGTCCAACCCCGGTTCGCTGGACAAGCACGGCACGAACGAGGGCGCGCTCTGGGGCGGCCGCTTTTCCGGCGGCCCTTCGGAGGCCATGTTCGCGCTGTCCGTGTCCACCCACTTCGACTGGGTGCTCGCCCCCTATGACGTGCTCGCCTCGAAGGCGCACGCCAAGGTGCTGAATCGGGCCGGGCTCCTCTCCGACGCCGACCTGGAGACCATGCTGAACGGGCTGGACCAGCTGGGTCGGGACGTCGCGGATGGTTCCTTCGTCCCCGCCCCCTCCGACGAGGACGTCCACGGCGCGATGGAGCGCGGCCTGATCGACCGGGTCGGCCCAGAGGTCGGCGGTCGCCTGCGCGCGGGACGTTCCCGCAATGACCAGGTGGCTGCGATGTTCCGCATGTGGATCCGCGATGCGATCCGCGATATCGCCGTCCAGGTCACCGAGCTCATCGACGCGCTGGCTGCCCAAGCGAAGGCTCACCCAGAGGCCATCATGCCGGGTAAGACTCACTCCCAGGCTGCCCAGCCGATCCTGCTGGCCCACTCGTTGCTGGCTCACGCCCAGCCGCTGCTGCGCGATCTCCAGCGCCTGCAGGACCTGGATAAGCGCCTGGCCGTCTCGCCCTATGGCTCGGGCGCGCTGGCTGGCTCCTCGCTGAAGCTGGACCCGGAGGCTATCGCAGAAGAGCTCGGCTTCGACTCTGCGGCGGATAACTCCCTGGATGGCACCTCCTCCCGCGACTTCGCCTCCGAGACGGCCTTCGTGCTGGCGCAGATCGCGGTGGACATGTCCCGCCTGGCCGAGGAGATCATCTACTGGTGCACCCCGGAGTACGGCTACGTCACGCTCTCCGATTCCTGGTCCACCGGCTCCTCGATCATGCCGCAGAAGAAGAACCCGGACGTGCCAGAGCTGGTGCGCGGCAAGACGGGTCGGTTGATCGGTAACCTCGCCGGCTTGATGGCCACCCTGAAGGGCCTCCCGCTGGCGTACAACCGCGACCTGCAAGAGGATAAGGAGCCGATCGTCGACTCGGTCGCGCAGCTCAACCTGCTGCTGCCGGCGATGACGGGCCTGGTGTCCACCCTGACCTTCCACGAGGACCGCATGCGCGAGCTCGCCCCGGCGGGCTTCACGCTCGCGACGGATCTGGCGGAGTGGATGGTGCGCCAGGGCGTGCCGTTCCGTGAGGCCCATGAGGCCTCGGGCTCCTGTGTTCGCATCGCGGAGTCCCGCGGCGTGGACCTCATCGACCTCACCGACGAGGAGCTCGCCTCCGTGGATTCCCGGCTCACCCCGGAGGTCCGCGAGGTGCTCACCATCGACGGCGCGGTGGCGTCCCGGTCGACCCGCGGCGGCACCGCTGGTGTGCGGGTAGCCGAGCAGCGCGAGCGCGTCGAGAAGCTCTCCGGTGAGCTGCGCGGGTGGGCGGAAAAGCCGGTCCGCGGCTAAGGAAAGAGCCTCGCGGAGTTTAGCCCCGCACCCCTCCGGGCAGGTTGTGCAGCGTGATTCCATACTCGCTGGCAGCCTGCCCGTATTTTTCGACGAAGTGCTGGCTGCGCACCCCGGAGGCACAGTAGACCACCGCGTCGGTGCCCTGGTGGCGGGCGAAGGCCTCGGCCACTGCAGGGGAGGCAACGTCCAGGGTGCCCGCGGGATCCGCGAGCGCGGACATCGCTAGGTGCTCGTCGGCGCCCTGCTCGCCGATGAAGCTCGGCTGGGCGAGGAGCGTTTCGTGGTACTCGCGGACGTCCACCGTGAAGGCCTTTCCGGTGCGGACGAGCTCGTGCAGAGCGGCGTTACTCGGTGCCTTCGCTGGGCGGGGGCCTGGGTCCTGGTCTGGCGTGGTGTGCGAGTCCTCCGGGGACTGGACTGCGCAGGCGGTAGTGGAGGATGCGGGGCCGTCGTTGGGGGACAGGGCCACGACTGGCTGGCGGCTCGGGTCGGGGGCGATACGGAAGCTCTGGGTGCGCGCGGTCAGCGCGTCGTAGCTCACAACCGTGCCCAGCAGCGGCTGGCCGACCCCGGTGACCCACTTGATGGCCTCCGTGGCCGCCAGCGCGCCCATCACCGCGGTGGTCGCACCCAACACGCCGGCGCTCGCGCAGTCGGGGATCGAATCTCCGCTTGGCTTCTCGGGGAACAGATCCCGCAGACCGATGCCGCGCTCACCGCTGGCGGTGGAGTTGAACACCGAGATTTGCCCTGCGAAGCGCAGGACCGTGGTCCAGACCAGGGGAGTACCGGAGATTTCGGCGGCATCAGCCACCAGGAATTTCGTGTCGAAATTATCCGAGCCATCAATGACCAGATCGACCTGCCGGAAGGCCTCGACGATATTCTCGGTGTCCAGTCGGCATCGGTGGGTCTCGACCCTGATATCTGGCTGGATTCGCTTCAGAGCGTCGCTGGCCGCATCCACCTTCGCCCGGCCGACATCCTCGGCCGAGAACAAGATCTGGCGGTGCAGGTTCGTGACGTCCACCGTGTCGTCGTCATAAAGCACGATCGTGCCCACCCCAGCCGAAGCCAGGGACTGCATCGCGGGGCAACCTAACCCGCCGGCCCCAACGACGAGCACGCGGGCGTCGTGCAGCCGCTGCTGCTCGGCGGCCCCGAAGCCTGGCAGGTTCAGGTGTCGGGCGGTCCGCCGTTGCTCCCGGTAGGGAAGCGAGACGAAGTCCCCGGCGGGGAATGCCTGGCCAGTTCCTGCTGCATCCGGTGAAGGAGTGTGTGCCGACTCAGCCACGTTTAGAGCACCTCCTCCGCCCAGTCTTCGTCCCAGGACGCCAGGCCCTCAAAGCTGGAGCTGGCCAGCGCACCCTCCGCGTGGGTGCGCTGCGGGATGCGACCCGCCGCGGCTGCCAGGCGGCCGGCCTCGACCGCGTGCTTCATGGCGGTGGCCATAGCGGCCGGATCCTGGCAGCGGTTGACGGCGCTGGCGAGCAGCACGCCGCTGCAGCCGAGCTCCATGGCTAGCGCGGCGTCCGATGCGGTGCCTACCCCGGCGTCGAGCAGCACTGGGACGGAGGCGCGGGCACAGATCAGCTCGATATTGTGCGGGTTGAGGATCCCCAGTCCCGTGCCGATCGGGGATCCCAGCGGCATGACGGCCGCTGCGCCGGCATCCTCCAAGCGCTTGGCGACTACGGGGTCGTCGCTGGTGTAGGCCAGCACTTCGAAGCCCTCGGCGACCAGCATTTCGCAGGTGTCCACCAGCTCCACCACGTCGGGCAGCAGGGTGCGGTCGTCGGCGATGAGTTCCAGCTTCACCCAGTTGGTGCCCAGTGCCTCGCGGGCGAGCTGGGCGGTGAGGATCGCATCTTTGGCGGTTCGGCAGCCAGCGGTATTCGGCAGGACGTCGATGCCCAGGCGGTTCAGCAGCCCGAAGACACTTTCGCCTCCTGCAGCACCGCTCGAGGTCCCAGCGGTGCCAGTGTTGTTGCCTGCCCGGAAGCGGCGCATCGCCACGGTGGTCAGCTGGGTACCGCTGGCTACCAGGGCCTTTTCAAGCAGTGTCTGACTGGTCGCCCCGCCGGTACCCATGATCAGGTGCGAGTCGAACTTCTTGCCTGCGATTTCAAGCATCTATGCCTTCTTCTTGTGCGTCTATCAGTGCCGTCGTTCCGGGGAGTGGGGGCATCGTGGGTGGCTCAGCCGAGTAAGCGGGAAAGCTGGCCTTAGCCACCCTGCACGGCGACGAGAATGTCGATCTCATCGCCGTCGGTCACCTCGCGGCTTTCCCACTGGCTGCGTGGAACGACCGCCTGGTTCAGTGCGATCGCGATGCCCGTGGCGTCCTTCTCACCGGTCTCGTTGGCGACGACCTCGGCGATTTTCAGGCCCTCGTCGCCCTGCCGCTCTTCCTGGTTCACCGTGTAATTCATTCTCAGCATCCTCTCGCTCGTCTTTCTCGAGGCGTTCTACTTGCCCATTATTCCCTAATCGCGGGCGACTGTTTTAGTGCGCACCTGCGTCGAAGCGGTCCCAGCGGCATGCCGCGAGGCTCGTCCCGGTGGCCTTTGCGGCCTCGTTCAACGCGGCATCGCCATCGTCCGCGCTGAGCCCCAGGTGTGCCGTCACCTTAGCGCCCAGCGCAGACAACAGGATTCCGTGCCGGAAGTAGCCCGCGGAGATGACCACATTCCCGCTGGTCTTGCCGATCAGTGGTAGGTCGTCGGGTGTGCCTGGGCGTTCCCCGGCAAGGGCTTCGATGAATTCGCAGTCCTCGATCCCGGGCACCACGCGGATAGCGTCGCGCAGCAATGTGTAGACCCCGTCGGCAGCGGGGGCCCGCCGTTCGTCCTCCCGCGTCGTCGCGCCCACGGCGATCGTGCCATCGGTGCGGGGGATGACGTAGATTGGCCGATCCTCGAAGAACCCCCGGATCACGCGCTCCACCGGGGCGGGCCTACCCTCAGCCACGCCAAGGCGGATCAGATCCCCGCGCACGGGCCGCACCGGTAAGGCAGGGGCGCCCTCGAGGGTTGCTGCTCCCACGCCGTTACAGATGTAGACGCTCCCGCTCACACCCAGCGCCGTGCCGTCGGCGAGCCGTACCGCGGTACACCTGTCGGCCTGTTCTGCGTGAGGGAGGTCGGCGTCAGACCCCGCCGCATCGCAGCCGTGTACCAGCCCGGTCGCCTTCTGCTCCACGAAGGTCGCGCCCTTCTTTTTCAGGACGTCGACGGCCGCCGCGCAGTACAGCCTGGGGTTGACTTGATGGTCGCCGGGAATCTCCACGGCGCCTGCGAGCTGCGGATGCAGCCCAGGCTCAAGCTTGCGGGCTTGACGGACAGGCAGCCGGGTGGCCGTCATGCCGTGGGCGCGCTGGTGCTCCAGCAACTCGGCGAGGTGGGTGGCGTCGGCCCGGTCAGCAGCGACGACGAGCGTGGACTCCTCCCGGTAACCGGTGGCCAAATCGGTGTGGGATTCCACAGCTTCGCGCAGCGCCGGCCACAGCTCGGCGGCGCGGATCATCAGGGGATAGAGCTCCTCCTGCCCGTACTGCACCTCGGCGACGGGGGCGAGCATGCCACCGGCCACCCATGAGGCACCGCTGATCGGGGCCGGATCGATGATCGCGATATCCTTCGCGGGCACACCGGCCCGCGTCAGTTCCACGGCGGTGCTGAGACCAATGATCCCGGCGCCGATAATCACGTGCTCGTAGCTACTCAAAGTGTCATTCTTTCTAGCGGCGCGCTTGCGCCACGAACTGCGTGGGCTGCAGAAGCGCATCCCGCGGTTGTAGATAGTGCTTCTCGGAAAACGGACAAGGTCTTCGGCTGCCTCATGTGCGGTTAAGGTAGCCAGTTCGGATCTGCCAGCTGCGCAGCACTGCAGCGGCCACCGCGATGGCGGTCAAAACGGCGAAGGGGACTGACGGACCCACTCGCGGCTCCAGCACCTGCATCAGCGGAGGCAGGGCGAAACCCACGTAGGTTGCGACGTAGTAGGCCCCGAGGACGCGGCCACGGTGCGAAGCAGGGGAGTAGGCGTTGACGTCCAGTAGACCGTCGCGCAGGCAAAGGCCATAGCCGAGCCCGAGCAGCACAGTGGCCAGGAAGAATAGCGGCAGTGAGGGGGCCTCGCCGCCGAGGGCGACGACGAGGAAACCGGCCCCTGCGCACAGGATGCCCACCACTCCGGATCCCGGGCCCCAGCCCCAGCGACGCCCGGCCGCTTGGATCGCCAGGCCCGCGCCGAAGCCCACCGCTGCGGCGATCCCAGGCAGGAATACCCCGGTCTCGAAGTATTCAGCGACCCGCGCGGCTAATCCCACAAAGGCCGTGGTGATCGCCGCGAAGACCCACATCGCCACCGGCACCGAGGTAGCCAGCGCCTTGCGGGATGAGGCACTCGGATCGACCTGCGGATCCTCCGCGACGGCCAGGATCCGCCGGGGCATGTCACCAGTGCGCAGCGAAAACACCACGGCCATGAGTGAGGCGATGATGCTCAGCACAAAAGGCAGCCAGAGTGGCGAGAATGCGAACTCGGCGAGCCCGGAGATGACCGGCCCCAGCGCGAAGCCTGAGGTGAGAACGATGCCAGCGAGAGTCGAGCCCGCAGCTCCATTCAGCCGGGCCGCCCACGCGGTGCCCGCGCTGACGACAAGCCCTACACCCAGTCCGACGATGAAGCGGCCGGTGAGCAGCCCAGGCGCCCCGTGGAAGAGCATGAGGATGCTGTTACCCACCACCGCGATGAGCGAGCCCGCCAATGCCACCAGACGTCCGCCGAACCGGTCGGCCAGCGCACCGCCGACAAGAAGGCTCGGCACCAAACCCAGCGCGTAGATCCCATATGCGCCGTTAACCAGCAGCGGCGACAGGTTGAGTTGCTCGCGCAGCGCCACGAGCACGGACGCGAAGTGATTCGCCGACCAGCCCGCGGTGAGCAGGAGGGTAGCAACGCTGATAAAGACTCGGCGCGCTCTCGTTCCGGGTGTGCTCATAGGCCCTATCTAACGCTCGTTGGCCCCCGAAAACTGGGAAATCACGCTTGCGGCATAGGCCTTCGGATCCTCGGCCTGCATGATTCCGCGGACGATCGCCAACCCAGCCACACCCGTGGCAGCAAGATCTGCGGCGTCCTCGGCGCGGACGTCTCCGATCGCGACGACCGGCACCTCGGAGGCTGTGACCAGCGCAGGGTAGCCTTCCAGCCCGAGTGGATCGCGGCCTGAGTTTTTCGTCGGGGTGGGGCGGTAGGGCCCAGCACCGACGTAGTCGATGACGTCCGCGTAGGCGTTCGCGTCCTCCACCAGTTCCAGGGTGCCTGTGGTCAGCCCGATGATCGCGTCGTCTCCCAGCACAGCGCGCGCCAGGCGCGGGTCGAGGTCGTCTTGGCCGATGTGCACGCCGTGGATGTTGTGCTCTGTCATGAGGGCAGCGGCGACGTCCACGCGGTCGTCGATGAGGACCAACGTTCTCGGGTTCGTTTCGGCGACTGCCGCTGCGATCCGGATGGAAAGCTCCGTAAGCTGACGCACCGTGATCGGCTTGCTGCGCACCTGGATCACCCCGGCACCGCCGGCTGCTGCCTCAGCGGCGATCCGGGTGATCTCCTCGCACTCCTCGTCCCAGTCGAGGTCTGGGATGCGACCGGTGACGAGGTAGCAGGTCAGCGACCGGGGGTCTAGTGCGCGGGGAGTCACCGCCTGCGCGCCCTGGGCCGGGCCTGCGCCCGGCTGGTCCCCACCGTTATCAACTGTGTTGCACACTCGCATCATCCTCCAAGTAGATCTGCCCGCCACGTTCCAGGAACTCAGCGGACTTTTCGTCCATGCCAGCCTCGACTGCCGCGAGGACGTCCGCGTCGGCATGTGCTGCGTCCTCGGGCTGGCCGATGCTTGGTAGCCCCAGGTCTGCGGCCATCTTGTCGCCGAATTCGTCGCGAATGTCCTGGCTGATGCGCATCGAGCAGAACTTCGGGCCACACATCGAACAGAAGTGAGCGGTCTTCGCGGGCTCAGCCGGCAGCGTCTCGTCGTGGTACGCCTGCGCGGTGTCGGGGTCCAGCGAGAGCGCGAACTGGTCGTGCCAGCGGAACTCGAAGCGGGCCTTACTCATGGCATCGTCCCACTCGTGGGCGCCGGGATGGCCCTTGGCCACGTCTGCGGCGTGCGCGGCGAGCTTGTAGGTGATCACGCCGGTCTTCACGTCGTCCTTATTCGGCAGCCCCAGGTGCTCCTTCGGGGTGACGTAGCACAGCATCGCGGTGCCACCGGCAGCGATGTTCGCCGCGCCGATTGCGGAGGTGATGTGGTCATAACCCGGTGCGATATCCGTGACCAGCGGCCCAAGGGTATAGAACGGCGCGCCCCCGCACCATTCCTCTTCCTTCTCGTTGTTGATCTGGATCTTGTTCAGCGGCACATGTCCCGGGCCTTCGATCATGACCTGGACGTCGTAATCCCAGGCGCGCTTGCACAGTTCGCCGATGGTCTTCAGCTCCGCGAACTGGGCGGTGTCGTTGGCGTCGGCGATGGAGCCTGGCCGCAGACCGTCACCCAGGGAGAACGCGACGTCGTAGGCCGCGAAGATTTCGCACAGCTCATCGAAGTTCTCGTAGAGGAAGGACTCCTTGTGGTGGGCCAAGCACCAGCCCGCCATGATCGACCCGCCGCGGGAGACGATGCCGGTGACACGCTTGGATGTCAGCGGCACAAACGGCAAGCGCACGCCTGCATGCACGGTCATGTAGTCCACGCCCTGCTCGGCCTGCTCGATGACCGTGTCGCGGAAGATCTCCCAGGTCAGGTCCTCGGCCACGCCACCCACCTTCTCCAGTGCCTGGTAGATCGGAACGGTGCCGATCGGAACAGGGGAGTTGCGCAGGATCCATTCGCGGGTGGTGTGGATGTCGTTACCGGTGGACAGGTCCATGACGGTGTCCGCGCCCCAACGGGTCGCCCAGCGCAGCTTGTCCACTTCCTCGCGGATGGAGCTGGTCACCGCGGAGTTGCCGATGTTGGCGTTGATCTTGGTGAGGAACTGGTTACCGATGATCATCGGCTCGGATTCCGGGTGGTTGACGTTGTTCGGGATGATCGCCCGGCCGGAGGCCACCGCCGCGCGTACCTTCTCGACGTCGCAGTTCTCGCGCAGTGCGACGAACTCCATCTCGCGGGTGACCTCCCCGCGGCGGGCATAAGCCATCTGCGTCACGCGCTGCCCCTGCTTCGCTCGAAGTGGTGCGCGCTTCTCGCCACGCCATTCTTCGCTGGCTGCGCCGCGCTTGGCGGCCCGGGTGCCGTCGTCCAGCAGGTTGCGCTTCCGGCCCTCGTATTCCTCGACGTCACCGCGTTCCTGGATCCACTCGCTGCGCAGCGCGGGCAGGCCCACCTCCGGCTCCGCGTAGGGACCGCGGGTGCGGTAGATCTTCACCGGCTCGTTCGGTCCAGTGGGGGAATCGTCCAGGTCGATCGCGGTCTGCGGCACCTCGAGACCGTTGACCCGCAGGGGTTCGTAACGGTGCTTTGGGTGAATTTCGGACGCGTAAATATCTGCGTTTTGCGCGCTCATAAAGAGCCCCTCCAACTTCCTTCGCTGGTGCTAACCAGACAGGTTCAGACGGTTCCGCGCTGCCATGCGCGATCTCAGCCCCAGCCACATCAGGGGCGCCCGTATTTCGGTACGGCACCCACCATAGCGAACGCTTCGGACACGCAAACAATGAGTGAACCTGAAGCAGCAGCCAGGCGAGCGCGGCGTCCTAAAACAACAGCAATGAACACAGGGGAGAGGGCAGAAAGCGGGTAGGGGTAGCCAAGCGAACGGGAGGAAAAGATGTCGCTACAATGAGACGCATGATTGATCCGAAGCTTCTGGAGATCCTCGCCTGCCCGCAAGATAAGCAGCCGCTGGAGGATCACGGCGACTATCTGGTGAACCCGCGGCTGGGGCGTGCCTATCCGGTCTCCGATGGCATTCCGGTGCTGCTCACCGATGAGGCGGTCGACTGGCCGCTGGCAGAAGCTTAAAAACGATCACACATCTTTGACTGAGGAAAACACATGTCTAACGAGACGATTCAAAACTCCAACCTGGTTGACGAGCTGCAGTGGCGCGGGCTGATCGCCGACTCCACCGACCTTGATGAACTTCGCGAGCAGCTGAAGAACCCGACCGCGGTCTACTGCGGCTTCGACCCGACGGGCGATTCCCTCCACGCCGGCCACCTCGTGCCGTTGCTCCTGCTGCGTCGCTTCCAGCTGGCCGGGCACAAGGCTTTCGCCCTGGCGGGTGGTGCCACCGGCATGATCGGCGACCCGCGCGACGTAGGCGAGCGCTCCATGCTGACCGAGGAGCAGGTCGCCGAGAACGTGGAACACATCAAGAAGCAGCTGCGCGCTTTCCTCCTCTTCGAGGGAAGTGCTGAGCTCGAGGAGTCGGGCAAGGACCTGCACCCCGCGACGTTGGTCAATAACGCTGACTGGATCGGCAACATGTCCGTCATCCACTTCCTGCGCGACCTGGGCAAGAATTTCTCGCTGAACACGATGCTTTCCCGTGACACCGTGAAGCGTCGCCTCGCTGCCGACGGCATCTCCTACACCGAGTTCTCCTACATGCTGCTGCAGGCGAATGACTTCGTTCACCTGCACCGCGAGCACGACGTCTGCGTGCAGGTCGGTGGCTCCGATCAGTGGGGCAACATCGTCTCCGGTGTGGATCTTGTCCGTCGTATGGACGGGGATTCTGTCCACGGCCTGACGGTTCCGCTGGTTACGGACTCTGAGGGTAAGAAGTTCGGCAAGTCCACGGGTGGCGGCAACCTGTGGCTCGATCCGGAGCTGACGAGCCCGTACAGCTGGTACCAGTACTTCTTCAACACCGCCGACGCCGACGTGGTGAAGTTCCTCCGCATGTTCACCTTCCTGGACCGCGAGGAGATCGACCGACTTGCCGTGGAGGTCGCCGAGCGCCCGTTCAAGCGGGAGGCGCAGCGTGTTCTCGCCCAGGAGATGACGGCGCTGGTTCACGGTGAGGACGCCGTCGGCAAGGTCGAGCTGGCTGCCCAGGCACTGTTCGGTCGGGCTGATCTGAGCCACCTCGACGAGCAGACTCTTGCCGCAGCTCTGCAGGAGACGACGGTCGCGGAGGGTGCTGTTGGTGCAAGCCTCGTCGAGCTGCTCGTCGCCGCTGGTCTGGAGAAGTCCAATGGTGCGGCCCGCCGAACCATTAAGGAGGGCGGTGCGTACGTAAATAACGAGCGCATCGACGACGCCGAGTGGACCGTCTCTGTGGAGGACCTTCTGGTTGGCGGTTGGCTGGTGCTGCGTAAGGGGAAGAAGAACTTCGCCGGCGCGAAGATCAGCTCCTAGGCGAGCAGCGCTGCGCCGTTCTTGGTGTGAGCGCCGAAGCTGTTGAACAAACCCGGGCATCATTGACCATAACGATGCCCGGGTTTCCTGCTTCCACCTGGGGTTTTGTGTTTGTTGTGGGGTGTGTGTAGATTATTGATCTGCAAGGCCGACGGCGCTGATGCCGGGTGGTTGGATTTCCCTTCGGTCTTGTTTTCTTATCACCAAGCTTTGGTGAACGGTGAGTGATCGTGAGTTTTTCTCCGGTTTGCTTCTGGTTCATGTGGGTGATAAGCTCGGAATCCGCCTCAACGTGAAGCGCCACAGTGTTGTGGTTGTGGATTGTTGTGTGCATATGTTGTTTGAGAACTCAATAGCGTGATGAACCAAGCAGATCAACGGTTCTGACACACATTGTGTGTGTGGAATTTGTTTGATTTTTTATACATGACTTGGAACATGATGATGCAGTCTACTCTGACGCGCCACCGTTAATTGGTGGTGGGGAGTGGTTGATACGTGGGTGTTGTTCATGCCACCGACTGTCGCTTGATGCACTGTTTAGTGTGTTTCGGGGGCTTTGCGAAAAGGTCCTTGATGCAGGTGTCTACACAATGGTTTGTTGTGTAGTGATGGTCGTTAAATGTGGTGCATAACCAGCTCGACACATTTGTGTGTGGTGATTGGTTGTGAATACGCCTGAAGCTACGCTGGACGTTTTGTTTGGTGTGGTTTTCGTGTCTACTTATCAAGGATTGTTGTCATGTGTTTCTGAGTGACGATGTTAATTTCTTGTCAGTAGTTCTTTTATTATTTTTTGTTTAGCCAGTTGATGTTGGCTCTTCATTGTTTGGGCCTCATGGCTTTTATGGAGAGTTTGATCCTGGCTCAGGACGAACGCTGGCGGCGTGCTTAACACATGCAAGTCGAACGGAAAGGCCCCTGCTTGCAGGGGTACTCGAGTGGCGAACGGGTGAGTAACACGTGGGTGATCTGCCCTTCACTTCGGGATAAGCCTGGGAAACTGGGTCTAATACCGGATAGGACCAATCTTTAGTGTGGTTGGTGGAAAGTTTTTTCGGTGGAGGATGAGCCCGCGGCCTATCAGCTTGTTGGTGGGGTAATGGCCTACCAAGGCGACGACGGGTAGCCGGCCTGAGAGGGTGGACGGCCACATTGGGACTGAGACACGGCCCAGACTCCTACGGGAGGCAGCAGTGGGGAATATTGCACAATGGGCGGAAGCCTGATGCAGCGACGCCGCGTGAGGGATGACGGCCTTCGGGTTGTAAACCTCTTTCGCTAGGGAAGAAGCCTTCGGGTGACGGTACCTGGATAAGAAGCACCGGCTAACTACGTGCCAGCAGCCGCGGTAATACGTAGGGTGCGAGCGTTGTCCGGAATTACTGGGCGTAAAGAGCTCGTAGGTGGTTTGTCGCGTCGTCTGTGAAATTCCGGGGCTTAACTCCGGGCGTGCAGGCGATACGGGCAAACTGGAGTGCTGTAGGGGAGACTGGAATTCCTGGTGTAGCGGTGGAATGCGCAGATATCAGGAGGAACACCGATGGCGAAGGCAGGTCTCTGGGCAGTTACTGACACTGAGGAGCGAAAGCATGGGTAGCGAACAGGATTAGATACCCTGGTAGTCCATGCCGTAAACGGTGGGCGCTAGGTGTGGGGATTTTTCACGATTTCCGTGCCGTAGCTAACGCATTAAGCGCCCCGCCTGGGGAGTACGGCCGCAAGGCTAAAACTCAAAGGAATTGACGGGGGCCCGCACAAGCGGCGGAGCATGTGGATTAATTCGATGCAACGCGAAGAACCTTACCTGGGCTTGACATACACCGGATCGCTGCAGAGATGTAGTTTCCCTTCGGGGCTGGTGTACAGGTGGTGCATGGTTGTCGTCAGCTCGTGTCGTGAGATGTTGGGTTAAGTCCCGTAACGAGCGCAACCCTTGTCTTGTGTTGCCAGCACGTTGTGGTGGGGACTCACAAGAGACTGCCGGGGTTAACTCGGAGGAAGGTGGGGATGACGTCAAATCATCATGCCCCTTATGTCCAGGGCTTCACACATGCTACAATGGTCGATACAGTGGGTTGCGATGCCGTGAGGTGGAGCTAATCCCTGAAAGTCGGCCTCAGTTCGGATTGGAGTCTGCAACTCGACTCCATGAAGTCGGAGTCGCTAGTAATCGCAGATCAGCAACGCTGCGGTGAATACGTTCCCGGGCCTTGTACACACCGCCCGTCGCGTCATGAAAGTTGGTAACACCCGAAGCCAGTGGCCTAAACTTGTTAGGGAGCTGTCGAAGGTGGGATCGGCGATTGGGACGAAGTCGTAACAAGGTAGCCGTACCGGAAGGTGCGGCTGGATCACCTCCTTTCTAAGGAGTTTTTGTTTATTTGTTTGTGGGTGAATCGTGGGCATTAGAAACCCTTTTGATGGGGGTTTGCTTGCGTGTCCGCCAGTGACCGGTTGGTTGTTGGTGTGTGTTGTTGTGTTTCCGGGTTGTGTTGTTTGGTTTGTTGCGTTGTTGGGTGTCTGGAATGGCATGTGTTGTTGTTCCTGTTGGGATGCTGTCCTGTGTGACTGACCGTGGTGGTTGGTTGTGTGGGTGGTGTTCGTGTTGTTTGAGAACTGTATAGTGGACGCGAGTATCTAATTTCTTGTGATTTTGTTGTTCACCTGATGCGCACCGTTTGTGGTGTGTGTTTGTGTGTGTCTTAGTGTTTGATTTGTTACTTTTAAGGGCGCACGGTGGATGCCTTGGCACAATGAGCCGATGAAGGACGTGTAAGGCCACGATAGGCCTCGGGGAGTTGCCAATAGAGCGTTGATCCGAGGGTGTCCGAATGGGGAAACCTGGCCACGGTTATGTGTGGTCGCCCATCACTGAATGCATAGGTGGTGTGGTGGTAACGCGGGGAAGTGAAACATCTCAGTACCCGCAGGAGAAGAAAATAATAATGATTCTGCTAGTAGCGGCGAGCGAACGTGGATGATGGCTAAACCATATGCGTGTGATACCTGGCAGGGGTTGCGTGTGTGGGGTTGTGGGATTTTGTTGTGGGCTGCTGCCATGGCCCGCGTGTGTGTTGTGTGTTAGCGGAAGTGGTTTGGAATGGCCTGCCGTAGACGGTGAGAGTCCGGTACGTGAAAGCATGCAATGTGTGCGTTGACAATTTTTCCCGAGTAGCAGCGGGCTCGTGGAATCTGCTGTGAATCTGCCGGGACCACTCGGTAAGCCTGAATACTTGTTGTGACCGATAGTGTATTGAGTACCGTGAGGGAATGGTGAAAAGTACCCCGTGAGGGGAGTGAAATAGTACCTGAAACCGTGTGCTTACAATCCGTCAGAGCCCTTTTTGTGGGGTGATGGCGTGCCTTTTGCAGAATGAGCCTGCGAGTCAGCGGCATGTCGCGAGGTTAACCCTGGTGGGGTAGCCGTAGCGAAAGCGAATACTAACTAGTGTGTTTTGAGTGGCATGTCCTGGACCCGAAGCGGAGTGATCTACCCATGACCAGTGTGAAGCGATGGTAAGACGTCGTGGAGGCGCGAACCCACTTAGGTTGAAAACTGAGGGGATGAGTTGTGGGTAGGGGTGAAAGGCCAATCAAACTTCGTGATAGCTGGTTCTCCCCGAAATGCATTTAGGTGCAGCGTCGTGTGTTTCTTCATGGAGGTAGAGCTACTGGTTGGTTTAGCGGGACTACTATCTTAGCGACATCAGCCAAACTCCGAATACTGTGAAGTGAGAGCGCGGCAGTGAGACAGCGGGGGATAAGCTTCGTTGTCGAGAGGGAAACAGCCCAGATCGCCGGTTAAGGCCCCTAAGAGTGTACTAAGTGGAAAAGGATGTGGGATCGCTTAGACAGCCAGGAGGTTGGCTTAGAAGCAGCCATCCTTGAAAGAGTGCGTAATAGCTCACTGGTCGAGTGGTTTTGCGCCGACAATGTAGTGGGGCTCAAGTACACCGCCGAAGCCGCGGAACTCAACATTGTGTGTTGGGTTGGTAGGGGAGCGTCGTGTGATCCGTTGAAGGTGCGGGGTAACCCAGTGCTGGAGGTTATGCGAGTGAGAATGCAGGCATGAGTAGCGAATGATGAGTGGGAAACTCATCCGCCGGATGACTAAGGGTTCCTGGGTCAAGTTAATCTTCCCAGGGTGAGTCGGGGCCTAAGGCGAGGCCGACAGGCGTAGTCGATGGTTAACGGGTTGATATTCCCGTACCCGTATGTGTGCGACCAATGGTGAAGCAGTGATACTAACCGCCCTGAACGATGCTTCATGCACTTTGTGTGTGTTGTGTTGGGATGCGTGGGACCTGATCTGTTGTAGTCAAGCGATGGGGTGACGCAGGAAGGTAGCCGAGCCACTGATTGGATTGTGGTGTAAGCGTGTGGCCCGCTGTATTGGTAAATCCGTACAGCTTTTGGGTGAGGCGTGATGCGTACCCGTTTGTGGGGATGTTGGTGATCCTATGCTGTCGAGAAAAGCCTCTAGTGAGTGCATGTATGGCCCGTACCGTAAACCGACACAGGTGGTCAGGTAGAGAATACTAAGGCGATCGGGTGAACTGTGGTTAAGGAATTCGGCAAAATGCCCCCGTAACTTCGGGAGAAGGGGGGCCACTGCTGGTGAACGACGTGTTGAGCTGGTGGTGGTCGCAGAGAGTAGAGGGAAGCGACTGTTTACTAAAAACACAGGTCCGTGCGAAGACGGTTAAGTCGATGTATACGGACTGACGCCTGCCCGGTGCTGGAAGGTTAAGAGGACCCGTTAGCAACATTTTTTGTTGCGAAGCGGAGAATTTAAGCCCCAGTAAACGGCGGTGGTAACTATAACCATCCTAAGGTAGCGAAATTCCTTGTCGGGTAAGTTCCGACCTGCACGAATGGCGTAACGACTTCTCTGCTGTCTCAACCACAGGCCCGGCGAAATTGCAGTACGAGTAAAGATGCTCGTTACGCGCGGCAGGACGAAAAGACCCCGGGACCTTCACTATAGCTTGGTATTGGTGTTCGGTTCGGTTTGTGTAGGATAGGTGGGAGACTGTGAAGCGCTCACGCTAGTGGGTGTGGAGTCGTTGTTGAAATACCACTCTGATCGTATTGAATATCTTAACCTCGGCCCATGATCTGGGTTAGGGACAGTGCCTGGTGGGTAGTTTAACTGGGGCGGTTGCCTCCTAAAGTGTAACGGAGGCGCCCAAAGGTTCCCTCAGCCTGGTTGGTAATCAGGTGTTGAGTGTAAGTGCACAAGGGAGCTTGACTGTGAGACTGACAGGTCGAGCAGGGACGAAAGTCGGGACTAGTGATCCGGCACCTACTTGTGGAAGTGGTGTCGCTCAACGGATAAAAGGTACCCCGGGGATAACAGGCTGATCTTCCCCAAGAGTCCATATCGACGGGATGGTTTGGCACCTCGATGTCGGCTCGTCGCATCCTGGGGCTGGAGTCGGTCCCAAGGGTTGGGCTGTTCGCCCATTAAAGCGGCACGCGAGCTGGGTTTAGAACGTCGTGAGACAGTTCGGTCTCTATCCGCCGCGCGCGTTGAAACTTGAGAAAGGCTGACCCTAGTACGAGAGGACCGGGTTGGACATACCTCTGGTGCGCCAGTTGTCACGCCCGTGGCATGGCTGGTTGGCTACGTATGGGAGGGATAACCGCTGAAAGCATCTAAGCGGGAAGCCTGTTTCGAGATGAGGTTTCTTTTGAGGTTCCCTAGAGATGATGGGGTTGATAGGCCAGATCTGGAAGCACTGTGAGGTGTGGAGGTGACTGGTACTAATTGGCCGACGTGTAACAAACCACACAATTGCCTTTTGGGTTGGTTGTGTGAAGCGCACACAATGTGAACTTCTATGAGGATGAAGTGCTCGCGTCTGTTATGCAGTGTCTGGAATGACACGGCACACCACACGCCTGTTGTGGGTGTGGTTGGGTGTGTGTTATTCTGTTGTGTTTGTCGGTGGTTTTTGCGGTGGGGTCACGCCCGGTCCCTTTCCGAACCCGGAAGCTAAGCCTACCTGCGCTGATGGTACTGCACCTGGGAGGGTGTGGGAGAGTAAGACGCCGCCGGCATTAAACTTTCATAGTGGTGGTGCGACGTGTTGTTGGTTGTTCCCGTTTTGTACGGGTGATGATCGACAGCCCGTCGCACCACCACTTTTTTTATTGCCTAAAAACCCCGTCCACCCGGGGTGATATCGTGTGAGCAGTCCACAGAGTCTGTGAAAGAAGGGTTCAATGTCGGAATACCAAAGCCGCGGCGATCGAGGTCACCGTCCCCGCAACCAGCGAGACGGAAACTTCAAGCCCCGCAGGCACCGTAACTCCGACGACAACCGTCGCGGAAATAACCGTGACCGTGACTTTGACCGCGGGGAACGCCGCGGAGGTAACCGTTACCGCGACCGCGATGATCGGCGAGACAACCGCTACCGGGACCGCGATGACCGTCGCGACGGCCGGTATAACGACCGTGATGGCGACCAGCCACGCGGCCCTCGGGGCGGTGGCCGTCCGTACGGTGGGGGCAAGAAGTTCGACCGGGATCGTCGCAAGGGTGGCGACCGGCGGGGTGGGAACTTCAGGAACCGTGGTGGCCAGGCCAACCGAGCACGTCAGTCCGGGCCCCAGCGCTCTGGCTACCGCGAGGAGCGCATCAACGCCCGCATGAAAGAGCCCCGCATTCCGGAGGGTGTGGATCCCAAGGACCTCGATCCACAGGTGCGCCAGGAGCTGCGCAGCCTGTCTCGCGATAACGCAGACATGGTCGCCAAGCACCTCATCATGGCCGCCACCCTTCTGGACGAGAACACCGAAAAGGCCCTCGAACACGCGCGTGCCGCCAAGGACCGTGCTGGCCGCGTGGCAGTAGCCCGCGAAACCAACGGCATCGCTGCCTACCACGCTGGAGAGTGGAAGGAAGCCATCTCTGAGCTGCGCGCTGCTCGTCGCATGCAGGGTGGCCCAGGTCTGATTGCCGTCCTTGCCGACGCTGAGCGCGCGCTCGGACGACCGGAGAAGACGCTGGGAGTGGCCGGCGAGTACCGTCCCGAGGAGCTCGACCCGGAGACCCGCGTTGAGCTCGCCATGGTGGTGGCCGGTGCTTACCAGGACCTTGACCGTTACGAGGAGGCCATCGTCGCCCTCGAGGAGGAACTCGACGCTGCCGACGCTCCAGACGTCACCAAGCTGCGCGTGACCTACGCGTACGCCGATGCACTCGCACGGGCCGGTCGCACGGCCGATGCCATCCAGTGGTTTACCAAGGCCAACGAACTCGATACTGAAGAGGTGCTCGACGCCGAGAAGCGCATCGCGGAGCTCAATGAGGGTACCGGCGAGAGCAATGGCAACGATGCTGGCGCGGAGAGCAGCGAGGAGAAGTAGCCATGCTTGAGCTGCTCAGCCGCTACGACACCCTCCTGCTCGACCTCGACGGCACCGTTTTCGCCGGGGATAAACTGATCCCCGGCGCGGTCGAGGGCATTGCTGACCGGGGCAGGGTCTTCGTGACTAATAACGCCTCGCGCAGTCCTGAGGAGGTCGTGGAACACCTGGGCAGCCTCGGCATTAGTGCAATCCCCTCCGAGGTCCTGACCTCCGCGCAGGCCGCAGCAACGCTGGCAGCCGAAACAATGGCGCAGGAACGCCCCGGTGCAGGCCCGCTGAAGGCGCTCGTCGTGGGCAGCCAGAGCCTCCGCGATCTCACCCAGGAGGCAGGGTTCGAACTCACGGACTCCGCCGACGACTCGCCCGACGTGGTGCTGCAGGGCCACAGCCCGGAGAACAACTGGGCTCGGCTTTCCGAGGCCACGCTCGCGATCACCCGCGGCGCTCGCTACATCGCCAGCAACCTGGATACGACGCTGCCCTCGTCCCGCGGCTTCCTGGTCGGTAACGGGTCTATGGTGGCCGCTGTCGTCAGCGCCACCGGGGTGCGGCCCTTGAGCGCAGGCAAGCCGCAGCCCGCGATGTTCCACGTTGCAGCACGCAAGGCGGGGGCTAGTGCGCCACTGGTCGTCGGCGATCGTCTGGACACTGACATCGCTGGTGGACGCGCCGCCGAGATGGACACCCTGATGGTGCTCACCGGGGTCTCCACCCATTGGGACGTGATCCACACCGAGCACCGGCCGACCCACATCCGCGCCAATCTCAGCGAGGAGCTCGGCGGTTGGACGGCCGAGGTCACCGAGCCGCACACGGTCACCGTCACCGCCGGCGAAAACCCCGCCGACGGACAGGGAACAGACACTAGCTTCGCCACCCCCGAGCAGCTCACCGCTGCGGCAGCGCTCGCGGCAGCCGCCCCGCTCGCCTGGGAGCTGCTGGACGCCGGGACCACCCGAGATCAGCTTCGGATTATCGGAAACGATCCACTGGCCGCCGACGCCATCGCAGCATGGCGGGACTAAACTACAGCACTATGCAGCACCCCCAGCCCACACGAGGATCGGCACCGACACCAGGCAGCCACATGCCCGCCCAGGCGGGCGGGCCGACCCCGAACTCGCCGGAGGCACAGGCCGATCACCTCGCCGAGAATATCGACGAGCTGCTCAGCCAGCGGCTGGAGGGCACCGAGGAAGCCGAGATGCTGGAGCAAGCCCACAGCCTGATCAGCAAGGCTCTCGGGCAGGGCTAAACCCCCGATGTCGGCGTCCTAAAAAGGACGCGGAAAACAACCAGCACCGTCGAACCCAGCAGCGGAAGAAGAAGGAAAGCACACAGGTGGCGAAAAAAAGGTCAGCGGCTTCAACGCCTCGATGCAGAACTCGTGCGCCGCAAGATCGCACGCTCCCGCGAACAGGCGCAGAAGATGATCAAGGAAGGCCGCGTGCAGGTCAACGGCATGCTCGCCCAGAAGCCCGCGACCGGCGTGAATGCCGAGGTCTCGATCCGGGTCGCGGAGTCTGAGGAGGATCACTGGGCCTCCCGCGGGGCGCATAAGCTCCTCGGCGCACTGGCCGCCTTCGAACCGCAGGGGCTGAGCCTGGAAGGCAAACGCGTCCTCGACGCCGGCGCCTCGACCGGTGGTTTTACGGACGTCGCCCTCGACCGCGGTGCTAGCGAAGTGCTCGCGGTGGACGTCGGTTACGGGCAGCTGATCTGGCGGCTGCAGAACGACCCCCGCGTCACCGTGATGGACCGCACCAACGTCCGCACGCTGACCCCGGAAGCGATCGGTGGCCCCGCGGACGTCATGGTCGGGGACCTCTCCTTCATCTCCATCAAGCTGGTCCTCCCCGCCATCGCCGAGTGCATGGCCGAGGGTGCGGATCTGTTGCCGATGGTCAAGCCACAGTTCGAGGTGGGCAAGAACCGGCTGGGCCCCGGCGGGGTCGTGCGCTCCCCGGAGCTGCGCGCGGAGGTGACCCTCGACGTGGCGCGGGAGGCTTTGAAGTATGGTCTATCAACGAAGGCCGTCGTTGCCTCTCCGCTTCCCGGACCTAGCGGGAACGTGGAGTATTTCCTCTGGCTTTCCAAAGATGGGGGAAAGCAGGCGCCAACGATGGATACACTTGAGGCCATGGTGTCCACGGCGGTGAAGGAGGGACCACAGTGACGGCTGCCAACGAGGCCCCCAAGCAGGAGGCCGAGAACCAGTCGCCTGGTGAGGAGAAGCAGCGCGAGGTGCTGCTCGTCGCCCACACCGGGGTGCATGAGAACCTGGGCATGGCCGCCGAAGCGGCATCCCAACTCCACGAGGGCGGAATCAACGTCCGCGTGATGGCAACCGCCGATCCAGCTCCCGTGGCCCGGCACGAGATCCTGGGGCGCTTCCCACGTTTCGGACACACCCGCGAGGCCGCGCAGGGGGTCGAGATGGTGCTCGTCCTTGGCGGCGACGGCACCTTCCTGCGCGCAGCCGATATCGCGCACTCCGCGGATGTGCCCGTGCTGGGCATCAACATGGGCCACATTGGCTTCCTCGCGGAGTGGGAGCAGGAGTCCCTCGCCGAGGCCATCGAGCGCGTCATCGCGCACGATTACCGCGTGGAAGACCGCATGACCCTGTCGATTACCGTCCGCGATATGGACGGCCGCGTGCTCGGCACCGGCTGGGCGCTCAACGAGTGCTCGGTGGAGAACCTGAACCGCCAGGGCGTGCTCGACTCGATCCTCGAGGTCGACGAACGCCCGGTGTCTTCCTTCGGCTGTGACGGTGTCCTGGTATCGACGCCGACTGGCTCCACCGCTTATGCGTTCTCCGCCGGTGGCCCGGTGCTGTGGCCCGAGCTGGACGCCATCCTGGTCGTCCCGTCCAACGCCCACACGCTGTTCTCCCGCCCGCTGGTCGTGTCCCCGAATTCCTCCGTCGCCGTGGAGACGAACCCGGAGACCTCGCCGGCTACCGCGGTGATGGATGGCTTCCGTCAGATTCACATGCCGCCAGGGGCGCGCGTGGAGATCCGCCGCGGCCCGCAGTCTGTGCGCTGGGTGCGCCTGGATCAGGCGCCGTTCACGGACCGCCTGGTGCACAAGTTCCGCCTGCCGATCACCGGTTGGCGCGGCCCACGCCACTAGTAGTTCACTCACCCCGACGACCGGGAGTCCCCAAAACCTCAAGAAGCGACTTTTCTGGAATGCTCCACGACCTACACATCACCAACCTCGGTGTGATCGAAGAAGCCACCGCCGAGTTCGCCAGCGGACTGACTGTCGTCACCGGTGAAACGGGTGCCGGCAAAACGATGGTGGTCAGCAGCCTGCGTTTGCTCTCGGGGCACCGGGCGGATGCCTCGAAGGTGCGAGCTGGTTCGGAGCGTGCCAGCGTGGAGGGGGTCTTTTCCCACGATGACCCGGCAGTTCAGGAACGCGTCGAGGAGATCGTCTCTGAGTTCGGGGGCTACTCTGACGAGGGGGAGTACATCGCCTCCCGGACGGTGTCCGCGTCCGGGCGTTCCCGGGCGCACCTCGCTGGAAAAACGGTCGCCGCGGGCGTGCTGGGGCAGTTCGCCGCGGAGGTCATCACCATCCATGGGCAGAACGACCAGTTGCAGCTCAAAGATTCCACGAAGCAGCTCGCTGCGATTGATGAATTCGCGGGCCTGACGGGCCAGGCCACCGAGTTCGCCGTGCTGCGACGCGAGTGGCTGGCTGCGGCGAAGGAGCTGGAAACCCGCACGAAGGATCGCCGGGAGCTGGCCCTGGAGGCCGAGACCCTGCAACGCGCCCTGGAGGTCATCGACGAGATCGACCCGGAGCCGGGCGAGGACGAGTTCCTCAAGTCCCGGATCTCTCGCCTGCAGGACGCCAGCGACGTCCGTTCCGCCCTGCAGCGCGCCATCTCCTTCATCGATGGCGGCGAGGAGCTGGGCGAGGGGGAGTTGTCCAGCGGAGCCAATGATCTGCTCGGCCAGGCGCAGTCCGAGCTGCAGGGCGGCGACGCGAAGTTGGCGGAGCTTGCCGAGCGCATCGGGGAGGTCAACTCCCTGCTCTCGGATATTGCACTGGACCTGGGCCAAGAGCTGGTGGATATTCCCGATCCCGAAGAGCTGGAGGAGCTGCTGGAGCGCCAGCAGGAACTCCGCCAGCTGCGCCGTTTCGCGGTGGACGTGGATGGTGCGATCGCCTGGCGAGACGAGGCTCGCGAGAAGCTCGCCACGCTCGATGTCTCCGACGATGCGCTGGCGGAGCTCGCCAAGCAGGTCGCGGAGAAGGAGGCGGCGATGCTCAAGGTCGGCCGTAAGCTCTCCGCCGCGCGTGAAAAAGCAGCCAAGGAGTTCGGCAAGGCGGTCACCGAGGAGATCTCGGGGCTGCACATGCACGCCAGCGTCGAGGTGGACCTCAAGCGGGTGGACCCGAACCCACAGGGCCTCGACGAGTGCGAGTTCCAGTTGGTCCAGGGCGGGCACCGCACCGCGCTGGGCTCCAGCGCGTCCGGTGGTGAGCTTTCCCGCATCATGCTCGCCATCGAGGTGATCCTGGCCAGTAGCGGGCGCACGATGGTCTTCGACGAGGTTGACGCGGGCGTGGGCGGGAAGGCCGCGGTGGAGATCGGGCGCCGCCTGGCTGCGCTTGCCCGCGAGAACCAGGTGATCGTGGTGACGCACCTGCCGCAGGTCGCTGCCTTCGCGGATGCTCATATCTACGTGGATAAGACCGCCAGCTCCACGACCGTCTCCTCGAGCGTGCGCACACTGAGCGAGGAGGAGCGGGTGGCGGAGCTCGCCCGCATGCTCGCGGGCCTGGAGTCCGATACGGGCCGGGCCCACGCCGAGGAGCTCATGGCGATGGCTGTGGAGGCGAAGAAGCACTAAAACATCGGCGCGCCTAACCGAGAATCCAGCGGTTAAGCAGCAAAATGGTACGCATGATGTTTTCCCGATCAGAAAAACCTGGCATTACCGGGGCTACCCGGAACCTCACCGGCCCCAAAGCTTGGTCTAAGACGAAGATCTCCGAGGGGGATATCGTCGTCATTTCTGCTCCGGATATTAACCGCGCCACCGCGCAGCGTTTCATCGACGCCGGCGTGGCCGGGGTGGTCAATACCGCCCAGTTCACCACTGGTCAGGTGCCAAACTTTGGTCCGCAGATGTTGCTCGACGCAGGCATCGAGCTCGTGGAGAATGTGGATCCGGAGATCACCGAGAAGGTCAAGAACGGTAAGAAGGGCCGCCTGGAGGGCGGGCACCTCTACTACGGCGATCGTTCCCTCGGCAGCGGCGCGATCCTCGATCTGGACGCCTCGATGCAGCGCTTCGATGACGCCCGCTCGGCCCTCGGCGATCACCTCGACGCCCTGGCTGGCAATACCGCGGAGCTCGCCCGCTCCGAGTCCCCACTGCTGATCGACGGCCTGGGCATCCCGGACGTCGACGTGGACATGGTGGACCGCAAGGTCATGGTGATCAGCCCGCTGCCGGATTTGAAGGACCAGCTGCGCGACCTGCGCTTCTTCCTGCGCGAGTACGACCCGATCATCGTCGCGATCGAGTCCGCCGCTGACGAACTGCTGGAGCTGGGCTACCGCCCGGCCGTCATCGTCGGTAACCCGGAAAACATCGGTTCCGAATCGCTGCGTTCCGGCGCGACCGTCGTCCTTCCCGCGGAGGCGGACGGCTACGCGCAGGGCCTGGAGCGTATCCAGGATCTCGGCGTCGGCGCGATGACCTTCCCGGCGGCGACGAAGAACCCGACCGACCTGGCGCTGCTGCTGGCCGACTACCACGGCGCGTCGATGGTGGTTCACCTCGGCGAGAAGTGGGACCTGGATCGCGTCTTTTCTGAGACGGAATCTGAGGACACCCCGTCCGCTCTGCTATCCCGCCTGCGCGTTGGTCCGAAGTTCGTGGACGCCAGCTCCATCGCCGAGCTTTACCGCGTCTCGAAGTCCGGCTCCGGGTGGCTGTGGGCGCTGATCGGCGTGCTGGCCGCGATCTTGGTGATCATCCTCATCGCCGGCTTCTCTGGCGATGCTGGGTTCGTGGATAACCTGATCGATTCGTGGAATAACCTGGCACTCAGCGTGCAGGGCCTGTTTAAGAACTAGGGAGTCGCTCGTGAGTAAGTCTGGAACGATTGCCGGCCTCGGCTTCGGCATTGCCCTTGGCGTACTGGGCGGGGTTTACGTGCTGGCCCCGAACGTTCCGGGGGCTGCCGGTGGTGCGGGGACGAGCGCCCAGGAGCTCACCGCTGCCCGCGAGGACGCCGACGCCGCGGATCGTGATGCCCAGGCTTCGGATGACGTCGTCGCTGGGCTGGCTGCGAAGGCTGTTGCCGGTGAGCTGGAGGGGAAGACGGTCGCGCTGATCTCTTTCCCGGACGCCGACCGCGAGACCGTTGATCGACTGCGCTGGCTGGTGGACAAGGCGGGGGCGGAGGTCACCCCACTGCCGGTGACCGAGGAGATGCTGAACCCGGAGAAGGGCGACAAGCTGAAGTCCGTGGCGGCCAACAGCCTGCCCGCGGGCGCCCAGCTCAGCGAGGAGGTGCTAAGCCCGGGCATGCACACCGGCCAACTGCTGGGTGCTGCGCTGAGCTCGACGCTGCCGAAGGCTGAGAAGTCCGCGGAGGGCGAGCAGAACCGCGATCGCGGTGAGGGTCGCGAGGGTGCTAGCGAGGGCAACCGCGGCGGGGGAACCGCCAGCGCCTCGGACCGGGCCGTCGTCTTCGGTGCACTGGAGAAAAACGGGGTGCTGAAGAAGCCCGCAGACCTTGGCGACGAGGGCGTGGACCTGGCCCTGATCGTGACCAACAAGGGCGTGACCGCCGATGAGTCGGGTTACGGCGCGCAGTTCATCGCTGATTTCGCTGCCGGCCTGGATAGCCAGATGCCGGGCGCGGTGCTGGTGGGCGAGTCCGGCAGTGCGGATAAGAAGGCCGCGCTGGGCATCGTGCGCAACGAGCGGGCTTATGCCGAGAAGCTGTCCACGGTGGACAACGTCCAGCGCAGTGCGGGCCGCATCACTGCGGTGCGAGCGCTGAAGGAACAGGCTGGCGGAGACGCTGGCCACTACGGCGCGGCGACCAACGCCAAGGCCGCCACCGTCGGTAAGAACTAGGCGCAGGCGGCGTCGGTGACGGCGGACGCGCAGGAGGCGAACCTGCAGCACCGGGAACGGTGGCTGCGACACCTCCGACTGGAGCGGAACCTCTCCCGCAACACGCTGGATAGCTACCGTCGGGACACGGACCGTTACCTGGCGTGGCTGGGCGCGCGCAGCGTGACCGAGCTGAATACGGGGGATATCGAGTCCTTCATGGCCTCGCTGGCCAAAGGGGAGGGGCTGGCGGCCTCCACGCGTGCACGAATTCTTGCGGCGGTGCGGAACTTCCACCGCTTCCTGACTGGCGAAGGTGTCACCGAAGGGGACGTCGCGGACGACGTCGCGCGCCCCGGTCAGGCGGCGAGCATCCCGAAGGCGCTCAGCATCGCCGAGGTGACCGCGATCCTGGAATCCTGCCCGAACGACGACGCCGCGTCGCTTATCCAGATCCGCGACCGCGCGTTGCTGGAGATGCTGTACTCCACCGGCGCGCGCGTCAGCGAGCTGCTGGGGCTGGACGTCGACGACGTGGACCCGACCGAGAAGCTCATCATCGTCCGGGGCAAGGGTTCGAAGGAACGGGTCGTCCCGGTGGGGGATCCGGCGCTGGATGCGTTGCAGCACTACCTGGTGCGGGTCCGTCCGGCATTCAACAAGAAGGGTTCGGCGGCGCTGTTTCTCAACCGCAATGGCGGGCGGATGGGGCGTCAGTCGGCGTTCAACATGGTCTCGTCGGTCAGTGAGAAGGCCGGGGTCGCTGGGGTGAGTCCGCACAGCTTCCGGCACTCTTTTGCCACGCACCTCTTGGAGGGCGGGGCGGACATCCGCGTGGTGCAGGAACTGCTCGGCCACAGCAATGTGGTGACCACCCAGATCTATACGAAGGTGAGCCCGGACCACCTTCGGGAGGCATGGTCGGAGAGCCACCCGCGCTCGAACTAGAGACCTTTCAAGGCTTAAGCCTTGCCTAGTATCAACCTTGGCTTTGAACTCAACTGACCTGGCCGAAAAGCCTGCGAAAAATGGGGTGGAGGGAATTGCACCGGCGTAATCTACGCGTAATCTATGTGTAGTGGGAGCGCCAACCGCGCTCTAAAATGACCGTTAGACAAGGGAGAGGGCTTGACAGTGCAGAGCTCCGACGCGCTTTTCGATAAGCCCGAGCAAGAACTCGGGCTCACGGGGCGCCCCATGCGCCCGCTGCCAGACCCGGAGCCGCTGTCCTCTCATGGGCCTGCGACCATCATCGCCATGTGTAATCAGAAGGGTGGGGTCGGCAAGACCACCTCGACGATCAACATGGGTGCTGCACTCGCGGAGTTCGGTCGTAAAGTTCTCCTCGTCGACCTCGACCCGCAGGGCGCGCTGTCTGCCGGCCTGGGGATCAGCCACGAGGAGCTGGACGTCACCGTCCACAACCTCCTCGTCGACAATTCCTCCTCCATTTTCGACGCCATCCTGCCCAGCGGTGTCGAGAACCTCGACCTGGTTCCTGCGAACATCGACCTCTCCGCTGCGGAGATCCAGCTCGTCAACGAGGTCGGCCGCGAGCAGGCGCTTGCGCGAGCCCTGCGCCCGGTGATGAAGGACTACGACTTCATCATCATCGACTGCCAGCCTTCGCTCGGCCTGCTCACCGTCAACGCGCTCTCCTGTGCAGACTCCGTGATGATCCCGGTGGAGTCCGAGTACTTCTCCCTGCGCGGCCTTGCGCTGCTGATGGACACGGTCGAGAAGGTGCGTGACCGCCTTAACTTCAAGCTCGAAGTCCTGGGCATCCTGGTGACCATGTTCGATCGCCGCACCCTGCATGCCCGCGAGGTCATGGAGCGCCTCGTTGAGGCATTCGGGGACAAGGTCTTCGACTCGGTCATCACCCGCACCGTCCGCTTCCCGGAGACCTCTGTGGCCGGCGAGCCGATCAGCACGTGGGCCCCGAAGTCCTCCGGTGCGATCCAGTACCGCAACCTCGCGGCGGAGGTCATCCAGCGGGTCGCCGAGCAGCACTAGGCCACGCCCCGCGCTGGTCAGCGTGGTGGCAGAAAAGTAGGTTCGCGTGACAGATTCCCAGCAACCGGAGCTCACGGGGTTCCGGGTCGCGCTCGCGAACTTCGACGGCCCCTTCGACCTGCTGCTCCAGCTGATTCACTCGCACAAGCTGGATATCACGGAGATCGCGCTGGCCGAGGTCACCGACGAGTTCATCGCCTATACCCGGGGTCTGTCTCAGTCCGCTGAGGACCTGGATGAGGTCACGGAGTTCCTGCTCGTTGCTTCCACGTTGCTGGATTTGAAGGCCGCCCGTCTGGTTCCTCGCGGCGAGGTCGACGACGAGGCCGACCTGGAGCTGCTGGAGTCCCGCGACCTTCTGTTCGCCCGCCTGCTGCAGTACAAGGCCTATAAGCAAGTCGCGGATCTCTTCGCTGAGTGGCAGCGGGGTGCGGCTCGCAGCTATCCGGTGGCGCTCTCTCTGGAGGACCGCTACGCCAATCTGCTGCCACCGGTGGAGATTAAGCACACGAAGGAGAGCTTCGCGGAGCTGGCCGCCCATGTCTTCCGGCCCCGTCCGGAGGGGGTGCAGACCGGCCACGTCCACGCGCCTGCGGTCTCGGTGCCGAAGCAGGCCGGCAAGATCCTCAACACGCTGAAGATCGCGGGGGAGAATAAGTGGGTGAACTTTGACTCGCTGATTAGCGACGCGGAGGAATCCATCGTGGTGGTGGGCCGTTTCCTCGCTCTGCTGGAGTTGTACAAGGCCCGCGCCATTGGGGTGGAACAGCCCACGCCGCTGGAGGAAATGCTGGTGGCCTGGACCGGCCTGGACGTGGATCCGCAGGTTGTCGCAGCGTCGAACTGGGATTAGCCCCAGCACCACATTCCCCCTGATGAACCTGAGAAGGAGAGCCCTGGACCATGAGTGAAGAACACCTGCACCTGCCCGCGGTGTCCCAGCTGCGTAGCCGGGTGGAATCCCTGCTGCTGGTCTCCGACGAGCCCGTGGCTGCCGAGGAGCTCGCCGAGGCCTGCAGTGTGGATAGCTCCCAGGTGGAGGACGTGCTGCGCCAGATCGCTGAGGAGTTCGACGCCCGTGGTTCCGGTTTCGACCTGCGGGAGCGCGAGGGGCTGTGGCGCCTATACACCCGGCCCGAGAACTCGGATGTGGTGGAGGCGAAGATCCTTCAAGGCACCCAACAGCGCCTGTCTCGGGCTGCCTTGGAGACCCTGGCCGTGGTGGCTTATCGACAGCCGGTGACCCGCTCCCAGGTCGCGGCGGTGCGCGGGGTGAACTGCGATGGCGTGATGCGGACGTTGGCGCTGCGCGGGCTGATCCGACAGGTTGAGGTGGCAGCCGAGGGGGAGGAAGAAACCGCAGCCGCAGGACCGGGTGGCGCCCACCTCTACGAGACCACCGATCTGCTGCTGGAGCAGCTGGGCATCGAATCGCTGGACGAGCTGCCGGACTTGGCCCCGCTGCTGCCGGATGTGGAATCGATCGAATCCGATTACTGATCTAGACTGGGCTGCGTACCTCAAAGACTTTGAGCAAATAAGGACATAATTTGAATACACCCGCTCGCCGAGATGGCATACCGGAAAAGAACGCTGCGAAGCCCGGCGGCGCCGAGACCTTCGTCCCGAAGGCCAAGCCGGCCCGCCACCAGCACGTCACAAAGTCAGAGCAGAAGGCCGCCCCAGCTGCGGAAGACAAGGTCCGCCTGCAGAAGGTCCTGGCAGCCGCCGGCGTGGCCAGCCGCCGCATGAGCGAGAAGCTCATCGCCGCGGGCCGCGTCGAGGTCAACGGCAAGGTCGTGGACCGGATGGGCGTGCGCATCGACCCGAATAAGGACGTCGTCCGCGTCGACGGGGTGCGCGTCCAGGTCAACGACGAGATGCACTACTACATCTTCAACAAGCCGCGCGGCGTCCAGTCCACGATGAGCGACGACATGGGCCGTCCGTCGGTGGGCAACTTCATCGACGAGCGCCTCAAGCAGGGCCAGGGCCTGTTCCACGTCGGCCGCCTGGACGCCCAGACCGAGGGCCTGCTGCTGCTCACCAACGACGGTGAGCTCGCCAACCGCCTCATGCACCCCAGCTACGAGGTCTCCAAGACCTACATGGCCACCGTGCTGGGCGAGGCGAAGAAGGGCCTGGTCCACGAGCTGAAGAAGGGCATCGAGCTGGACGACGGCATCGCGAAGGCCGATGACGTCCAGATCGTGGACGTTTGGCAGGGCAAGTCCCTGATCAAACTGGAGCTGCACGAGGGCCGCAAGCACATCGTGCGCCGCCTGCTGAAGGCCGCGGGCTTCCCGGTCCAGGCGCTGGTGCGCACCAAGATTCACACGGTGCAGCTCGGCGACCAGAAGCCGGGGAGCGTGCGCGCGCTCAACCGTTCGGAACTGACCAGCCTGTACAAGGCCGTGGGCCTGTAAGCCGGGAGGACTTCAAGGATGACTACTGATATGAACGCTGATTTCTCCCAGCTCGCGCTGATTGACAACCTCGAGGAGGGCGGGTTCCTGCTGGCCATCGACGGCCCGTCGGGGACCGGTAAGTCCACCGTCTCCCGCCGCATCGCCCAGTACGCGGGCGCGCGTTACCTGGATACGGGTGCGATGTACCGCGTGGCGACCCTGCACGTGCTGAAGGCCGGCATCGATCCGGCCGACCCGGCTGCGACCGAGGCCATCATCGAGGCGACCTCCCAGCTGCCGTTGCAGGTCAACGAGGACCCGCAGTCCACCGAGGTTCTGCTGGACGGAGAGGACGTCTCCGCCGACATCCGTGGCCCGGAGGTTACCGCGCATGTCTCCGCCGTCGCCGCGATCCCGGAGGTCCGCACCAACCTGGTGCAGCTGCAGCGAGACCTTGCCGCCGCTGCTGGCCGTTGCGTCGTCGAGGGCCGCGACATCGGCACGGTCGTGCTCCCGGACGCCCCGGTGAAGGTGTACATGACCGCCAGCGCTGAAGTGCGCGCGCAGCGCCGCTTCGACCAGGACACCGCCGCTGGCCGCGAGGTCACCTTCGAGGCAGTCCTGGCTGACGTCCAGCGCCGCGACGAGGCAGACTCCACCCGCGAGACCTCCCCGCTGCGCCCGGCAGAGGATGCCACCATGCTCGACACCGGCGAGATGAGCATCGATGAGGTCATCGAGGCGATCGCCGGCCTGATCGAGGAATCGGACCTGGACTCCGCTATCCCAGCCGACGGCGCGGAGAGCACCGGTGGTCTGGTGTTCCGCACGGTTGAGGGGCACGTCGTCCCTGCTGATGGGGACGCCTCGGTGCAGGAAGTATCCGAGGAGGACCTGGAGAACTGGGACCCCGAGAACTGGGACGGCGAGACCTGGGAGGTCGACCCGGAGCAGCTCGGCGAGCACTACCTGCAGGCGGAGAACTTCGACCTGCTGGAATCCGACGAGGAGGACACCGACTGGGAGTCCATCGAGGAAGCCTTCGGAATCGCCGATGAGCTCGAAGCACAGAAGGAAGCGCTGTGCACGGTGGCGATCGTCGGTCGACCAAACGTGGGTAAGTCCACGCTGGTCAACCGCTTCATCGGGCGCCGTGAGGCCGTGGTGGAGGACTTCCCGGGTGTGACCCGCGACCGAATCTCCTACCTGGGCGACTGGGGTGGGCGCCGCTTCTGGGTGCAGGACACCGGCGGCTGGGACCCGGACGCCAAGGGCATTCACGCCGCAATCGCCCGCCAGGCGGAGACCGCGATGGCCACGGCGGATGCGATCGTCTTCGTAGTGGATACGAAGGTCGGCATCACCGAAACCGACGAGGTTATCGCCCGCAAGCTGCAGCGCTCCGACGTGCCGGTGATCGTGGTGGCCAATAAGTTCGAGTCCGATACGCAGTACGCGGACATGGCTGAGTTCTGGGCGCTTGGCCTGGACAACCCGTATCCAGTCTCCGCGCTGCACGGGCGCGGCGCGGCAGATGTGCTGGACAAGCTGTTGGAGGTCTTCCCGGAGACGCCGCGCGAGCTCTCGGTGGTTTCCGGCCCGCGCCGTGTGGCGCTGGTGGGCCGGCCGAACGTGGGCAAGTCCTCGCTGCTGAACAAGATCTCCGGCGAGCAGCGCTCGGTGGTGGATAACGTCGCGGGTACCACGGTGGACCCGGTGGACTCCATCGTCGAGCTGGAGGAGCGCACCTGGCGCTTCGTGGATACCGCCGGTATCCGCAAGAAGGTGAAGAACGCGGTGGGGCACGAGTACTACGCCTCGCTGCGCACCCGTGCCGCGATTGATGCCAGTGAGGTCGTGGTGTTCCTGGCGGACGCCTCCGAGCCGATCGCGGAGCAGGATCAGCGCGTGCTGCGGATGATCCTGGATGCCGGCAAGGCTCTGGTCGTGGCGTTCAATAAGTGGGACCTGGTGGACGAGGATCGCCGGGAGCTGCTGGAGCGGGAGATCGATCTGCAGCTTTCGCACGTGCCGTGGGCCCGCCGGGTGAATATCTCCGCTAAGACTGGTCGTGCTCTGCAGAAGCTGGAACCGGCGATGATGGAGGCTCTGGATAGCTGGGATCAGCGCATTCCTACCGGACAGTTGAACACCTGGCTGCGTGCGGTCATCGCGGAGACTCCGCCACCGATGCGTGGCGGTCGCCTGCCGCGCGTGCTCTTCGCCACGCAGGCCTCGTCCCGCCCGCCGGTGATCGTGCTGTTCACCACGGGCTTCCTGGAGCACGGCTACCGCCGCTTCCTGGAGCGCAAGCTGCGCGAGACCTTCGGCTTCGAGGGCTCCCCGGTGCGCATCGCGATCCGCATCCGGGAGAAGAAAAAGAAGCGCTAGCGGAAGCTACCCCGAGCTTCTAGCGGAGCACGAGCACCCAGATTGCGATGTGGTGCAGAAGCGCTGCCACGATGGTGGCAGCGTGGAAGACCTCGTGGAAGCCGAACCAACGAGGGGAGGGGTTCGGCCACTGCTTGGCGTAGATCACCGCACCGAGCGAGTAGACCAGCCCGCCGAGCAGCATCAACAGGCTCACAGCGACCCCAAGCTGCTGGTAGTAGCCCACGGCGCCGATAGCTGCCAGCCAACCGAGCGTGAGGTAGGTGGCGGCGTCGAGCCACCGCGGGTGGTCGATCCACACCAGGTTCAGCACGACCGCGGCCAGCGCGGCGAGCCAGCACACCGCCAAGATCCACAATCCGCCGGTGTTAAACCAGGCCCAGCCGGTGAACCACCGCGCGCCGAATGCGGCGACCGTTACCGGCCCATAGGTGCCGGCAATGAAGATCGCGATCATGGCGTGGTCGGCCCGCCGCCAGCTGTTGACCGCCGCCGCGGAGCGCCACGGAACCCGGTGATAGAGGGCGCTTACACTCAGCATCCCGGCCAGGCACAGCGCGTAGAGGGCGGTGGTCAGGGACATCCAGGAGATGCCGAATTTCGCCAGCGCCACGATTGTGAGGGCGGTGCCCATCCCGCCAAAGTACCACGCGGCGGCGGTGTGTAACCGCCCTCGCATGTAGGGCCTGGGGCCGCGGTCGAAGACCGGGCGGGGACGTCGCTTCGTGAGTACCTGATTCTGCACGAAGCTCAGTGTAGTCCCATTTTTGCCGCTAAAACAGTCCGGCGATCGTGCCGTCCTCGGCGACATCGATTTGCTCTGCTGCGGGGCGCTTCGGCAGCCCCGGCATCGTCATCACCTGCCCGGTCAGCGCCACGACGAAGCCCGCGCCCAGGCGTGGGAGCAGTTCGCGGACGTGCAGCACGTGTCCTTCCGGCGCGCCCAGCTCCGCCGGGTCGTCGGAGAAGCTGTACTGCGTCTTGGAGATGCACACGGGCAGTTTGTCCCAGCCGTGATCGGCGAGGAACTGCAGGTCCTTCTTGGCCTTGGTGGAAAACTCCACGCCACTAGCGCCGTAGATGCGGGTCGCGATGGTCTTGATGGACTCGGCAATCCCCTCGGCCGGATCGTAGAGCTGCTGGGAGCCGGCATTCGGGGCCTGGCCGGACTCGATGACCTCGAGCACCTGCTCCGCCAGCTCGGCAGCACCGGCGCCGCCTTCGGCCCAGACGGTGGACTCGGCCAGGCGCACGCCCAGCTTTTCAGCCCACTCGGCGACGTGTTCGCGCTCGACGTCGGTGTCGGAGGTGAAGAGGTTCAGCGCGACGACCGGGGTGGTGCCGAACTTCTCCATGTTCTTCACGTGGCGCTCGAGGTTCTTCAGTCCCTCGTCCAGGGCGGCCAGGTTTTCGCTGTTCAGGTCCTCCTTCGCGACGCCGCCGTTGTACTTCAGGGAGCGGATGGTCGCGACGACGACGGCCGCGTCCACGTCGATGCCGCCCTCGCGGGCCTTGATGTCGAAGAACTTCTCCGCGCCGAGGTCGGAGCCGAAGCCGGCTTCCGTGACGACAATGTCACCGAGACGGCGGGCGGTCTGGGTGGCGATGAGGCTGTTGCAGCCGTGCGCGATGTTGGCGAAGGGGCCACCGTGGATCAGCGCCGGGGTGCCGCCGAGGGTCTGCACGAGGTTCGGGTTCAGCGCGTCGCGCAGCAGGGCGGTGAGCGCGCCCTCGACCTGCAGGTCGCCTACGGTCACCGGCCCGCCGCTATAAGTCTGGCCGATCACGATGTTGGCGAGCTTAGCCTTCAGATCAGCCAGGTCCGTGGCGAGGCAGAGGATCGCCATCATCTCGCTGGCGGCGGTGATGTCGAACCCAGCCTCACGCGGGGTGCCGTGGGCTGGTCCGCCAAGACCGGTGACGATGGAACGCAGGCTGCGGTCGTTGACGTCCATGCAACGGCGCCAGGTGACCCGGCGCGGGTCGATGCCGAGCTCGTTGCCCTGCTGGATGTGGTTGTCGATGAGGGCAGCGAGGGTGTTGTTTGCGGCGGTGAGGGCGTGCATGTCGCCGGTGAGGTGGAGGTTGATGTCCTCCATCGGGACGATCTGCGCGTAGCCGCCGCCGGCCGCGCCACCCTTGATGCCCATGACTGGGCCCTGGGACGGTTCGCGGATGGCGACGATGGTGTTCTTCCCGGCGGTGCGCAGGGCGTCAGCCAGGCCGATCAGGGTGGTGGACTTGCCTTCGCCCGCGGGGGTGGGGGACATGGCTGTCACGAGGACGGTGCGGCCCAGGGGCTTGTCCCATACGTCGGTGGTGCGCAGGGCGGGGACGTCCACCTTGGCCTTAGTGGTGCCGTAGGGGATGAGTGCTTCGGCGGGGATTCCGGCGCGCTCGGCGATGTCCGCGATGGGCTCGAGGATGTGAGCCTGTGCGATTTCGACGTCGCTGGGCTGAGGCTTGGTGATCACACTGGAATAAGTCATATTTCCAGAATAATCGTCCCCTGCAGCGCCTGCCGAGGGTAGGCGCGGGGCGAGCATGTCCTCATGCGTTTTCCTTCTCTTAGCCTCCCCATTCTTGCGGCTTGCTTGCTTGCGACGGCCTGCGCGTCTGCGGAGGATTCTGCCCCCAACGAGCAGCAGAGCTCGAGCGAACAGAGCCCCGGTGCTCAGCAAACCGGCGAGCAGCAGTCTGGCGGGGCGAACTCCGCTCAGCAGCCCACGCCCACGGCCGCGGACCAGGGGCCTGAAGAACTGCTGGCTGGCGTGAGGATCAGCAACCTCGTCGACTCGGCGTCCCAGGACCTCGCCCGCAGCGCGCTTGAAGACGCCGGGCTCCCGAAGGAGAACATCGACCGCTTCTTCGACCTTGTGACCGAGTACAACAGCGCGGTGCCGACCGACAGCCTCATCTCCAGCGGTTTCCGGGACTACGGCACCCAGGACCCGGAGTACGACGTCGAGGCGCTGACCAGTGCGTGGCAGAAGCATCACGGCCAGCATTACGCGGGCACCAACTGCCGGATCAACACCTTCACGCTGGCGCAGTCCCTGTTCAGCGTCGAGGACGAATCCAACCCAGACACCTCGCTGCTGTTTATCGACGAGGAGTCCCTCAAAAACGCGCCGAAGGAGATCCTGACCAGCGCCGAGCACCAGCGCTTCGACGCTCTCTACGGTGCGATCCCGACCACCAAGGACCAGGACTCGGGCCAGCACATTGCGGATATCAAGGCCTACGCCAAGGATCGCGGCATCACGTTCGAGGATACGAAGGCGCGCGTGATCTCGATGTTCTCCCACGACACCCTGACAGACCCGGCCACCCTCTTCGTTGGTCACACTGGGGTCGCAGTGCCCTACGACGGCAAGCTCCTTTTCCTGGAGAAGATCGCCTTCGACATGCCCTATCAGGCCATTCTGGTCAAGGACATGCAGCAGCTCAACGACTACCTGATGCAGAAGTACGACGACGGGCCGGGCTTGGAGTACGGCCGCCCCGTCATCTTCGATAACGGTGAGGTCATCGAGGGGATGCGTTACGCGAAGCGAACCTAGCTCGACGTAGCACTACTGCAGCTGGGAGCGGCGTTGCTCCTGGTTCAGGAAGGTTCGCTCCGCCAGGGACTCGCCGGCACCGTCCTGCAGGTGGACGACGACGTCCAGGCCGAGCTCCTCGAGGGCTTCGACGTCCTCCCGGTACATCGCCACCGAGCTGATGGTGCACTCCTCGGTGTCCACATGGGAGGCGTGGATCTCCTTGACGGTATCCACGTTCGCGTGCTGGGCGGGCATGGCGAGCATGATCATGTCGATCTGGTGGCTGTCTTTCACCCGCTCCCAGAAGTCGATATCCGTCGCGTCGCCTTCCACGACGTTGTAGCCGCGTTCCTGCAGGTGGCGAACCCGGGCGGGGTCGTGCTCCACGCCCAAGATCTTGGCCCCGTAGACTTCGCTGAGCTCGTTGTAGCACGCAAGCCCGACGCGGCCGACGCCGAGCACGAGAGCGTGGGCGTCGCCGAGCTCGATGGGGCGGTCCTCCGGGTGGATTTTGTGCGGTGGGCGCACGGGCAGGCGCTTAGCCAGGTGGGTGGCGCGGGACACGCTCTGCGGGTTGAAGATCGCGGAGATGACGAAGCTGATGGAGACTGCAAGCACCAGGGAGAGCAGCCAGCGCTGGTTGAGCCAGCCGTCCTGAACGCCAACGGCGGCGATGATGAGCGCGAACTCCGAGTAGTTGGCCAGCAGGAGCGCCGCGAGCACAGAGGTGCGGTTGCGCAGCCCCAGGGACCACAGGATCGCCCAGTAGGCGGCGGCCTGAACGGGGAGCAAGAGGAGGAGTAGGGCGGCGTCGGCAACGTTCTGCCAATTCGGCAGCCCCATGAATCCGATGTTGACGAAGAATCCGACCAGCAACAGCTCCTTGAGTGTGAACAGGGAGTGGCTGAGCTGTTCAGCACCGGGGGAGCGGGAGAGAACCACGCCCATGATCAGTGCGCCGAGGCTGCCGGAAAGCCCGACCCACTCGAAAAGCGCGTAGCCGGGGATCAGTGCCATGGCGATGCCGAATAGAGCCCCGAGTTCACCGTGGCCGAGCTTGTACCAACGGCGGGTGGTCAGGGCCAGCACTGGCACGATCACGACAAGCAGCAGGGAAGCCAGGTGTGGCGGCTCGCCGCGCAGGATGCTCATAAAGGCCACCGCGAGAATGTCCTGCATAATCAACACGCCGATGCAGATATTCCCGTAGAGAGCCTGCTCGTCGCCTCGGTCCTGCAGGATTTTGATGACCACGATGGTGCTGGAGAAGCTCAAGACCAGCGCGACGTTGACGGCCACCTGGAAACTGGTGGGACCGAAAGCACCGAGCGCACCGAGGGCGGTGATGAATCCCGCGCCGACGAGCGTCATGACCAGGACGTGGGCGCTGGCCGTAAGCCAGACTGCCTTATCGGTGAGCGCCTTCAGGTCGAGGCGCAGGCCGATGGCGAAGAGCATGAGGGTCACGCCGATATCAGCGAAGAGGTCGAGGGACTCGACGTGCTCCACACCCGCGGCGTGGAGTGCGAAACCGGCGGCAAGGAAGCCGATCAGGGGCGGCAGCCGCACGGCCCAGGCGATGAGTCCACAGATGAAAACCACGCCGAGGTAAGTCAGCAATAATTCCATGGACTGTAGTGTGCCTCACAGGGGAGTTTTTCGTGCACTATGAAACGCATTATTCATAGGGATGATTGAGGACTTGGTGCCGAATGGGGGGGGGGGTAGGATTTTCGCATGGCACTGGCACAGCGCATTAAGGCTCTCCGGAACAAGGCCGGGCTTTCCCAGGCCGAGCTCGCGGACAAGCTCGTGGTGGCCCGGGAAGACGTGCAAGGTTGGGAATCTGGGGACAGCGCGCCCGATATCGAGGCCTTCAAGAGGCTTGCTGCGCTGTTCGGGGTCAGCACCGATGACCTTCTGGGTAATGAGGGAGCGGTACTAGGCGCAACGACCGACCGCGTGGCCGTCGACGTCAAGTCCCTGGAGAAGACCGAGGGCAGGTTCCTGGCGAAAGGGACGCAGGCTCACACCGCGGTTCGGCAGGTCTTCCCGCACGCGGTGATCACTCCACTGCTGCGGGAAAAGAAGAACACTAAAGGCGAGACGGCCATGAAGTGGTTCACCGAGATTGCCTTCGACGGGGTGCCCAATTTCATTTCCGAGGTGAAGAACTCCTTCAGCGGTGATTCCTTCTACCTCGTTGAGGAGGCCAGTCGCACGCTGCTCGTCCGCGTGACTAAGGATTCCGTGGAAAGCCGTGAGATCTTCGGGCAGCTGTCCCGGAGAAAGTTTGTCCTCGGCAGGAACTCCTTTATCAAGTTCGGCAAAGCACCGGAGAACTAGGGGACTGGCCTGGGGCAGCAGCGAGGGCAGCACATGCCCAAGCCTGCTGTGTTTCCCCGGGCAGCGGGCTAGATCCAGCCATTCGCCTTCGCCAGGTGGGCAGCCTCGAAGCGGTTTCCCGCGCCGGTCTTCGAGATAATGCTGGAGATGTGACTGCGCTCTGTGCCCGGCGAAAGGTGCAGGGCCTTGGCGATGGCGGGCGAGCTTTTTTCCTTGGAAGAGCTGCTGGCATACCTGCGTTTCCCGGTCGCTGAGGGGATTATCCGGGGCGAGCAGACTGTCCCGGGCTAGCGTCGGGTCGATGACACGCAGACCGGCGTGCACCCGACGGATTGTATCGGCGAGCTCCTCGGGAGGGGTGTCCTTCACGATGAACCCGTCCACGCCCGACTCCATCGCGCGCTTGACGTAGCCCGCCTTACCGAAGGTCGTGACGATCAGGCAACGGCACGGGTGCCCGGACAGCTCTTTGGCCACGTCCAGGCCGTTGAGCCCCGGCATTTCGATATCCAGGAGGGCCACGTCGATGGGGTGCTCCTGCACCAGGCGCAGGGCTTCAGTGCCCGTGGCGCATTCCGCAATAACCTCGATGTCCGGTTCTGCGCTGAGTAGCGCGACCAGCGCCCCACGCACCAGCGACTGGTCCTCGGCGAGTAGTACGCGGATTGTTGTCATTGGGCTGCCTCCTGCCGGTTGGAGTGATCGTCGATGAATTCGTGATCCTCACCCATCGTGATCAGTACGGTAATTAGGCCCTGTTCGCGGCGCACGATAAGCCGACCACCCGCTGCGGTTGTCGGTGACGGCGGACCCTGCGGCGCCGACCGCGCCCACCACGCCAGCGTAGAAAGCCATACCCAGCATGACGAAGGCGGCGAGGTTCCCGCCGTTGATTTTCTGATCCCCGTAGTCCTGTAGCGCGCCGAAGATGAGGTAGAAGAAGATCGGCAGCCCGATGCTGAACAAGAGAGTGGCCATGTCCCGGCGCAGTCGGAGGAGTTCGTGGCCGGTAAATCTCAGGGTGGTGCTCATGGTTTTATGTCTCCTGGTGTTCTTTCGTCAGTGCGAGGAAGGTGTCCTCCAGGGTGTGGCTGCTGATGCTGAGGTCGTGGGCCTCGGTGTGGGTCAGCAGATAGCGGGCGAGTGCGTCGGAATCCTCGGTGGTCATGCTCAGGCGGTTGCCGGTGACGTCGTTGCCTGTCACACCAGGCAGCCTGGTCAGGTCAGGGAGCTCGCCCGGGAACTCGGCGCTAACCACCCGGCCGGCAGTCATGTTCCGCAGCTCGGCGGTGGTTCCGTCGGCGATGATTTCACCGTTCTTCATGAGGACGATGCGCTGGGCGAAGTGCTCCGCTTCTTCTAGGTAGTGGGTGGCGAAGATGATCGTGCGTCCTTGTTGGGCCTGGTGGGTCATGGAGTCCCAGAAGCGGCGCCGCGCGCCAGCATCCATCCCGGCAGTCGGCTCGTCCAGAATGTGGATCTCCGGGTTGCCGAGGATGGCGAGGGCGAAACGGAGTCGCTGTTGCTCCCCGCCGGAGCATTTGCCGACGCGCCGGGCGTAGATGGGTTCCAGGTCGGCCTGTGCGATGACCTCGTCGAGGGGCAGGTGCTCCGGGAAGGTCGCGGCGACCATCTCCACGGTGTCTTTGACCGTGAGCTCGTTGAGCAGGCCACCGGTCTGCATCAGCGCACCGATGTGTTGCTTGTAAACGGCCTGGGTGGGGGAATGCCCCATCACGGTGACGGTGCCGGAGGTCGGGGTGGTCAGCCCCAGGATGAGGTCCAGCAGGGTGGTCTTACCCGCGCCGTTGGTGCCGAGGAGGGCGATGATCTCGCCCGGTTGGACAGTGAGGTTCGCGTTCTTGAGCGCGTGCACGGGAAGGCTGGAACGTGGGTGGAAGGTTTTGCTGACTCCGGTGGCTTCTATCGCTTGGGCGGTGTGTGTCGTGTTCATGGTCTTCACGCTAGAAATCCAGCATGAGGAGCCGAAATATTTTCTGTCATTACTTGCCCATGACTTTTGTCATGGGGCTCCGGCCCCTCACGACCAGCGACGCCTACTGAGCTAGGTGAGGTCGCCGGCCGGGCTTGCCTAGCGCTTGGTGATGTGATATGCGGTCGATTCCCCAAATGCTACCTGCGTGCTTGCTTGTCGGTTGAGCTGAACGTGCTGAGAGTGAGGCCATCTGAGTTGCACTTAAAGTGCAGGTGAGAGCGTTTTGATACCCCCAGAAGGGGGTCTTTTGTGCGGTAAAAATAAGCGCCTTCACGAAGGTCGTGTAGGTTCTTTGATGCACCAAATAACCCCCGGGTGCGACGCTTTCCAATAGTTAGGAGAACATTATGTTCGAGCTTATTTCCACCCTCTTCGACGTTTTCGTTGACGCAGCTAAGGCTGCCTTCGAGGCCATCGTTGGCGCCATCAAGGGTGGCAAGTAATAGATCGCCTTCGGGCATCTCTGGCCTCCTTCGAGCTTTGGCTCGGGGGAGGCCTTTTGCTGTTATGGCACCATTGTTGATGCCGGGGCGCCGGCGCTGGCTGCTCGCTAATCGGCACTGGTGCCCCTCCTGTGGCGCGCGGTGGTGGGGCTGGATCGAGGGGGCATTGCCGGCAGGCTTGCTCGCGAGAGGAAGAAATTGAGCCGAGGGGAGGGGTGGTGAGTCTAGCTTTAATGCCAGGTGAGAGCTTTGCCGTGCCCCCGCTTAGGGGGTCGATAGTTTTGTGCAAATAAGTGCACTCGAAATGAATTGTTAGCGTCAAGGGTGCACCGATCAACCCCCGGGTGCGACACCTTCCACTAGTAAGGAGAACATCATGTTCCAGCTTATCTCTACCCTGTTTGACGTCCTCGTTGGCGCTATCGCCGGTGCCTTCCAGGCCATCGTTGCTGCCATCAAGGGCTAATACTGGATCGCCTCCGGGCGTCCACGGACCTCCTCCCAGCTTCGGCTTGGGGGAGGTTTTTTTGCGTTGTCATGACATTTGCGAGCGTCACCAGAAAGCCAACGCTGGCGCTGTAGAGCACCGGCCTAGCTGCGAATCCCACGCCCTTTGGTGCACCTCGCCAGAGCCACTCGGCATTGTGTTCGAGCACGCTGGGTCCGTGTCTGCTGACCCTGCTCGAATGGCAGCTGAGCGGTGAGAGCGTGTCTCACAGATTTTAAGCAGCGCGCCGTTTACCGTGGACACATTGCGTTTTCTGGCCCAAGGAGGCATGCCCGGATGAGCACAGCGGAGCTTAATCAGTCTGCCGTTTGGAATACCGCAGATAAGTTTCTGCGGTCCATCGTCGAGCCCGAGGATTACGGGGATTACATCCTGCCGATGACGGTGCTTCGCCGTCTGGAGTGCATTCTCGAACCCACGAAGGGCGAGGTCCTCGACCTGGTGGAAATCCTCCAGGAGGAGGGCTACAGCGAGGAGATGATCGACTGGGAGGTCCGCGTCCGTTTTGGCCTGTCCTTCTACAATTCCTCCCGCCTGGACCTGACGCGCATCGCGCAGCTCGACGACCACGTCTACGAGGCGTTGATGGATTATGTCGGCGCGTTCTCGTCCTCCGTGCGCGATGTGTGGGATGCCTTCGACTTCGCGGTGAAGATGAAGACCCTCGAGAACGCCTCGCGCCTGTGGCCGGTAGTGAAGCACTTCGCCACCATCGACATGAGCTTGGACGCGCTGCCGGATGCCCAGATGGGCGACCTTTTCGAGCACGTGATGTACAAGGCCTTCGATACCAAGGGCAAGGCTGCGGGTGCGTTTTATACCCCGCGCGATGCGATCCGGCTGATGGTGGATATCCTTTTTGCTTCCGACGACGTCGGCCTGACCGCGGAGGGGGCCTCCCGAACCGTGTACGACCCGACGGCGGGTACGGGCGGCATGTTGCTCGTGGCGGCGCGGGCCCTTAAGGAGCTCAACCCGGATATTGAGGTGGTGCTTGCGGGCCAGGAGCTCATGTCCACTGGTTATGCCATCGGTAAGGCAGATCTGCTGATCCAGGGTGGTGAGCCGGATGCCATCCGCCACGGCGATACGTTGCTCACCGACTTGTATGAGGGCGAGCAGTTCGAGTACATCCTCTCCAACCCGCCATTCGGCACGGATTGGGAGGTGCAGCAACAGTCGGTGAAGGAGCAGGCGAAGGTGCCGGGCTCCCGGTTCAGCCACGGCTTGCCAAGTAAAGACGATGGCCAGATGCTTTTCCTGGCCCATGTCGCTTCGAAGCTCATGCCCGCAGGCCCCAATGGTGCGGGCGGTCGTGGCGCGGTGGTGTCCAATGGCTCGCCGCTGTTTACCGGTGCGCCGGAATCAGGGCCGGATAAGATCCGCGCGTGGCTGCTGGAAAATGACCTGGTGGATGCGATTATCCAGTTGCCGACGAATATGTTCTATGGCACGGGGATCTCTACCTATGTGTGGATCCTGGATACGAACAAGGAGGAACACCGCAAGGGCTTCGTCCAGCTGATCGATGCTTCCGAGTGCTGGTCGGTGCCCGATAAGGGGCTGGGGGAGAAGCGCCGGGAGATGAAGGAGCCCGACCGCAAGCGCGTGCTCGAAGAGTACGCCGCCTTCGAGGACACCGAGATCTCGAAGGTGCTCACACCAGCGGACCTGGGCTTCCGCGACGTGAAGGTCACCAAGCAGAAGCGCCTGCGCGTGGCGGTCACCCCGGAGGCTGTGGCGCAGGTGCTGGAGCACAAATCTGCAGTGCCCGAGCACGCGGAGGTCCTTGCCGACGTGGCGGACGTGAAGTTCAATGACCTGCCGGAGGCACTGAAGGCTGCGGCGAAGAAGCGAGGTGTGAAGATGCTCGCCGGCATGATCGACGCGGTGCTCGAGGCGGTGGGGGTGCCGGACGAGAACGCCGAGCCAAGCGTGGACCGCAAGGGCAACCCAATCCTCGACCCAGCCTTCTCCATGACCGAGCGGATCCCGCTGACCGAGGACGTTGGCGAGCACATGACCCGCGAAGTCCTCCCATTCGCGCCGGACGTCACCTGGGACGAGGAAGCCGCCAAGGTGGGCTACGAGATCCCGTTTAAGCGCGTGTTCTACCGACCAACGCCAGTCCGGTCGCTGGAGGAAATCGACGCCGACGTCGCCGCGGTGATGGGCCGCCTGGCGGAAAAGTTCGCGGAGGTGCGGGAATGATCGACAGCCATTTTCCATTAGCGCCGTTTTGGGCTTTAAGTTCCTTGGTGAACGAAGTTTCCACTCCCCAAGGCGAGCTGGTTTCTCTCGATCGTATCGAGGGTAAGACTGGGCGGCTTCTACAAGGGGGAGGCGAGTCAAACGCAAACGGTCGACATTTCCGAAAGGACGATGTGCTTTTCGGAAAATTGCGCCCCTACCTTGCAAAATATTGGTTGGCAGATAGACCAGGAACCGCCCAGGGGGATATTCACGTTTACCGCCCCACGCTTAGAACTGACCCGCGCTTCCTTGCATACATTGTCGGATCAGACTATTTCACGGGATTGGCTAATACATCTTCGACTGGATCGAAAATGCCCCGCGTAGAGTGGCCAAAAGTCGCGCAGTTTAGAGTTCCCTTCCCACCCCGAAGAACTCAGCGCGCCATCGCGGATTACCTCGACCGCGAGACTGCCGAAATCGACGCCATGACCGCCGACCTGGACAAGATGGAGGCGCTGCTGACGGAGCGCAGGGCCGAGATTCTCCGAAGCTGGTTCGGGGAACAGTTAAACAATCCAAGAGCTCCTTTGGCAACAATCGCAGAACTCTACATCGGAAAAATGGAGCAGCCCAGGCAAAAGTCAGCGGACGAAATATACGCGCCATTCTTTCATTCGGCCAATATTCGTCCTGGTGGGATGATTGATCTTGAGTGTTCAGTCAAACACATGTGGTTCCGTCCAGATGAATTGGACCACATGCTTTTGCGTAAAGGGGACGTGGTTGTCGTCGAAGGTGGGGCTGCGGGACGTCCGGGATACATTGCTAAGTCGGTGGATGGCTGGGGCATTCAAAAGTCCGTGATTCGAGCAAGACCCTTCGAAGACAAGGTTATCGGGAAATACCTTTTCTACGCTCTCACGTTCGCGTTTGAGGACGGCCAGTTTGATCTCCAGGCGAGTCTTGCTACTTTAGCCCATTTCCCTGCAGAAAAGGCAGCTAGGTTCCGAGTTCCGGTACGAAGTCTTGCGGATCAAGAGCTCGTCGTGGCTAGGCTAGACCGGGACCTGTCCTCGCTCAGTGACATGCTCGCCGACATCACCGCGCTGCGTGACCTGCTCGCCGAGCGCCGCGCCGCCCTCATCGCCGCGGCTGTGACCGGCCAAATCGATATCCCCACCGCCGAGGAGCCCACCCATGCCTAGCTCAGATATCACAGGCGAATACGCGCACGAGTCCGCTATCTGCAACGCACTCGCTGAGCGCGGCTGGACCTACGAGGAAGGCAAGAACGACCAGGGTTGGGATCGCCGCCTCGCGCTCTACCCAGCCGACGTGCTGGCCTGGCTCTCCACTCAATACCCGGAAGAGTACGCCAAGGCCGTACCCGCGGACGCCCCGGAGGCCACTCGCGAGGTCGCGCAGCGCAAACTGCTTGAATATGTCGCCGACCGGCTGGAAACCAAAACGCGGAAGGACCCACAATCCGGGCGCACCCTCGGTGGGCTGTTAGGCACGCTGCGGGAGGGCTTCAAATACGCCCAGGTCGGGGCCCGTTCCGCCGCCTTCGGCCCGATGGTCGCCTTCCCGCCCGCGAACCCGTTGCTGGAGAAAGTTGCTGAACGCGCAGAAGAAAACATCCTGCGCGTCATCCGTCAAGTCCACTTCGACCCCAAAACCAACGAGACCATCGACCTCGTGCTCACCGTCAATGGCATCCCCGTCGTGACGATGGAGCTGAAGACCGACAACACCCAGTCGGTGGCGCACGCCCGCAAGCAGTACCGCGAAGACCGCGTGCCCAGCTCCAGCCGGCGCCTCCTGCAGCCGGGGCGCGCGCTCGTCCACTTCGCCGTCTCCAACGCCGAGGTCTACATGACCACTGCGTTGAAGGGTTCGGATACCTTCTTCCTGCCCTTCAACCGAGGTTTCAACGGCGGGGCCGGGAACCCACCCATCCCCGGCAAGTCCGAGACCTCCTACCTGTGGGAGGACGTGCTGGAGCGTGACATGTTCCTCCGCATCCTCAGAGACTTCGCCGTCTGGGAACCAGACGCCACACCGAAGCGCGGCACCCCAGGAGGAAAACTGATCTTCCCGCGCTACCACCAGCTGCGCGCGGTGGAGCGCGTCACCAGGGATGTCACCCGGCGCGGGGCCGGTGGCCGTTACCTGATCGAGCACTCCGCGGGTTCCGGGAAAACCAAAACCATCGCGTGGCTGGCCCACCGTCTGATCCGGCATGTGGCGGAGGATGGGCAGAAGACCTTCGACTCCGTCATCGTCGTCACCGACCGCACCGCGCTGGACACCAACGTGCGCCAGGACATGCAGATGATGGAAGCATCCTTGCGTCTGGTGGTTTCCGTTGGCGAGAATGCTGGGGCGAAATCCCCGCAGCTGCGCCAGGCGATCGAAGAGGGCGACCACATCATCACCTGCACCCTCCAGACCTTCCCGCACGTGCTGAAGCTGCTCGAGGACGAACAAGACCTCGCGGGTCGGCGCTGGTGCGTGATCGCGGATGAGGCGCACTCCTCCCAGACCGGTTCCAGCGCTTCAGCGCTGCGTGAGCTGCTCACCGATGTGGAACTCGACGAGGGGGAGGAGTACACCGCCGACGATCTGCTGGAACTGCGGCAGGAGGCCATCGCCGTCGCCGAGAACATGACCTTCGTGGCGCTCACCGCCACCCCCAAGGGCAAGACCCTGCGCCTGTTCGGCACCGAAACCCCGGACGGTCACTTCGTCGCCTTCGACACCTACCCGATGGGCCAGGCCATCGAGGAGGGCTTCATCCTTGATGTGCTCGGCAACTATTCGACCTACCAGATGTGGGCCGAGGTCCGCGACGAGCTGGGCCGGACCGAGGAAGTCGATGAGTCCGCGGCCGTGACCGACATGGTGCGCTTCGTGCGCCTGCACCCAACCTCCATCGCGCAGAAGGTGGAGGTCGTTATCGAACACTTCCGCCGCAACGTCGCCCACCACCTGGGCGGGCAGGCCCGCGCGATGGTCGTGACTTCCTCCCGCAAGGCCGCGGTGCGCTGGTCGGAGGAGATGAACCACTACATCCAGTCCAAGGGCTACGACTTCCGCTCCCTGGTCGCCTTCTCCGACGCGGTGCGCGTCGACGAGGGCTCCGAACCGGTCACGGAGGTACAGCTCAACGGCGTGCCGGACGTCGAGCGCGCCTTCAAGGACGACGAACAGGACTACCGCGTCATCATCGTCGCGAACAAGTTCCAGACCGGCTTCAACGAGCCCCGGCTGTGCGCGATGTACGTCGATAAGCAGCTATCCGGTGTCACCACCGTTCAGACACTTTCGCGACTTAACCGCATCCACGAGAACAAGCCCACCCCGATGGTGGTGGACTTCGTCAACGACCCGGAGATGATCGTCAAAGACTTCCAGCGCTACTACGCCGGAGCCTCCATCAACACGGACATCGACCCGAACGCGTTGCACACCCTCGGTGAGGAGCTCGACACCTCTGGGTTCTACACTCCCGAGGAGATGGAACAGGTCGCTCAGGCCTATATGGCTGGCTCCGACGCGGAGGCGCTCCGCGGTGCGGCCGCACCGATCATCCGGCGCTGGCAAGTGCGACGCGATTCCGGCAAGGACGGGCGCGACGCGGCACGCGACTTCAAATCCAACGCAGAGAAATACCGCCACGCATATGAGTTCCTCTCCCAGATCGTCGCCTACGCCGACGCGGAGGTCTCGAAGCGGGCGATGCTTGCCGCCGTGCTGGAGCGCAACCTCCACCTCTCTGAATACGACGACGAGGACGAGGACTTCATCACCGGGCTCTCCCTGGCCGGAGTGGCGATCACCCAGAGCGACATCGAGGTCGACCGCTCGCTGAGCGACGGTGGGACCGAAGCGCTGAAGGTGCCTACCTTCGACGTCACCGTGGGTGGGGAAGGCACCCCTATGCGCGCCGCATTCTACGACGCGGTGGACAAGGTCAACGACATCTTCTCGATGGCCGGTGTAGACGTGAACTCCGATGAAACCTCGCAGATGATCGTTGCGGCCTGGGGCACACTCTCCGAGCAGCCCGAGGCGGTGAAACTGGGTCGGACGAACTCCAAGGAACAGCTCAAACGCTCCAAGAAGTTCCAGGGCGCGGCGACGCAGGCGATCTTCGACGGCATCGCGGAGCGTAAGAAGCGCGATACCTTGCTCTCCAGTGACCGGGACGTGCTCAACGGTGTGATCAACGCCCTGGCCGACATCATGGCCGCGGCTAAGGAGATGGGTGAGCTGGACAAGAAGAAGTCCGAGGAAGATAAGACAACGGGTGAAAAGGGCGAAGAAGGATAGGCCACAGTGCCCCTGACCTGCGGAAACGACTGAAGCCCTGGCCTTGCGGCCAGGGCTTCTTTCACGTGGTCGGACTGACAGGATTTGAACCTGCGACCCCTACACCCCCAGTGTAGTGCGCTACCAAACTGCGCCACAGCCCGTTACGCCCTGTAACAGTACAGCATGGCTCAGGGCGCGTACTAATCAGCCCCGCCAGTGGGCATTACTGCGGGTCAACCGGGGATTCCGTGACGATGATGCCGTCCGAGTCCGCATAGACGTACTCGCCCGGGTTGAACTCCACGCCACCGAAGCGCAGCACAACATCCTTCTCGCCAGCACCCGTCTTCGTGGATTTGCGCGGGTTGGTGCCCAGCGCCTTGCAGCCGAAGTCCATGTCGCCGATGGCCTTGCTGTCGCGGATCGCGGCGTTCACGATCACGCCCGCCCAACCGTTCTTCTGGCCCAGGCCGGCGATGATGTCGCCCACCAGTGCGGTGTGCAGGGACTCCTGGCCATCGATGACCAGCACGCCGCCCGGGTTCGGCTCGCTGAGGATGGACTTCAGCAGCGCATTGTCCTGGAAGCAGGACACCGTGGTGATGCGGCCGCAGAACTCGACCTTGCCGCCGAGGTCCTGGAACTGCGTGTCGCAGGACCGGGACTCCGCTCCGATGATGTCAACCAAGTCTGCCGTGGGGATAAAAGTGATCTCGCTCATAGCCTCCAAGCATAGGTGCTGGACCACCCCTGAACAGCAAGGTGCCCCACTTTGGGCGGGCATGTCCGGCCGCCCCGGTAAAGTGGACGGCGCATAAACAAGCGTCGATCCGACACGAGGTTGTAGAAGAGCACATGGCTGCATTTGACTGGTTCTGGCGTGCGATGGGCACGTCTCCGAAGAAGAATCAGAAGAAGTCCCGGGCGGTCGTCGCGCAGGCCAACCCCGAGCGCTACACCGGCGCCACCGACGACGAACTCCGCGCCGCCGCCACGGAGGCGGTTGTCAAGGCCGGGGAGAGTGAGAAGGGGCGCATCAAGGATGTCCCGCAGCTGCTCGCCGTCCTCCGCGAGGTCACCCGCCGCACCCTCGGTGTGGCCCCCTTCGACGTCCAGCTCCAGGGCACCCTCGCCCTGCTCAACGGGGACGTCGCCGAAATGGCCACCGGTGAGGGCAAAACCCTGACCGGTGCGATGGCCACCATCGGCTACGCACTGCAGGGCAAGCGCGTACACGTCATTACCGTCAACGGCTTTCTCGCGGCCCGCGATGACGAATGGATGGGGCCGATGTTCGACTTCTTCGGGCTCACCCACGGCGCCATCCAGGAGGAGCAGACCTCCGAGCAGCGCCGCGAGGTCTACCAGCGGGACATCGTCTTCGGTGCGATCAACGAACTCGGCTTCGACGTCCTCCGCGACCACCTGGCCACCGAACGCTCCGAGGTCGTCCGCACCCCCGCGGACGTCGCCGTCATCGACGAGGCGGACTCCGTGCTTGTCGACGAAGCCCTCGTTCCCCTCGTCCTCGCAGGCAGCGAGCCGGGCACCGCCCCGGCCGGCCAGATCACCCAGCTGGTCCAACGAATGGAGGAAAACGAGCACTTCACCATCTCGCCGGACCGCCGCAACGTCTTTCTGACAGACAAGGGCTCCACGTTCGTTGAAAAGGCCCTCGGCATCGATTCCCTGTACTCGGAAGGCAAGGACGGCGAGGACGCCGGTCAGACGCTCGTCCAGGTCAACGTCGCCCTGCACGCCGAGCACCTGCTCATCCGGGACGTTCACTACATCGTCAAGGACGGCTCCGTCGCCCTTATCGACGGTTCTCGGGGCCGCATTGCTGATCTCCAGCGCTGGCCCGATGGCCTGCAGGCCGCGGTGGAGGCCAAGGAGGGGCTGCGCGTCACCGATGGTGGACGCATCCTCGACCAGATCACCATCCAGGCCCTGATCGGCATGTACCCGACCGTCTGCGGCATGACCGGCACGGCCCTGGCGGCCGGGGACCAGCTGCGCCAGTTCTACGGCCTGCAGGTCTCGGTCATCGACCCGAACGTGCCGACCAAACGCTTCGACGAGGCCGACCGCATCTACGCCACCGACGAGGAACGCGACGCGGCCGTCATCGAACACATCCTCGCGGTCCAGGAGACCGGCCAGCCACAGCTCATCGGCACCCAGGATGTCGCCGCCTCCGAGCGCATCGCCGAGGCGCTTGCGGCTCGTGGCGTAGAGAGCTCGATCCTGAACGCGAAGAACCACGAGGCCGAGGCCGCCGTCGTCGCTGAAGCGGGGCGCCCCGGCCACGTTACCGTCTCCACCCAGATGGCGGGCCGAGGTACGGACATCAAGCTCGGCGGTAAGGATGAATCCGCCCGCGATGCCGCCGTCGAGGCCGGGGGACTGCACGTGGTCGGCGTTGGGCGCTTCCGCTCCCAGCGCCTGGATAACCAGCTGCGCGGTCGCGCGGGCCGCCAGGGCGACCCCGGAAGCTCGGTCTTCTTCGTCTCCCTGCAGGACGACGTCGTGGAAACCGGCGGTGCCGGGGAGAGCCTGGAAGCCCAGCCGGATGCGAGCGGTCGTTTGAATCAGAAGAAGGTCGCGAACTTCGTCGACCACTGCCAGCGCGTGACCGAAGGCCAGATGCTGGACATCCACGCCACGACCTGGAAGTACAACAAGCTCATCAAGGACCAGCGGGACATCATCGACGCCCGCCGTCAGAAGCTGCTGGATACGGACGCCGCCTGGCAGGAGCTCGCCGAAGCGCAGCCAAAGAAGGCCGCCAGCCTGCAGGAGCAGGGCATCGAGCAGGGCGTGCTGGAGCACTCGGCCCGCGCGATCATGCTCTTCCACCTGGACCTGGAGTGGAGCGAGCATCTGGCCTACCTGGACGACATCCGGGAGTCCATCCACCTGCGCGCCATTGCCCGGGAGTCGCCCATCGACGAGTTCCACCGCATGTCCATCGCCGCGTTCGGCGACTTGGCAGCTCGTGCGGTGAACAAGGCGGAGGACACCTTTGCTGAGGCGGAATTCACCAGCGAAGGCGTGGATCTGGATGGCCTCGGCCTCCACAAGCCGTCTGCGACCTGGACTTATATGGTCAACGAAAATCCGCTTTCCAGCGGTGGCGGCTCGTTGATCGGCTCTGTGGCGCAGATGTTCAGATAGTTATGAACTTGTGAAAACAACCTCGGTGACTCTCCATCGCCGGCGGGGTAGTATTGTGTTGTCGTTAGCCAAATACGTTCCAGAGAGGATCTCACTATGAGCCAGAACACCGGTAAGCCGGAGGCATCTGTCGAGACCACATCGGTGTTTCGCGCGGACCTCCTGAAGGAGATGGAGTCCGGCGCCCAGGCCGACGCATCTCCTTCCGGTGTCGAGGGGTTGCCGGAGGGCTCCGCCCTTCTCGTGGTGAAGCGCGGACCAAACGCCGGTTCCCGCTTCCTCCTCGATCAGGAAGCCACCGCCGCTGGCCGTCACCCGGACAGCGACATCTTCTTGGACGACGTCACCGTCTCCCGTCGTCACGCTGAGTTCCGCCGCAATGGCGCGGACTACGAGGTCGTGGACGTCGGATCCCTGAACGGCACCTACGTCAACCGTGAGCCGAAGAACGCCGCGGTTCTGTCCAATGGTGACGAGATCCAGATCGGCAAGTTCCGCCTCGTGTTCCTGAACGGCGCAAAGGAAAGCTAAAACTCGTGGCGGCACAAGAAGGCAACGCAGCGAAAAAGCTGCTCGAGCAGAACCCGGCGCAGACCGGGGAGAAGGTGCTTCCCACCGCCTCCATTGGCGATGTGCTGAAGCAGCTGAAGCCGGACTTCCCGGATGTGACGGTCTCCAAGATCCGCTTCCTGGAGTCCGAGGGGCTCATCACCCCTCGCCGTAGCCAGTCCGGCTACCGCCGCTTCTCCCCGGAGGACATCCAGCGTCTGCGCTACATCCTGACCCACCAGCGTGATAACTACCTGCCGCTGAAGGTCATCAAGGAGCAGCTCGATGCGATGGACGCCGGGAAGGTCACCCCGGTCTACGCCAAGCGCCAGATCGCCGGTGCGATGTCCGCGGAGCAGTTCCGCACCTCGGAGCCACGCCGCCTGACGCGTGCGGACCTGACGGCGCGTGCTGGTGTGGAGGACTCCTTCACCGGTAGCCTGATCCGCCTCGGCCTGGTCATGGCCGACCAGTCCGGTTTCTTCAGCGTGGACGACATTACGATCGTGCAGCTGGCGGACCGGCTCAGCGAGTTCGGCCTCGACGGCCGCCACCTGAAGGCCATGATGACCATCGCGCACCGCCAGCTCGACCTGGTCTCCCGCGTTTCTGATCCGCTGAAGCACGCCCGCGACGAAAACGCGCGCCAGCGCTCCGCGGAAACGGCTCGCGAGGTCTCTGCGCTGTTGCTCTCTCTTAACGCCGCCATCGTGAAGGGCAACCTCGACTAGATTCTCTAGAGCTTTTGGGCCCGCGCCGACCTCCCGCAAGGGGAGGGGCGCGGGCCTTAGCTTTTGGTCGGGGACTAATCCGGGGGAAACAAAAGTTATCTGACACGCGTGTTGTTACACATGTGTCGTTTGTTGTGGATGTTAATGTTAACCTTGAACTTGAACTTAAGGGTTTGCGGTTGACGTGTCCGCCGACCCGGCTATTCTTTAACTAGCAAGAGGGACCGCATAAGCGGCCACGGTCAGGAGAAGCGAATGGGTACGAACGAAGGCCAGCAGGATGCACTCTTCGATGTGCACGGGCCAGACTATGAGGTGGGCTACCGCGTGCCCATCGCATGCCAGGTCGCAGGTATTACTTACCGTCAGCTCGACTACTGGGCGCGCACCGACCTGGTGAAGCCCTCCATCCGCAACGCCTCCGGCTCCGGTTCCCAGCGCCTGTACTCCTTCCGTGACATCCTCGTGCTGAAGATCGTCAAGGGACTGCTCGATACCGGCATCTCCCTGCAGAACATCCGCAAGGCAGTCAGCAAGCTGGAGAACCTCGGCGTGGACGACCTCGCCGGCCTGACCCTCGTCTCCGATGGTGCGACCGTTTATGAGTGCCGTTCCTCCGAGGAGGTCATCGACCTGCTCAATGGTGGCCAGGGCGTGTTCGGCATTGCCGTTCCTGGTCTGATGAAGGAGCTCAGCGGCGATATCACGAGCTTCCCTTCCGAGAAGATTTCCCAGGACCCGGCGATCGATGAGCTCGCTGAGCGTCGTCGCCGCCGTCGCCTGGCCTAAGAGCCATCGAAGTCCGTGGCGTCGAATTCGACCACGCGGGACCTCAGGCTGCGGCGGCCTAAACGCTAGGCCCCAGCCGCTCGAGAACCCCCAAGCCTCGCTGCCCCCTGACCGCAGCGGGGCTTAAACAATACCCTTCAATACCCCGTCCACGGCCTTTGCGTCGCGGGCGGGGTAGAACTTTCCACCCGTCGCCTCCGCGATCCGCGCGAGCTCGTCTGCAGCGACATCGCCACCGATACCCACGATGTCCACACGCACCTGCGGGTTGGCCGCAGCCAGCTGGGCCTTCAGCTGCTCCACGGAGAGCTCGTCCTGGTTCTTACCGGCCAGCACCACCACCATGCGACCCGCCGGCTTCCCAGAGCCGGCCGCAGCGGAATCCACCGCCGCCTTGTGCGCCGCCGAGATGGAAACGTTTGCGTGGTTGCCGCCGCCAACATTCAGCTGGTCCAGCACCGCACCGGCGGCCGCCCCACCGTCACGGGCGGAAAGGTCGACATTCACGCGGTAGGGGGTGCGGGCGCCGGGGGAGAGCTGGGAAGAGTAGTTCCACAGGCTCACCGCACCCTCGTTGTCCCCAACGCGCTGGAAGGCTGAGTGCAGCGCACCACGCACCACGTCGAGGCGGCGGGCATCACCCTCGACGACCCCCATCGCGTCGGAGGTATCCAGCAGGAAGGTCACGTCCGTGCCACGGGCCAAAGCTGGCTTCTTCGCCGCATCCTTATCCTTCTTAGCGTCCTTGGCCTGCGCGTCCTTCTGGTCCTTCTTGTCCTTGCCGTCCTCGGTGTCCTTCGCCTTGTCACCGGTGAGCTCAGCAACCTTGGTGCTCGGCAGCTTCTGCTCTTCAACTGCGAAGCTGGTGAAGTCCGAGGCTGCTCGTTGCCCAAGCTCTGGCACGCGGTCGCCGGCCTCCAAGCGGAGCACCGGACGAGCCGGCTCGCCCACGTTCGGGACGTCATTACCAGCGGCTCGCACGCCGTGATCCTTCGCGGCTGGGAGGACGGCCGCGACGTCCTCCGGGACCCATGCTGCAGGGACCTCGGAGTCCAGCTTGGACAGGCCGTCGCGGTCCGCGACCTCAGAGATGGAGGCGGTGACGCAGTGATCAGCGACGATCCGGTCGGCATCGTTATATGCCTTCGCGAGCTCCTCAGCCGCCGCCTTGGCTTGGGGTGCGGCCCAGACGCTCAGCTCGTAATCGCCTTCCGCGCACTCCTCAGCGGCCACGCTGGTCTGGTTATTCTTCGACACCGCCGACCAGCCGATGATCAGCGCAGTGACCAGCACGACCGCGATCAACACGGCCCAGACCCACCCTGCGACCTTGAAGTTATTCTCACCACTCGCGTGACGCGCCATCGACCCTCCAAAAATCGTGTTTAAACCTTCAGTTTAGTGCAGCCCATCCCACCCCGAACCCGGATCACGTGCCCGGCGCGTCCTGCCCTGCCCGCCGGGGGTGATCCTCGTGGCTGAGCAGCAGATCCAGAAGCTCCAGCAGCTTGCCGCGCAGCTCCTGGGCCCTGCCGGTCAGCTCCCGCTGGCGGCGGACGTACTCCGCCTTGCCCTCGGCGGTTTCGATGCGCACTGGCTCGAAACCCCATTCCCGCAGGTCATAGGGGCTGGCCTCCATATCCAGCTGGCGGAAGTCCCGCGCCAGCTCGAAGCAGTCCACCCACAGCTCGCCCGGCACCACCGGGCCCAACTTGGTCGCCCACTTGTACAGGTCCATGCCCGCGTGCAGGCAGCCTGGCTGTTCAAAGAACTCCTGGCTTTCCCGCGAAAGCTGGTTGGTGTTCATCGGGGTGGAGGCCGGGGTGAAGAAGCGGAAAGCGTCGTAATGAGTGCACTTCAGTTCATGCGCCTCCACCACCTCATTGGTTCCTGCTGCTCCCAGCCGAAGCGGCTCCGGGTGTCGCGGGGTATCGCGGTAGACCATCGCCCACTCGTGCAGGCCGAAGCAGCTTAAGACCGCGGGTCGGGCAGCCGTCGCAGCGAGTAGCCGCTGGATGAACCGGGCGGTCTCGCCCCGGCGCGCCAGAAACGCCGCCGGATCCAGCCGCCAGGTATCCCCAACGCGGTGGTAGAAATCCTTCACCTGCGGCAAGCCCTCCACCGAGTCGTCAGGGCGGATCTCCAGTGCCGTGCCCAGCCCCGGGTGCCACTTCTTCAGCTTCCCAGGGGTCACCGGGTAGTAGCTGAAGAGGAAGTCCCACACCGGGTGGCGTTGACCCTGCTTGCGGCGCGCCTGGTGTGCTGCGGTCAGAGACTCCACCCGCTGAATGTGGGCAACCTCGCGAGCCTGCCACTCAGCCCAACCCAGGACACGCTCGGCCGGGCGAGTGGGGGATAACTGCGTATCAGAAGCCATACAGGCCTTCGCTGCCTCCTCTTCTCTTCGGGTGGATCTAGTGCTTCTAGTCGTGGGTCCAGTCGCGGACAGTGCCCACGAGCTCCTCGATGATGTCCTCCAGCATCACCAGACCGATGGTGCGCCCGTTCTCCACGACCGCGGCCACGTGCGAGGAGTTCACGCGCATCGCGCGCATCGCCAGGTCGAAGTTCTGCGTGCTCGTCACGGTGATCAGCGGGCGGATGGGGACGGCGACGTCGCGGTCGGCGAGGAAGTCGTCCAGCGCGTCCTTGACGTGCACGTAACCCAACCAGGTGCCGTTCGAATCGGCGACAGGGAAGCGGGAAAAACCCGTCTCCACCACCGCCCGGTGCACCTCCATGACCGTCGGTCCGGACGCACCGAAGGGCAGGGCGTAGACATCCTCACGGGGGATGAGGACCTCGCCCATCGCGCGGCGGGAACTAGCCAAAGCGTTGGAGATGCGGTCCGCCTCGTCGGCGGCGATCAGCCCCTCGGAACGGGACTCCGCGATCATGTTCGCCAACTCGTGCGGCGAGACCGTGGAGTCCAGCTCATCCTTCTGCTCGACACCGAAGGCGTGCAGCACGGTGCGGGCCATCCAGTTCAGCACGACCATGATCGGGTGCGTGACCTTAACGAATGCCAGGTGCGGCAGAACCAGGTACGTACCCACCGTCTCCGGTCCAGCGAGCGCGATATTCTTCGGCACCATCTCGCCCAGCACGATGTGCAGCATCGTGATCAGCAGCAGCGCAATGGTAAAGCCGATCGGGTGGACGAAACTCTCCGGCAGCCCCAGAGCCGCCAGCGGGGCCTCGATGAGGTGGGCGATCGCCGGCTCGCCGATCATGCCCAACAGGACGGAGGCGATGGTGATACCGAACTGCGCGCCCGCCAGCATGATGGTCAGATGCTCGACGGCGTAGCGGACCTTCTTCGCCCGCTGGTTACCCGAGGCGATCATCGAGTCCAGGCGGTCCTTGCGGGAGGAGATCAGCGCGAACTCCACCGCCACGAAGAAGGCGTTGACCAGGATCAGAAAAGCGGCAAGAAGAATGCCCCACAAATCACCCATTAGTTCTCACCCTCCTCGTCGATGTACTCTGCGGCCTGCTCCTCGGTGATCGGGCTCAGGATCACCCGGTCGACGCGGTGTTTATCCATCGAGATCACGCGGGCCAACCAGCGGTTGTTCAGACCGCTTTCAAACGAGTCCCGGAGTTCCCGCTCGGAGCGGGGGAGGACCACCTGGTCGCCCTCCTGCGGCACCCTGCCCAGGGCCGACATCACGAGCCCACCGAGGGTCTCGTAGGGGCCGTCCGGGGCGGTGTAGCCGACCTCCTCGAAGATCTCGTCGGTACGGACCAAGCCGGACATCTCCCACATCTGCCCGGTGCGGCGGACCTCGGCGTCCTCGTCCTTATCGTCGTATTCATCCCAGACCTCGCCGACGATTTCCTCGACGACGTCCTCGATAGTGATGATGCCGGAGGTGCCGCCGTACTCGTCCGCGACGAGGATGAGCTGCGAACCGGCGGAACGCACGCTCTGCAGGACGGCCTCCCCGCCCAGGCTTTCTGGGACGGTGGGGACGGGGCGGGCGAGACGCTTGACGGTGGTCGTCGCCAGCCGCTCCGGCTGCAGCGCGACCGCGTCCTTGACATGGACGACGCCGATCGTGTCGTCCAAATCGCCGCGGGTGACGGGGAAGCGAGAGTGACCGGTCTCCATTGCGAGCAGGATCAGCTTGTCGGCGGTGTCCTCTTCATCCAGCGACTCGACGGTGGAGCGCGGCGTCATGATGTCGTCGGCCGAGATGTCCCGGAATCGCAGGGAACGGTCCAGGATCTGAGCCTTGGCCTGCGTGAACTCGCCGGTCCCGGCGGAGGACTTCACGATCGCGGCAAGCTCCTTCGGGCTACGCGCGCTGGCCAGCTCGTCGGCCGGCTCGATGCCGAAGCGGTGCAGTACAAAGTTGGCGAGGTTGTTCAGCCAAGAGATGAAGCCACGGAAGAACTGGTTGAAGGCCCACACCGGGCGGATGGTGAAGCGCGCGACCTTGATCGGGTCGGTGATCGCCAAGTTCTTCGGCACTAGCTCGCCGAAGATCATGGAGAGGGCAGTGGCCAGGATGACGGCGAGGGTCAGCGCGATCGCCATCGAGGCGGAGTGCGGGATGCCGAATAGGTCCAGCATCGGGGTGAAGAACTTCGCCAGGATCGGTTCGGCGAGGAAGCCAGTGGCCAGGGTCGTGATCGTGATGCCCAGCTGGGCTCCGGAAAGCAGCAGCGAGAGCTCGCCGTGAGCCTTTTGGATAAGGCGTGCCGGGCCGTCCTTCTTTTCCTTAACGTGTTGGTCGATGGTCGATCTTTCGAGACCGGTGATGGCGAACTCGATCCCGACGAACAGCCCGGTGCCCGCGGTCAGTGCAATGAAGCCCGCGAGGCCGAGAATGCTCAGCAGTATGTCCATATTCTTGAGAAGTTGTCCTTGGCGAGGAGTGAGTGGGTGGTGGGTTGCGCGTGCCCCGGGGACCCGGGGCGGTGGTGGTTATTCACGGAGAATCCGGCGGACGAGCCTGGTGGACTCGACTTTCTCGTAGCCCAGGTTAGCGGCCCGCATCATGGTCGAAACTTCGCGAACCTGGTCGGGGAAGGCAAGCAGGGCGACCGTGCCGGACGCACCCGCGCGGCCCGTACGGCCCGAGCGGTGTACGAGCGCCTTGGGGTCCCGCGGTGGGTCGATGTGCACGACGGCCTGCACGCCGGGCACATCGATGCCCCGGGCTGCGATATCGGTGGCAACAAGCACGCGCACCTTGCCCTCCCGGAAGTCCGCCAGCGCTCGCTGGCGGGACTGATGGCCGCGATTACCATGCAATGCGGAGACTTTGATCCCGCCCGCCGAGAGGTACTTCGCCCAGCGCGTCACCGCATGAGTGGTACGCACGAAGAAAATCACGCGGGGTACCTTGCGGGCGATCGCGCGGACCGCTGCCTGACGCTGACCGTTATCGGCAACCTCGCTGAGGAGGAATTCCACCGGGGAGGCCAGGTCCTCGGTTGCACGTGGAGTTGGGCGAGGGCCCGTGGGGCGAGCGTTTACCTCGGCCTGGTGCCTCACGCTGGCCGTGGTGGGGCCCGGGGCGGATGTTGCGCCCGAGTGTGTGCCTTCGGCCTCGATGCGGACCGGGTTATGAGTCCAGCCCTCGGCCAGGGCCGCGACCTCGCCATCCAGGGTCGCGGAGAAGAGCAGCCGCTGGCTGCCCCTCGGAGTGCGTTCGAGGATAGCCTGCACCTGGGGAAGGAAGCCCAGGTCAGCCATGTGGTCGGCCTCGTCCACGACGGTGACCGCGCAGTGCTCCAGGCTGATCGCTCGGCGCTCAATAAGGTCGTTCAGCCGGCCCGGGGTGGCAACGACGATATCCACCGTGCGGGCGAGGGAGGTGAGGTTAGCCCGCACCTTGACCCCTCCCACCAGGACAAGTGCTCGCAGCCCCAGCGCTGCGGCGTGCGGGTCCAGGTTCTCGAAGACCTGTTCCGCGAGTTCGCGGGTGGGGCAGAGCACCACGCCGCGGGGATTGCCCGGCCGCGTGGCACGAGGCAGATCCCCGGAACTCAACCGGGCCAGCATGGGCAGCCCGAAGGCGAGCGTTTTGCCCGAGCCGGTCGGAGCGCTGGCCAGCACGTCCTTGCCCTCAACGGCGGAGGGGATCACGCTGGCCTGGATGGGAAAGGCTTCACGCAGCCCCGCGCGCTGCAGGGACTGGGCGAGCGCTAGTGGTAGCCCGAGCGATCGAAACTCGGGCTGGGAAGACGGCGGCTCGGGGTCAGGCGACGGCACTTAAGCCTCGACCTCGCTGCGGTCGCCGGACCAGAGGGTGTGGAAGGCACCAGGCTTATCCACGCGGCCGTAGGTGTGGGCGCCGAAGAAGTCGCGCTGGCCCTGAATCAGCGCGGCCGGCAGGCGCTGGGCACGCAGGGAGTCGTAGTAGGAGAGCGACGAGGCGAACACCGGAACTGGGTGCCCCTGGGCGGTCGCGGTCCCGACGACACGGCGCCACGAATCCACCAGACCAGACATCTGTTCCAGGAAGTACTCATCCAGCAGCAGGGACGGCAGCTGCCGGTCAGCCTCGTAGGCATCGACGATGCGGTTGAGGAAACGGGCGCGGATGATGCAGCCACCGCGCCAGATGCGGGCAAGGTCCCGGGGGTCGACGTCCCAACCGTATTCCTCCGAACCCGCGAGGATCTGGTCGAAGCCCTGGGCATAGGCGACCATCTTCGACGCGTACAGCGCGCGGCGGACGTCCTCGATGAAGTCCGCACGCTGGGCGGGGTCCACTGGGGTAGCCAGCTCACCGGAGGCGAGCTTGCCCTGGGCGGCCTGGCGCGCAGGGCCATCAGAGGAGAGCGCGCGGGCAAACACCGCCTCACCGATACCGGTGACCGGGATGCCCAGGTCGCAGGCGGACTTCACAGTCCAGCGGCCCGTGCCCTTCTGGCCAGCAGCGTCCACGATGATGTCCACCAGCGGCTTGCCGGTTTCGGCATCGACCTGCGCCAGGACCTCCGCGGTGATCTCCACGAGGTAGGACTCCAGCTCGCCGGTATTCCACTCGCGGAAGACCTCGGAGATCTCCTTCGGGCTCAGCCCCGCCCCGTAACGCAGCAGGTGGTAAGCCTCGCCGATGACCTGCATATCCGCGTACTCGATGCCGTTGTGGACCATCTTGACGAAGTGGCCGGCGCCGTCCGGGCCGATGTGCGCGCAGCACGGCTCGCCATCAACCTTCGCGGAAATGGACTCCAGCAGCGGGCCCAGGGACTCGTAGGCCTCGGCGGTGCCGCCAGGCATGATCGCCGGGCCGTTCAGGGCGCCCTCCTCGCCGCCGGAGATACCGGTGCCGACGAAGTGCAGGCCGCGCGCGGAGATCTCCTTCTCGCGGCGGATCGTGTCCGTGTACAGGGCGTTGCCACCATCGATGATGATGTCGCCCGGGTCCATGAGATCGGCGAGCTGCTCGATCATGGCATCGGTGGCGGGGCCGGCCTGCACCATAATCAGCGCGCGGCGCGGCTTTTCGAGGGAAGCCACGAAGGCTTCCAAAGTCTCGGCTGGGATGAAAGAACCCTGCTCGCCGAAGTTCTCCATGAAGCCCTCGGTGCGGGCGAAAGTGCGGTTGAAAACCGCCACGGTGTGGCCGTGATTCGCGAAGTTGCGGGCGATGTTGGACCCCATCACCGCCAGGCCGATCACGCCGATCTGGGCGAGCTCGCCATCTGGTGCGCCTGCGGGTGCCTGATTCGAGGAAAGATTCGGTGCCGAAGGTTTACTCATGATTTCCCAGTTTACCCCGATGCTTAGTGGTTAATCTATTGGCATGAACGAACATGTGAAGACCATGCTGGAGCTCAGCAGCACTGCCGGCCAGCGTAAGCTCACCGGTGAAGAGCTCGACACCCTCAACGGAATTATGACCGCCACCAACGGATTGGAAGAGGCACTGGGTGTTCGCTACACCGAGGTAGCACCTCATTCCCTCACCCTGCGCCTTGAGGTGCAACCGATCCACCTGCAGCCTTGGGGGATCACCAACGGGGGCATCTACGCCACGCTGGGGGAGACCGCAGCCAGCATGGCCAGCTTTGTTGCCGCGGGCGCGGGCCCGATCGTCGTCGGAACGAACAACAACACCGACTTCCTGCGGCCATCGAAGGCCGGCGACGTCATCGTCTCCACCGCGACCGCTGAGCACCTGGGGTCGACCTCCCACCTGTGGCGCGTCGAGCACCGCAATGAGGAGACCGGGAAGCTGCTGGCCCTGACCATGCTGAAGACCGCCGTGATGAATAAGTGAGTTAACGCCAAGCAAAAATCCCCGGCCACCCACCACGAAGGTGGGGCCGGGGATCGAGCTTTTCTAGCGCCCTCGGGCGCCAGCGCGGGAACTAGTCGGCGTCAGCCGGGGTATCGCGCCCCTCGCCGAACTTAAGGTTATCGCGCACCTCGAGGGAGCGGATGCCCTTCTCGTCCTCCAGCTTGCGCAGCTTGTTCAGCGCGTTACGGGCGTGCAGCTGCTGGCGGGTAGCAACCAGCTGCCAGCGGCGGCGGGAAACGGAGTTCAGGCCCCAGCTGAACGCGGCGATCGCGCGGTTGCGGAAGCCGACCAGGTACAGCAGGTGCAGGGCCAGCCACATCAGCCAACCGATGAAGCCGGAGACCTCGGCCTTGTTGATCTTCACCACAGCGTTGAAGCGGGAGACGATCGCCATGGAGCCCTTGTCGAAGTAGTCGAACGGGGCGCGAGCTTCCGGGCTGGTGCCGTTCTCGATCTCGTCGATGATGGTCTTCGCAGCGTACTGACCACCCTGCATAGCGACCTGGGCCACGCCCGGCAGGCCGTTGAGGTTGATCATGTCGCCGATCAGGAAGACGTTCTTGTGCTCGCCCAGGGTCAGGTCCTCGTTGACCATGACGCGGCCCGCGCGGTCGGACTCCACACCAGCCTGGTCGGCGACGTGCTTGCCCAGCGGGGAAGCGGCCACACCGGCGGACCAGATCTTGGCGTAGCTCGGGATCGAGGACTCCTCGCCCGTCTTCATGTTCTTGTAGGTCACGCCCTCACGGTCCACGTTAGTGACCAGGGAGTTCAGGACGACCTCGACGCCAAGATCCTCAAGCTTGCGGCGAGCCTTGCGGCCCAGGCGCTTGCCGAACGGAGGCAGAACCTGCGGGCCACCGTCGATGAGGATGATGCGGGCGTCGTTGGTGTCAACCTCGCGGAACTCCTTGGCGAGGGTGCGGTGCGCCATCTCAGCCAGCTGACCAGCCAGCTCCACGCCGGTCGGGCCCGCGCCGACGACGACGAAGTTCAGCAGGCGGCGGCGCTCCTCCGGGTCAGTGGTGATCTCGGCGCGCTCGAAGGCGCCGGTGACGCGGGCACGGATCTCCAGGGCATCGTCGACGGACTTCATGCCCGGCGCGAACTCGGCGAAGTGGTCATTACCGAAGTAGGACTGTGCAGCGCCCGCAGCGAGGATCAGGGAGTCGTACTCGATGACAGCTTCCTTGCCGCCCAGGTCCGCGGTGACGTTCTGGCCGTCGATGTCGATGTTGCGGACCTCGCCCTTGATCACGCGGATGTTCTCGTCGTCCGCCATCAGCTGGCGGATGGAAGGTGCGATCTCACCTTCAGACAGGATACCGGTCGCGACCTGGTACAGCAGTGGCTGGAACAGGTGGTGGTTGGTGCGGTCGATGATGGTGACCGCGATGTCCTTGCCCTTGAACTTCTTTGCCGCGAACAGACCGCCGAAACCGCCGCCGATGATGACGACGTGGTGGCGCTTACCTGCTGGACCAAGGGAGTTGGTGGTCATAAGAAACTAATGCTCCTCAGCACAATATTTTTGGTTTTTGTATTCAAGTTCTCGCTGATATACGGACCCTGTGAGATCCTCACGAAGCGTGCTTCAACAATCCTAATGCTTAAGGCCTTCTAAAGCACTTCCGGGATCCACCTGATATGAGTTGCTTCCTGAGTGTTAATACCCCGTTTGGGCCACAATATCGGCTAACTTTAGGGATAACTTCACCGCGAATGGCCGAGTCGGCCCCGCGAGCACCGGGAGAGGAGTGTCTGATAGTTCCCGTGGAGCGTTTCTCTCTCGACCCCTATATCGACCCCGAGCGGTGGCCGCACCTCGCTGAGCTGCCCCGCGGCCGGTTCCTCGGCAAGCGATCCGAGGCATTTCGCGAGCGACTGGAAAAACTCTTGGACGATGAGGGGGTCTCCTTCGACTCCAAGGACGAGACCTACCTCGAGGTACGCGACGGGCTCATGCTCGACCGGGTGGTCGCCCAAGGCTGGCTGGGGCTCGCGGAAAGCTATCTGATCGGGGAGTGGCGGGCCGATCCGCTGGTCAAGGTGCTGGAGGTTCTTCTCAGCCAGCCCCTCGAGGCTCCAATGAACACCCTGCTCGGTGGCATTAGCCCGCTCAAGCCGCGACATAACTTCGGCTCGGTGCGTGCCGGCGAGCTGCCCGACGGTCTCGTGGAGCTGTACGCGGGAGCCACCCGCGCCACCGCCACTGCGTTGTTTGCCTCTGCCGCCCGCACCACGGAAACCGTGCAGGTCGACCGCAGGACCGGGGAGACTCTAGTGGATGACGAGGAGAATCCCGAGCCCCGCGGTTTGGCAGGTGTGCGCCGCCGACTCAGCAAGCCGGAGCAGCCCGTCACTCTTGATGAAACCTGGTACCTCAAGCCCGCCGACGCGCAGCGCCAGGACCTCAACTCCGGGCAGCTGCGCCGCATCAATCTGATGCTGGACGAGGCGAATGTTGGCCCGGGCGACCGCGTCCTCGAACTCTCGAGTTCCGGCGGTCAGCTAGCGATTCTCGCGGCCCAGCGGGGCGCCTCGGTGAGTGTGCTGACCTCCGATGAGGAGCACGCCGAGGTGGTGCGCTCCCGTGTGCGCCAGGCCGGCGTAGCCGGCGGCGTGCGCGTCGAGCTGATCAGTGGCCCGGTACCCTCGCCGCGGCAATGGGCAGGCGAATACGACGCGATCTTCTCCACCGAGCGGCTGGAAACCCTGGGGCGAGGTGGCCTTGGGCACTTCTTCCGGGCCGTGGATAGGCTCCTCGCGGACGGGGGCGTGGCCGTGGTGCAGACCCTGGTCGCCACCCCGCAGATGCGCGATACCGCGCGGGAATCCCTCGACGTGGTGCGTGGCTACATCTGGCCCGCGCTGGAATACTCGCCGGCGGCACTGATCCGCCAGCACATCTTCGCCGCCGGGCTGGACGTCGTCGCCGAAAATCACCTGGGGCCGCACCTCGCGGCGACCCTGCCGATGTGGCGTGCCCACTTCGCTTCCCGCGAGCGACAGGCTGCTGCCGCGGGCTTCGACGCGATCTATCGCCGCCTCTGGGACTTCCAGCTCGCGCTGCACCAGGCTCTCGTGGACGCCGGCGACATCGACTGCATGCAGTTCGTTATTCGCCACCGCCATTAGCGCGAGGCGGGGTCGGTCGCGCGAGGGGTTGATGGAAATTTCGCAATTCACGCACACAGCAATGTCCTTTGCCTAAACTAACCATCTATATTCGCGCCCCACGATCCCGTGGAGCCGAGGCAGATGCCCGTAGATAAGGGGAGGACAGTTTGAGCACGCAGTGGAATCCGGACGTCATCGTCGTCGGCGCAGGCCTGGCAGGCCTTGTCACCGCATACGAGGCCGCAACGAGCGGGTTGAACGTCCTCATTCTGGACCAGGAAAACCGTAATAACCTCGGCGGACAGGCGTTCTGGTCCCTCGGCGGCCTGTTCTACGTCGACAGCCCGGAGCAGCGGCTCATGGGGGTCAAGGACAGCGAAGACCTCGCCTGGCGAGACTGGGAGAACTCCGCGCAATTCGAAGACACCCCGAACGACCGCTGGCCGAAGGCCTGGGGCCGGGAGTACGTCCGCTTCGCCGCCAACGAGAAGCGCAGCTACCTGAAGAACCTGGGGCTCAACGTCCTGCCCACCGTCGGCTGGGCGGAGCGCGGCTCCGGCGACGCCTCCGGGCACGGCAACAGCGTGCCGCGTTTCCACCTGACCTGGGGGACCGGACCGGAGGTCGTCCGCGTCTTCCGCGAGCAGGTCGAGAAGCTGGAACAGGAGGGTCGCATCCGCTTCGAGTTCCGTCACCGCGTCGACGAGCTGATCACGGGATCCGGGGCCGACGGGCGCACCCGGATCGAGGGCGTGCGTGGCACGGTCCTGGAAGCCACGGACCTCCCGCGCGGCGAGGCGTCCTCCCGAACAGCGGTGGGTGAGTTCGAGTTCCGGGCGGCGGGCACCGTCGTCGCCTCGGGCGGAATTGGCGGAAACCTCGACCTGGTGCGCAAGCGCTGGCCGACGGACCGCTGGGGACCCGCCCCGGAGGACATGGTCACCGGCGTGCCGGCCCACGTCGACGGCCGCATGATCGGCATCTCCGAAACTGCGGGCGCGAACCTCGTGAACACCGACCGGACCTGGCACTACCCGGAGGGCATGCACAACTGGAACTCCATCTGGCCAGGCCACGGCATCCGAATCATCCCAGGTCCCAGCGCGATGTGGCTGGACGCTGCGGGGCAGCGGCTGCCCAGCACCCTCATTCCGGGCGGCGATAACCTCGCGGCACTGAGCCATATTGGGCGCACCGGGATGGGCTACAGCTGGTTCATCCTGAACAAGACCATCGCCGCCAAGGAGTTCATCTTCTCCGGCTCCGAGCAGAACCCGGACCTCACGGACAAGAGCGTAAAGAAGCTGCTCTCCAAGCTCGGCTCCGGCATGCAGGTCGCCGTGCAGGCCTTCATGGATCACGGCGAGGACTGGGTGATCGCGGACGACCTCAGCAGCCTGGTCAAGAAGATGAACGAGCTGGTCGGGCCGGATAAGCCACAGGTCGACGAGGCCGAGCTGCGCCGCCAGATCGAGGATCGGGATAGCCAGATCGAGAATAAGTTCTCCAAGGACTATCAGATCAACTACATCCGCACCGCACGCCAGTATCTGGGCGACAAGGTGGTGCGCTGTGCTTCGCCACATGAGCTGATGGACCCGAAGCACGGGCCGTTGATTGCCGTGCGTCTGAGTGTGCTGACCCGAAAGACCCTGGGCGGGATCGAGACCGACCTGGCTGGGCGCTGCCTCACCAACGATGGGGAAGTCCTGCCGGGGCTCTACGCGGTCGGCGAGGTCGCGGGCTTCGGTGGTGGCGGTATGCACGGCCAGAACGCGCTGGAGGGAACCTTCCTCGGCGGCTGCATCCACTCCGGAAAGCGGGTCGGCGAGCAGCTGAGGTACACGCTGCCTAAGGCCGGCGCTGGGGCATAGCGCGACCCGAGGGTGGCAGGGCTCACGCCGGGTGGGGTGACCGGGTGAGCGCTGTGCCCCGCTGTAGCGCGGGGGATCAGGAGCTGGAAATAGATCGAAAGAAAGCGGTGAGTGGAGATGGCGCCTCAGGAAAACAACGCCAGTGCCCGTCATGGAAACGTCGGGGACGCCCCGTGGCACGAGCTCGACGCGCACCAGTGGCGCGCGAGGGTCGCGGAGCGTTCGGCGGTGGAAGGGGTGCGCGCAGCCCTCGAAAGGATTGAGGAGCGAGACGCGTTCATCAACGCTTTCAGCCAGGTCTTTGCGGAAGACGCCCTGCGGGCAGCTTCAGCGCTCGACCAGCTTGATCCCTCGGAGCGTGGAGCTCTCCACGGCGTCCCCGTAGCCATTAAGGAGGAGCTCGATGTCGCTGGTGCGGTGACGAGTTTTGGAACCCGCGCGAACCACACGCCGAAGACCGCAGACTCCGCGGTCGTCGCCCGGCTCCGCGCCGCGGGGGCGATCATCATCGGCAAGACTCACATGCCGGAGTTCGGCGCTTATCCACTGACCTCCTCGCAGGGTTACGGGGTGACCCGCAACCCGATCGATCTTTCCCGGACCCCAGGTGGCTCCTCTGGGGGCTCCGCCGCAGCGGTAGCGGCGGGGATGGTGCCGATCGCGATGGGCGGCGATGGTGGTGGCTCGGTGAGAATCCCGGCGGCGATGTGCGGGCTGGTGGGGCTCAAACCGGGTCGGGGAGTGCTGCCCACCGCCCCCTATACCGACCTGTGGAAGTCCCTGGGGACGTCCGGCCCGATGGCGCGCACGGTGGAGGACATCGAGCTGATGATGTCCGTCTTGCAGGACTACGATCCTGCTCCACTCGGACCGCGTGGACACGAAGGGGAGAGGCCCTGGCGGGTTGCGTGGCTGGACCGCTCGAGCACGCCGTTCATCCCGGTGGCCACGGCCAATCGCGAGGCGCGAAAGCGTGCCACCGCGCAGCTCGAGGCGCAGGGGGTGGAGGTTCGGCCGCTGTCTGCTCGGCTGCCGGATCCCACGCTGCCGTTCCTGATCCTCATGTTCGCCGGAATCCGGAGCGAAATCGGACTGCTGGAAAAGCCCGATCGCATCGAAAAGCGCCACCGACTGACCAAGCTGGTGGGCGCGCTCATGACGCCGAAGATGGTGTCCTGGGCGGAGAAAAAGGCAGCCGCCATTGGGCGCAAGGTCTCGGACATCATGGCCCGCGAGGGTATTGATGCGATCCTCACGCCGACCGTGGCCGACCGGCCACGCCGCGCTGACCTGCTGGTGGGGAAGGGAGCCATTCGTGCCTCCCTGCTGAGCATGCCCTCGATCGCCTACACCGCCATGTGGAATGTCGCGGGTCAGCCGGCGCTAGCCGTGCCAATGGGGCAGGGCAGCGACGGGCTTCCGACCAGCGTGCAAATGGTGGGAGATGTCGGCGCCGAGAAAAAGCTCCTGGATCTTGCCCGCGAACTGGCGTGACCCAGGGGATGCGGGGGCGATTTGTGTCTGCGAACACAGTTTCGCAATATGAGAATAAGGGAATATTAAGCAATACTGGGAAGCGTTCGTATTTGTGATATTTACGAAAGAGGCTCTCATTAGTGTCTTTGAAAAACACTTTTAAAATTGCATTATCCTTTGTGGGCCTCCTGGTCGGCGCGGGTTTCGCGACTGGTCAAGAGGTCATTCAATATTTCGGCTCCTTTGGGCTTTCCGCGCTGTGGGGCGCGCTGCTCGCCGGAGTCCTGATGACCATCGCCGGGGCAGTGATCCTGCAGCTCGGCAGCTATTTCCTGGCGCAGGAGCACCGCATGGTGTTCCGAAACATGTCCCACCCGATCGTCTCCAGGTTCTTGGACTTCGGCGTGACCTTCACGCTGTTTGCCGTGGGCTTCGTGATGCTCGCGGGGGCGGGGTCCAACCTGGAGCAGCAGTTCGGCTGGCCCGCCTGGGTCGGCTCGCTGATCATGCTGATCCTGGTGATGATCACCGGGTTGATGGACGTCGACAAAGTTTCCAGCATCATTTCGACGGTGACGCCGCTGATCATCATCGCGGTGCTTTTCGCCTTCGGCTACACGCTGTTCAACCTGCCGGATGACATGGCGGAAATGGGGCAGTTGGCCCAGGGGGCGGAATCGCCGATTAGCCCGTGGTGGCTGTCTGCGCTGAACTACACGGGGCTCGCGCTGCTGCTGGGGCTCTCGATGGCCCTGGTCATCGGCGGTGCCAACACCAAGCCGCGCGAGGCGGGTGTAGGCGGCCTTATGGGTGGTCTGATCTACCTGACGATGCTGATGATGGCGACCTTCGTGTTGCTCGCGAACTTCGATGTGGTCGGGGATTCGAGCGTGCCGATGCTGAGCTTGATCGACCACATCAATCACCCGCTGTCCTATGTGATGGCCGTGATTATCTTCATCATGATCTACAACACCTGCATCGGCATGTTCTACGCGCTGGGGCGTCGCCTGACGGCCAATCACCGCGATAAGTACCGTCCGGTGTTCCTGGGTGTCTGCCTGGTGGGCTTCGGCGTGAGCTTCTTCGGCTTCGAAGCGCTGATGGCCAATGTCTATCCGATCATCGGCTGGGTGGGGCTACTGACGATCGCAGTGCTCGTCGCCTGGTGGATCAAGTCTCGCGTGCGCATCCAGCGCGAGGCTAAGTACCGCGAGCGCGCCACCGAACTGGTGAATAAGTTCCACGAGGGGGAGGAAGAGCTGAGCGACTCGGAGAGCCGCGAGCTCAAGAAGATCGTGGAGAAGTCCAACGTGGGCAACTACGAGCTCGCCGAGGCGCTCACTCGCGAGTACCACGGTGATTCTGAAGATCTGGACGAGAAGGACTCGGCTGAGGAGAACGCTGCCGACACCGGAGAGGCCTCCGAGGAGCCGTCTTCGGAGGAGGATGCCACGACGGAGATCGAAAACTCGACCCAGGAGCTCATGGATGAGCTCGAGGTTGATTGGGAGCCCGGCGAGGATTCCGAGCTGAAGGGAGCCAAGGACTCCTAGAGTTCCGAGGGGGTGGCGCCCGTTGCATCTGCTGCGACGGGGCCGCTGGGGCATGGCGCAGGCCCGGCCCCATAAAAGCAAAGTGTCATAATGTATATTATCGGACAATAGCGACCAGGCTGCTTGCCGACGGATGTCGCGATGATCCCTGTAGCCCCGTGTTTCTGAATCGATCACAAAACTCTAGTGTGCGCGCCACTACAGGTCTAGGATCATTCTGGTGAATCGGTTATCCGCGTCCCTGACGCAGAATCCGGCGCGCCTCGTGTCTGTCGGGTTTTTGAGCCTCATCGTGCTCGGCACTTTCTTGCTGCTGATGCCGTTCTCCGCGCCCGACGGTAACTCCGTCTCGCCGCTCGAGGCTTTCTTTACCGCGACGTCCGCCGTGACGCTGACCGGGCTGGGTGTTCGCGACACCGGCACGGGTTTTACTGCCGCCGGGCAGGTCGTCATTCTGGCCCTCATCCAAATCGGTGGCTTCGGGATCATGTCCTTGACGTCTTTGGCTGGGCTCATCCTCAGTGGCCGACTAGGGCTGAAAACTAAGCTTTATACCGTCGCGGAGCGGCGCACGCTCACCGTCGGCAGCGTGAAATCCACCATTATTGGCGCCATCGTTCTCACAGTGATCTGCGAGCTGCTCGTTGCGGGCGTCCTCGCGATACGAATGTTCACGGGCGGTTATGTCGATAGCCTGGGCTCTGCTGCGTGGATGGGTATCTTCCACGCCGTTTCCGCCTTCAATAACGCCGGTTTCGGGCTGAACGCCGGTAGCCTCATTCCTTATGTCGGCGATGCATGGATCGTCCTGCCGATCGGCTTGGCGATCGTCTTTGGCGGGCTCGGCTTTCCTGTGCTCGATGAGCTCATCGCGCGAGTGCGCCTGCGCAGGCAGCGAAGGAAACCGCCGCGGCTGTCTATGACCGCTCGGATCACTCTTGATGGCACTGCGGTACTCCTCATCGGCGGCTTCGTCATGTTCTGGGTGCTCGAGCGCAATCATGCATTCGCCGAGCTGAGCAGCTGGGATGCCGCCCTAGCGGCAGTGTTTCAGTCCATTACGACCCGTACCGCTGGTTTCCAGTCCGTGGACTTTGGCGAGATGTCCCCCAATACCCTGATGGGCACCGACATTCTGATGTTCATTGGAGGCGGATCCGGCGGTACCGCAGGTGGCCTGAAAATCACCACGTTCTTCGTGGTGCTCGCGGCGATCGTGGCAGAAATTAAGGGTGACAAAGATACTGTCGTCGGCGGTCGTCGCGTTGACCACACCGTGATCCGCCAGGCTCTCACCGTCGGTGCTGTGGCGGTAGGTGTCATAACATTCGTTATCGCGTGCCTCCGTACGTTCAACTCTCAGTTCAGCGCCGACCAAATCCATTTCGAGGTCATCTCCGCCTTCGCCACCGTCGGCCTCTCCACCGGCATTACCGCTGACCTCAGCGGTGCCTCGCAGATCCTCCTCTGCGTCCTCATGTTCATGGGCCGCGTCGGACCCATCACCCTCGTCGCAGCACTCGCCACCACTACCCCGAGCAAACACTACTCCTATCCTGCAGAAAGGCCCTACATTGGTTAACCCACTCGACAAGCTCCTCCCCAACGCCCGCCCCATCGATCTGCCACCGGTCGCGATCATTGGGCTCGGCCGGTTCGGTTCCGCCATGGCCGAGGAGCTCCACAGCCACGGCGTCGACGTCCTCGGCATCGACGTCGACGAGAAGCTACTGCACGACAGCGACCCCCACCTCACCGACTCATTCATCGCTGACGCCACCGACCCCGAGGCGCTCAAGCAGCTCGGAGTGAAGGATTTCCAGCAGGTCGTCATCGGCATTGGTAGCAGCCTCGAAGCCTCGATCCTGACCGCGTCCAACCTCGTGGAACTTGGGGTCAAGGACATTTGGGCCAAGGCGGATTCTGATGCCCACGCCCGCATCCTCACCCGCGTCGGCGTGCACCACGTCGTCCGCCCCGAGCGGGACACCGGTCGCCGAGTTGCGCACCTGCTCAGCGGCCGTTTCCAGGACTACACCGTATTCGACCAGGGCTATGCGATGATCACCCTGCGGGCACCCAAGGAGCTGGTCAACCACTCCCTCAACCGGCACAGCCTGTGGGCGAAGCACCGCGTCCAGCTGGTGGCAGTGCACAGCGGTAACCAGTGGGCCCCACCCTTTGCAGATCACCAGCTCTCCCCCGACGACGACGTCATCCTCGCCGGCGCGCCCGCCGACCTGGAGAAGTTCGGTCGGCGGTAGGCCCCAGCCCCCCGTGGTGGGGACGAACCCCGGCTCAGGGCCCAACCCCGGCGCTAGCCGCCCGTCGCCTGGCGGATCTGATCAGCCATGATCACACCGGCGATGCTGAAGTAAATGATCAGGCCGGTGGCGTCCACCAGCGTGGACACGACTGGCGTCGAGAAGACCGCCGGGTCCACGCCCAGCTTTTTCGCGACCAGCGGCAGCACGCCGCCGACAATGCAGGCCCAGGTACAGATCGCCACGATCGTCAGCGAAATAGTGAACGCGACCTGCGGATAGTACAAGAAAGCCAGGATTGGGAAGATCACTGCGCCCAGGAAGACACCCAGCAGGAAGCCCACCCGAACCTCACGGCCGATGACCCGCAACACGTCGCGAGGCCTGACCTCATTGACCGCGAGCGCACGCACCACCGATGACGCCGCCTGCGAGCCCGCGTTACCACCCGTACCGATCAACATCGGCACGAAGATGCTGAGCACCACCACGGCCTCGAGCACGTCCTCGAAGAACTGCATCACGTTAATCGTGAGGAACGCCGCCAAAATTAGGACGATCAGCCAGACGCCGCGCTTCTTCGCCAACGTCATCACCGTCGCCGTCAGATAAGGCTCGTTCAACGGCTCGGCACCACCGGCGCGGTAGGCATCCTCCGTCACCTCGGCCTCGAGGACTTCCATGGCGTCATCGACCGTGATGACGCCCAGAATGCGGTCCTCGTCATCGACGACAGGCAGCGCCAGAAGGTCCGCTTCCTGGATCAGGCGGGCGGCGTGCTCCTGGTCGTCGTAGGCAGAGACACTGTGCTGCTCCTCGTCGAGCAACTCCCCGACCAGCGTGCCCTCAGGTGCTGTGACCAGGTCCGCGAGTTCCAGCATGCCGAGCAGCTTGCGGGACTCGTCGGTCACCGCCACCGTGGCCAATGCGATTGAGTGATGCGGGCCCGCTGCGTAGCGCTTAGCGCGCGACTGCAGCTTCTCCAGGGACTCCTCCCGGGTGGCATCCGGGGTCAGCACAGTGGGCGTGGGCACCATCAGACGCCCCGCGGACTCTGCTGGGTAGCCCAGCAGCCCGCTGGTCACACGCCGCTGGGAGTACGGCAGGCCCTGCAGGAGGCGCGAGGCGACCTTCGCGGGCATCTCGTCCAGCAGAGACGCCTGGTCGTCTGGGGCCAGACTCGCGAAGATCTCCGTGACGTGGTCGTCGCGTAGCGCCTCCAGAAGCTCAGCCTGGTGTACCGGGTCCAGGTACTCGAAAACGTCCAGGGCACGGTCCTTGGGCAGCAACCGAAAGGCCACTGCCTGCTCCGCCCCGGAGATTCGGCCGAGTTCCTCGGCCACCACGACGGACGAGCGGTCGGCGAGCCATCGGCTTACCGCGTCGAGGTCCTTATCGTCCAGCAGGTCTTCGAGGAAACGTGCGTTCGACGCCATATCAGTGGCCTCCCCTTTGGACGCTCGCCCACAGTTGATAACCGGTCAGCGCGATCAACGCGGCGCAGATCGCGGCAAAGAAGTAGTCAAGACCCGTGCCGTTACTCACGAGCCACCCGCCGAGGGCGAGCAGCACCACGAGCCGGATAACCCGGGACCACAGCAGAAATTGGGTATTCAATGGTGCTCCTAACAGTGACCGCGATTATTGTCGCGCGCGTCCCGCGTGGGGGCTTAAGGCTTCTCGAACACGAGGAGCAGGTCGATCGTTCCCTCGTCGGCAATCTTGGCCGCGACGAACTCCCGGGTCTCGATGTTGAAGTCCGAACGTTTGAACGGCACCTTCCCCTGGACGACGACCTTGTCCCCCGTCCGCAGTACCTTCAGCGGTGCGGTGACCTTATTGGACTCGCCGCGGAGGGTGAGATCCCCCGTGACCTCGACCTCACCGACGGAGCCATCCTCCGGCACCTTGCTCAGATCCACCGGCTCGGTGATGCTGAACTTCGCCTTCGGGTAGTCCTCCGTGTGCAGGATCGAACGGCGGACGTTGATGTCGCGCTTTTCCACGTCTGAAGAGATCCCTGCAACGCGGACCTCCACCAGGCCCTCCGTGAGGGTTCCGTCCGTGACCTGCAGGTCACCCTTGATGTTCTCCTCCGTGCTGTTGTCCGCACGTCCGGAGGTGGTCTTCTCCTGCCCCGGCAGGATCTCACGGAAGGTATAACCAGCCTGGGTGTGGTTGGCGCCGGCACCAGGGACGATCACCCAGTGACCGTCCGCTGACGTCGTTGGTTCAGGACCACCCTCGACGAGATCAGCGGTCTGCAGACCGCGATCAGTGAGCAGCTGATACGCGATCGGCCCTACACCGAACAGGAATGCCGCGATAATACCGATAACACCCAGAGTGATAATTCCCTTGCGCATGGCACCCAGCCTAGTGCTAAGCAGGGAAGATTAGGAAAAGGTGGGGTTCAAGCGCGTCCCGGGCGTTGGGGTGGTTGAGCTGCTCCGCGCGGTGTGCCAGCCGCACCAGGTCCGTAGCCATGTTGCGCAGCGCGGCGGGCTCTGCGTGCTCGTCCATCGCAGTGACGAGGTCCTCCGCAGCGCAGCGGAGTTCGAAGAGCTGGTCGGCCAGTTCCTCCCCGCTCACACTCAAGGTCGGCAGCTGGGTGTTTTTCACCGTGGGGGCATCCGCCGCCGAATGGCTGGCGCGTTGCTCGTAGGCCCGCTGGCGACATGACCGGCTGCAGAATTTGCGTGGTCTCCCCCGTTGCTGGCCAGGCATTTCCTCCCCGCACCATGCGCAGAAGCCCGGCGTGTGGGGGAAATCCTCGCGCCAAGTGGGGGTACTCATGGCTAAAGATCCTAACCCTTTTGGAAAAACTGGGAACAAAACACGCACCCGGCGCGTTAGCTACATTGATGGCGCCCCGGAGGCGCCGCTAGCGAACTTCGGAAGTGAGGAACTAATGGCAGACCGCGTACTGCGAGGCAGTCGCATGGGTGCCGTGTCGTATGAAACCGACCGGGACCACGATCTCGCGCCACGTCGGATGGTGAAGTACCAGACTGAGGACGGCGAAATTTTTGAGGTCCCGTTCGCTGACGACGCCGAGATCCCGCAGGATTGGTTGTGCAAGAACGGCCAGATGGGCACCCTCGTCGAGGGCGAGGGCATCGAATCTAAGCCTGCGAAGCCACCACGTACGCACTGGGACATGCTTCTTGAGCGCCGCTCCCTGGAGGAGCTTGACGAGCTGCTGGAGGAGCGTATCGAGCTGCTGCGTAAGCGCCGCCGCGAGGCCATGAAGCTGCTCAAGGAGCAGGAGAAGGCCTAGACCGGCCCTTCTTTCGCGTCAATACACATAAAGGCCTGGCCACGAAACCAACGTGGCCAGGCCTTTAGCGTTGAGCTCTCGGGTTAGCTCTGCAGAGCACGCTCCACGGTGCCGGCGCCGATGCGCGCGCCCTCGCGCATGAGCTGGCGAACCTGGTACATGCGGTGGCGGAAGCCCCAGCGGGTCACCTGAGCCATCGCTTCGCCCACGATGCGGCTGCTCATCTTGGACTCGCCGATCTCACGCTCGGTGAAAGTAATCGGGACCTCACGCACGTCAGCGCCCTCGTTGACGGCGCGCCATGCCATGTCCACCTGGAAGACATAACCTGCGGAGTCCACGGCGTCGAGATCCATCCGCTCCAGAAGATCCCGCTGGAAGGCGCGGTAACCGCCGGTGATGTCGGACAGGCCGGCGCCCAGTGCCATGGAAGCGTAGATGTTGCCGCCACGGGAGAGGAACTTGCGGTCGGCCGGCCAGTTCACGGTCTTTCCGCCCTTAACGTAGCGGGACCCCAGGACGAGTTCCGCGCCATCGTCGATCTTGTCCAGCAGCAGGTGGAGCTGCTCCGGGGCGTGGGAGCCGTCGGCGTCCATCTCGCAGAGAACCTCATAACCGTTCTCGATGCCCCACTTGAAACCGGCCAGGTACGCACCACCGAGGCCGCCCTTACCCTCGCGGTGCAGCACGTGGATGCGGGAGTCGTCCTTGGACATCTGATCCGCCAGCTCCCCGGTACCGTCCGGCGAGTTGTCGTCGACGACGAGGAGATCGACGCGCTCCGGCTCGGCTTCCAACAGGCGACGCGTGATGATCGGAAGGTTATCGCGCTCGTTGAAAGTCGGGATGATGACGAGAGTCTTATCGCTGAGCTTCTTCATAATGTGATTAGTTTATCTGCTTTTCTTGCGTGGTGTGGGGCGAGACGCGAGGAAGGCCCCGATTATCCCCAAAACACCTGCGGCGGCCAGCCCCCGTTCCACCCAGGGGCCCGCAGCCACGGACGGCGTGGTGCCATCCCGCAGCGGAATATCTGCCTGCAGGATGTCTGGGCGGAACAGTCGGCTTTGGTCCACCACTTCCCCATCCGGCATAACAATCGCCGAGACACCGGAGGTGGCAGCCACCACGACCGCCCGGTCAGTCTCGATCGCCCGCATCCGGCTCATCGCGAGCTGCTGGTAGCTCATGTCCGTGAAGCCGAAAGTGGCGTTGTTCGTCGGACTAGCCAGGAACTGGGCACCATTGCGCACCGCGTCGCGGGCGCTGGCGTCGAAAGAGATCTCGTAGCAGGTGGATACGCCTACGAGGACGTCCCCACGCGCAGCCGGCATCCGCACGACACCAGGCCCGTCGCCGGGGACGAAGTTGCCCGCCCGCTCGACGTTCTCGTTAACGTGCTTGAGGATCTCGCGGAAGGGCATGTACTCGCCGAAGGGCTGAAGGAACTTCTTCACGTGCTTCTCCCCCGGGCCCGGCTCGCTGCTGCCGGCCGGGCCCCAGGTGAGCATCGTGTTCTCATTTCCGATGACGGTGCCGACCATCACGGGCGCATCGATCTCCGTTACTGCTGAGTCGATGGCGGCGTAGGCGTCCGGGTCCTTAAACGGGTTCACATCGGATGAGTTTTCCGGCCAGATCACCACGTCGGGGTGCTTAGCCTCGCCGGCTGCGACCGAATCCGCGAGCTCATGGGTGCGCTGCACGTGGTTGTTCAACACGGCGCGTCGCTGTGCCGCGAAGTCGAGACCAGTTCGGGGGACGTTGCCCTGGATTGCTGCGACGTTGACCTGGCCCGCGGTGGGCTCCTGGCTAAAACTCGAGCCGTAGATGGCGGAGGCCAGCAACACAATGGCCACCACGCCCGCGTGCTGCAGGCGGAGCTTGGAGGCGATAGCAGCCCGCGTTGTGTACGGCGGACGGGCTGCCAAGTAGATGAAGCCACCGAGCAAGACGACCAGGAAACTCACGAACGCGGAGCCACCAAGCCGGATATCGGCGGCCAGCGGCCCGGACACCTGACCCCACGCCAGCCGTCCCCAACCGAAGCCCCCGAACGGCCAGTGGGAACGGACCCCCTCGACGGCGACGAAGAACGCCGCCGCGCCCACGATGCTGCGCCAGTTCCAGGCTCCCTTGCCCCAGCGCAGCAAACTGCGAGCCCCAAGACCAAAAAATCAAGGCGTAGAGCGCCTGCACGATGGCAAGCGCGATCCAGGCCGAAGCACCGACGAACTCCCCGATCCAGGGCAGCAGAAAACCAAACGTCGCCAGCGAATTGAGGAAGGCAAGCGACACTGCATGCCGCTGCGTCAGAACGCCAAAGAAAAGCGCATAGCCCAACGGGGCGGCCCACCACAGCCCGGTGGGCTCGTAGGACGCGAAGACCATGAAGCCCGCAAACAGGGCTCCCACCACCCGCCACGGCGAGGGAAGTTTAGCGAGCCACTGCTTCATCGGGCGCTAGTGGTCCCAGCAGGGCCCTCATCACCGAACTCCTCGCTGCGGTGGTCAATGACCTCTCCCCAGCCTGGAATGTTGCGCACCTGTGGATCGCTGGCGCGGGAGGACACGATGAAAGACTCTCCACCCAGCCGGGTGATCTTCGCACGCAAAGCGGTACCCATGGAACGCCGCGCCAAAGAGCGGGTCGGCGGCAGCATGAAAAGAATGCCCACAACCCCCGTCACCACGCCCGGCAGGGCTACCAGTAGGGCGCCGAATGCAGACAGCGCTGCATCACCGGTCAACTTTCCTGGCGACCTGCGGTCCCGAAGCACGCGAACCGTCAGCACACGCATCTGCCAGGCGGCGATGGCGACACCGAGGATGAACAGCCCCAGGTACAGCAGGATCGTCCAGCCGAAGCCGAGCCACTTGCCCAGCAGAACAAAGGCCAACAGCTCCACGACCACGTAGAGGAAGAAGCTCCTGCGCATAAGTTTTCTGTGTCCTCCTAAAAACAATCACCTGCACCAGCGACATGCGGTACCTGATAGGACCAACACCGCGGTGGTGCTAGAGATTCCATCGTAGTCCCGGCGGAAGCAAAAGCGCGCTAACGCGGCGCGAGCCGCCACAGCCAACGCGGCACCAGCGGCATCACCACAGCCAGCACGCGGAGCTTCCCCGGGATCCACACGTCGTCGCGGTTGCCTTCCAGGGCCTCCACGGTCGCCTTCGCAACCACGTCAGGGGTCGAAGACATCGGTGCAGGATCCATCCCCTCGGTCATCCGGCCGATGACGAAGCCGGGGCGCACGACCATCAGCCGCACCCCGCTGCCCCGCAGGGCGTCCTGCATCCCCTGGGCGAACCCATCCAGGCCGGCCTTCGCCGAACCGTAGACGTAGTTCGGGCGGCGCACCCGGGCACCGGCGATCGAGGAATACGCCACCAGCGTGCCCGTGCCGCGGCGCTTCATCCGCTGGGATAGTTCCGTGAGCAGCACGGCCTGCGCGGTGAAGTCGGTGTGCAGCACCCGGTAGACCTCAGCACCGTCCACCTCCGCGAGCTGCTGATCACCCAGTACCCCGAACATGGCGAAGGCTGTGTCGATCGGTCCGCACGCCGCCTCCATCTCATCGATCAGGCCGCTGTGGCTCGCGGTATCTGCTGCGTCGAAGAAGTAGGTCTCCACCTGCCGTGCGCCCAAGCCTCGTAGCTCCTCGGCCAGGGTATCCAGCGCTTCAGGCCGGCGTCCTGCCAAAAGGAAGGACTGCCCCGGTGCCAGCAGGCGCGCGATGTGCTCGCCGATCTCGCTGGTGGCGCCGAAAATGGCGATATTAGACATCGATAGCCACAACCCCTCGTTGCATCGCGTCCACGGCCTTACGCGCGGACTTCCTCACGTCGTTGGAATAACCGGTCATCTTGATCTGATCCAGCAGGTCCTTCACCCGACCACAGGCGCGGACGAAGTCGCCCGGGGTCAGCACCGCCCCCGAGGCCTCCGCGGCCTGCAGGCAGTACTCCAGCGGTGCCCCGGCCACCCACTGGTGCACAGCCGTGGCGAAGCCCAGCTGGGGCTCCCGGGTGGCGGTCAGGCGGTGGCGTTCCTCGTCGCTGACCAGCTCCTTGTACACGCGCAGCGTGTGAGCCACCGCCTCCTCCAGCGCATCGGTCGGAAGCTGGGTGCGCACGGTGGACTCTCGACGGTTCTCAAACACGCAGGCACTCACCGCAGCGGCCAGCTCGGCCGGATCGAGATCATCCCACAGCCCGCGGCGGAGGCATTGGGCCACCAGGAGATCGGATTCATGGTGAATCCGGGCCAGCTTCTCACCTTCTTCGGTGACCTTTGCCGCCGGCGTACCGCCCTCGGCAGTCCAGGTTTCCACGTAACCCAGCTCCTCGAGCAGCGCGATAATCCGGTCGAAGGTGGCGGTCAGCGAGTCCCCAGGCTGCTCGGACTCTTGCTTCTGATACTCCCAACGCCGACCGGCCTTCAACACCGACTGCGCCTTCTTCGCCAGCTCCTCGCGCTCTGCCCAGGAATGCACCGGGTGGACATGGAGCTGATTGCGCAGATCCGCAGCCTTCTTGGAGCCGCCGCGGGCATGTGGGCGGATCTTCTTCGGCTTATCCAGGTGCATCCGACGCAGCTGGGAAGCCACAGCCCGAGCGTGGCGCTTCGGCGCGCGTTCCACGCCTCGGTGAATCCGCATGTGCCCGATGACCACCGGGGTGTTACGGAACATGTCGGCGGCGACGCGCTCCACCCAGCCGTCGTCGAGAACCAAGGTGGGGCGCGGATTGCGGCCTGAATCAGAACGGACGACCACGGCCGTCGCCGGGTTCTTGCCTGTCGGGAGGGCGAGCACATCGCCGACGTTGATCGAGCGCAGCAGGTGCTCGACCTCCTGCTGGCGCTCGAGGGCAGCATCCCGCTTGGCCTGCCGCTCCTCGTGGGAGAGCGTGCGCCGCAGCTCGGCGTAATCCAAGACCTGCTCGGTGAGCTCGGCTGCGTCTTCCCGCTGTGCCGCCTCGGCGCGACCCACCAGGGCCTCCAACTCTGCGCGCTCCCGGTCGAAGTCCTGACGCCGCAGTTCGACAGCGTGCGCGCGTTCCACGATCGTGTCATTGGCCTGGTACTGGGCGAAGGAACGCTCCAGGATCCGGTGCGCCTCAGCCCAGCCCTTGGTAGCGATGAGGTTGACCGCCATGTTGTAGCCCGGCCGGAACGTCGAATCCAGCGGATAGGTCCGGGCTGAGGCAAGCGCAGCCACCGCATAGGGGTCGACCTGGGGGCTCCACAGCACCACGGCATTGCCCACCGTGTCGATACCGCGGCGCCCCGCACGACCCGTCAGCTGCGTGTACTGCCCTGGGGTCAGCTCCGCGTGAGCCTCCCCGTTAAACTTCGTCATCTTCTCCAGCACCACCGTGCGGGCGGGCATGTTGATTCCCAGCGCCAGCGTCTCGGTGGCGAAGCAGACCTTCAGCAGCCCACGGCTAAACAGCTTCTCCACGATGTGCCGGAAGGCCGGCAACATCCCGGCGTGGTGCGCCCCGAAGCCCCGCATCAGCGCCCGGCGCCACTGGCGGAAGCCCAGCATGTGCAGATCCGCCGGCTCCAGCCCTGCAACGCCCTCGTCGATGATCTCGCCGATCTCCCGGGCCTCGTCGGGCGTGGTGAGCTCCACCTTCCGGATCAGGAGTTGCTGCACCGCCTTATCGCAGCCGATGCGAGAGAAGATGAAGTAGATCGCCGGCAGCATCTTCGCCTGCTCAAGGTGGCGAACCACGTCCTCGCGCCGGGGTCCACGTTGATTGCCATAGGCCTCGGCCTTGCCCACAGCTGTCAGCAGGGAGCGATTGATCGCGCCGGGGTGGTCCTCCCCCGCCAGGTGTTCGGCGTTCTTGCTGAACAGCCGCATGATTTTGGAACCGACCATCATGTACTGGGTCAGCGGGACGGGGCGCTTGTCGGTGACGATGACGTCCATCTCACCGCGTAGCGTGCGCAGCCAGCCGCCGAATTCTTCCACGTTGGAGACCGTCGCCGACAGCGATACCAGGGTCACGCTGTGGTCCAGGTTGAGGATCGTCTCCTCCCACACCGGTCCGCGCCACCGGTCGGCCAGGAAGTGGACCTCATCCATCACCACGTGGGTGAGGCTGGCCAGCCGATCCGAGTCCGCGTAGATCATGTTGCGCAGGACCTCGGTGGTCATGACGACGATCGGCGCGTCCGGGTTGAGGGTGACATCGCCGGTGAGCAGTCCGACGTTCTCCTCCCCGTAGCTGGCGCACAGGTCGTGGTACTTCTGATTGCTCAGCGCCTTGATGGGCGTGGTGTAGAAGCAGGCCCCACCACCGTGGAAGGCCATGTAAACCGCGAATTCGCCGACGATCGTCTTTCCGGCGCCGGTCGGTGCTCCCACGAGCACTCCCCTGCCCTCGGCGATCGCAGCGGCTGCGTCGAGCTGGAATTCATCGAGTTCGAAGTCGTATTCCTTCCGGAACTCTTCGACCAGCGTGGGGTAGTTTTTTGCGTTGCACGTAGCGCTGTTAGCCATATGTGTACCGAGTCTATCCGCTCGCTGTTGCTCACGCGTTTCAGGACCTCGGTTCGGGCAGGCACCCACGCCCCGGCCCGCTGCCCATCGAGGGCGAGGTGGGGCTTAGATGTCCTCGTCGAAGATCTCGGCGTAGTTGAACGAGTTCCGCCGGCCCATGCCCGGGTCTGCCGGACCCTGACCCGCGATACCCTGGGACGCCTTGATCGGCTCGGCCCGTTCGACAGCCTCCGCTGGCGCGACCGCACCGGAAGGGCGAATGTCGGAACCAGGGGCGTCGGCCTCACGAGCCTGCCGCTTATCCCGACGCTTGTCGTTGAAGCGGATGATCACGTAGGCGATCTCCATCATCAGGGTCAGCGCGCAGCCGAGCGCCAGCATGGAGAACGGGTCAGCCGGAGTCACGAAGGCCGCGAAAGCGAAGAGACCGACGATGATATAACGGCGCTTCGTCTTGATGCTGTCGTAGCGCAGCAGCCCCGCAAAGCTCAGCAGCACCGTGAACAGCGGCAGCTCGAAACTCACACCGAAGACGAGTAGGAGGATGAGGACGAAGCTGAAATACTCGCTGCCCTTGAGCGCGGTGATCTGGGCCTCGTCGCCGACCGTGAGAAGGAAGTGCAGACCGTGGTGCAGGACCAGGTAGGCCAGTGCGGCGCCGAAGAAGAAAAACAGGGTCGCAACGAGTGAGACCGAGACCGCCCAGCGGCGTTCATTCTTCTTCAGCCCTGGGGTGATGAAGCCCCAGATCTGGCCAATCCACACGGGTGCGGAGAGCACGATGCCAGCGATGAAACCGACCTTCAATCGCAGCAGGAACATCTCGAAGGGGCCCGTGGCCAGCAGCCGGCACTCCCCGGTCGCGGCGCCGAAGCGCACCTCGGAAGGAAGTTTGCAGTAGGGCTCGCGGAGGATTTCGCCCAGGCTACGCAGCGGGCCCACGTTGGTGCCGTACCAGAGGTAGCCCAAGATCGTGCCGATCAGGATGGCGATGACCGCGATAATGAGGCGGCGGCGCAGCTCCTGAATATGCTCGACGATGCTCATCGCGCCATCGGTTGGTCGCTGATTGGCACGGCGAAAAGCCCGGTGGCGGGGCCGCCGGGCTGGGCGTGCTGCCTGAGGGGTATTACTCATGCGGGGAAACGAAAACGCGCCGGAAGATGGGCGCGAATTCTTTAGCTAGTTGCTGTTCTGGTTCTGCTGCTGTGCTGGATTAACCTGCTGCGCTGGATTCGGCTGCGGCGCGCGCTGCTGCTCGATGGCCTCCTGCCCGTTCTGCTCTGGGTTATCGGTGCGCATCTCGTCCATCTCGGACTTGAAGATGCGCATCGAACGGCCGAGGGAGCGGGCTGCGTTCGGCAGGCGGGATGCGCCGAACACGAGAAGGACAACCAGCAACAGGATGAGGATGTGGCTACCAGAGAGCATGAAGGTTTTTGCCTTTCAGGACCTGCGTTAAAAATCTCAGCCTTCAGCTTACATCGGGGAAACGGTCCCGATAAACCCCCAGCCCTGTTTCCGCGCGTCGCGCGACGCGTCCGGCGAGGTCCGGGGTCGAGAGTTCCGCGACCTGCCCGGCATGGGCGATCAGGAAGCGCTCCAGCCAGGCCCCGGTGTCCGGCATCGTCACCGCGATGCTCCGAGCCTCGGGGGTGGTGGACGCGGAGTTGGATTCGGGGCGGGCGTCCTCGCTCACGTCTCCATCGTCGGCGTCGGCGTCCTGCCACAGCGGGAAGTACTCCAGCATCCACAGCGCGGAGTTGGACAGTCGGAAGTGGGCCCACTCGGTGGCCGCACCGAAGTCGAAGGGATCGGTGGCATCGACCTCGGAGGGCAATCCTGCTGGCGCGCTCGCTTCCTCCCCGAGCGTGATCTCGCTCATGCGGGATACCCGGAAGTTCTTCGGGGCCTCGTGCACCACACCCGCGTCATCGAGGCTGCGCGCCAGAAGATAGGCGTTGCCCTCGATCATGCGGATCGCATCGGGCACCAGCCTGCGCTTACTGCGCTGATCCCTGCTGAGGGTGAGGTACTCGCAGTCCACGAGGCGACGCTCCGCAAGTGCGCTGCGCAGCAGGCCCAGCGTGGCCTCTACGGGATCCTCGGGGGCGTGAGCCTGTGGCGGTGTCGGTGTTTCCTGGTGCTCCGCGGTGAGGGCGCTGTCTTGCGAGGGATCGGCGCCTGTTTCCGTCGCAGGCTGGTTGGGCGTGCCCTGTGTTCCCTGCAGCAGACCTTGGAGCTTGACGGTCACCGAGTCCACGGCCTCCCGCTGCTCGGCGGGGATGGTGTCCCGGACCGCCTCCAGGTTCAACAGCAAGGCACCGGCCTCAACGGTGCTGAGCCGCACCGGGCCGTCCAACCCGGCGGTGAACTGCGCCTCCGCGGTGGTGCGGTCCATCGCAATCTCAACGAGCGAGCCCGGGTAGTAGCCCGGCAGCCCACACATGCTCAGCTGCTTCAGCTCGTGCTGGATTTGGACCACGCTGAGGCCCAGGTCGCGGGAGGCCCGCATGAAGGAACCACGCGGGTTCGCCTGGAACCAGGCCAGCACCGAGAGCGTCTGGGCGAACTGCTGGGCGACCAGGTTTGCCGGCGGTGCCGTGACCTCGGTTGGCCCATCTTCGTCGACGGCCTGATTGGGATCGTCTGAATCCGTGACCTCCGGCTCGTGCTCGGCCCTCGCTGACGTGCCCTCCAAGGCCCCGGGAGAAGTGTTTGTAGCCTCGCCTGCTGAAGGGCGTTCCTGGGCGCCCAACCGCTGGGCGCGTTGCAGAAGGTCGACGACGTCACCGACCAGCTGCTGTGGCTCCAGCAGCACCGCGTCCGGGGCGTAGCTCGCCGCAGTTTGCACCAGCCAATCGCGATCCACCGGACCAACCGTGCCGATCTTGCCCTCGGGGGTGTCGCGGAGGTCGTGGGCCAGGTCCTGAAGCTCGATTGCCCCCTCCCCCGTGAACAACACGCTGGCTGTGACCTTCGTCTGGTGGCCTTCAAGGCCGCGACGGATCAACTCGCCGGCCGGCACTGGCTGCCCGGTGGCTGGATCGGTGGGCGCCGGGTGTTCGATGAACTGCGCCTCCGCGCGCACATCGGAGAGCCTGGCGAGCCGGAAGGTGCGCTGAGCTCCCCGGTCCACGTCGAAACCGGTGACGTAGAGCCTGCCCTCGACCCCGGCGACCGCCCACGGATCCAGCGTGCGTTGCTCCGGCTCGACCAAGTAGGCCGGGTAGTACCAGAAGGTCATCCGCAGCCCGCGCTGGGTGGCGCGAAAAATAGCGTCGACGCTACTCGGATCCAGCTCCACCATGTCGGGAACGGGCTGAACCACGGCGGAGTCATCGATCCGGCTAAGTCCCGCACCCGCGAGCTTCAGCTGTGCCTGTGCCGTCGGACCCGCCATCGCGGAGTCCACCGGTTGGCGTGCCCACTGCGTGGCGGTCGCCAATACCTGTAGCTCGGCATCCGAGAGGGCCAGGTCCGGGAGAAAGACCTGCTCGGGGCGCAGCAGCCAGTAGTCCTGGCCCTCCCGGTTTTCGTGGCTCAACTGGATCCCCAGCTGGCGCAGCGTTTCCCGGTCCCGGTGGAACACGCGCTCCCGGGACTTAAGCTGCCCGGAGTAGCCTGCGATATTTTTCACGACCCAGGCGGTCGGGCGCGGGCTGGGGGCGTTCAGTAGGCCGATGACCAGGTTGAATAGCCGACTCGCGCCCTGCTGCCAGGTCACCTTCACTGGGCGGTTGCGGGACCCGGCGCTGCCTGGCTTCTGTGGAGGCACCATCGGCGATTAACCTCGCGCGGTCGCGTCGGTGTCACCGAGATCCGCCATGCTGGCGATCATCTCGTCCACCTGCGGATCCGTGGCCGCGAACGGGTTCGGGAGCGCGACCTCGCTGCCGAATTCGCCGTTGATCTTCAACCGCATCCAGTCCACGGTCGTGGCACAGCCGTGCTCCCGTGCAGCGGTGAGGAACCTCCCACGCAGGGCCGCGCGCGTCGTCGCCGGCGCCTGATCCATTGCCTCGCGGATCTGTTCCTCACCGAGAATCGACGCGGCCTGCCCGCGACGCTTGAGCACGTTGAACAGCCCACGGGCGGGGTGAATATCGTGATAGCGCAGGTCAATCTGCGCCAACCGCGGATCGGTCATCTCCAACCCATGGCGGGAGGCCATGCCGTGCAGCAGCTTCTTCTTGATCACCCAGTCGATCTCGGTGTCCACCGGCGAGAAGTCCCCGGTCTCGAAGCAGTCCAGGACGCGGCCCCACAGCTCGACGACCGGAGCCAGCTGTTCGCGCGGGGTACCCAGCCAACGCCCATCGACACACTCTGGCTCCGGGCGGTGCTCCAGCCAGTGCACTGCGGCGGCGTGGAAAGTGCGCTGAATCTCCAGCGGGGTGGCGGTTTCGCCGCTGCGCAGCTTCACCTCGGTGAGCCCCGTGAAGTCTCGGGCGATATCCCGAATCGCGCGGATTTCATTGGCCAACTCGTAGTTCGGCAGCTCCGCACCCGCCTCGATCATCTCGAGGACCAGCAGCGCGGAACCGATCTTCAGTGCGGTGGTGGTCTCGGACATGTTCGAGTCCCCCACGATCACGTGCAGGCGGCGGTACTTCGACGAGTCCGCGTGCGGCTCATCGCGGGTATTGATGATCGGCCGGGAACGGGTGGTGGCACTCGAGATGCCCTCCCACATGTAGTCCGCCCGCTGGCTCATCATGAACCCGGCCTCGAAGTTCTCGTTCGGGGCGCCCGGGCTTGGGATTGTGAGCTTGCCAGCCCCGCAGATCAGCTGGCGGGTCACCAGGAACGGCAGCAGCTGAGAGGACAGGTGCTTGAGCAGCACGTTGCGGCTGATCAGGTAGTTCTCGTGGCAGCCATAGGAGTTGCCCATCGAGTCAGTGTTGTTTTTCAGCAGGAAGACGTTCCCGCCGATACCGTTGCTGGCTAGTTCTTCCTCTGCGCGGCTGGCCAGCTGCTGGACAAGCTCGTCGCCTGCGCGATCGTAGGCGAGCAGCTGGTGGAGACTATCGCACTCCGCAGTGGCAATCTCCGGGTGGGCGCCCACGTCCAGGTACAGTCGCGAAGCGTTCTCGGTGAAGATATTGGAGCTGCGATACTTCTCCACGATGGGAGAAAACAGCAGACGGGAGACCTCATCGGGGCCCAGGCGGCGCGTGCCGTCGAGGACATTCGTGATGCCGTACTCAGTCTCCAGCCCCATGATGCGGCGGACATAGACGGGGTTGTCTGCCGTACCCTGTTGCTCCGCTGGCGTCTCTTCTCCGGTCACTGGGCTCACTGTCCGCCCTTCTGGACGTAGGAGCGGACGAATTCCTCGGCGTTAGTCTCCAGCAGCCCGTCGATCTCGTCCAACAGGTCATCCGTCCCGGTGACGTTGACCTGTTGGGTGCCCGAACCCTGCTGCGGGGCGTCGTTGTTTTCGGCGTCGTCGCCGCCCCCGCCGCCGAAGACCTGCTGCTGAGCGTTTGCCATGCCTATCTCCTCAAACGTTGATTAGTTGAACTTCACATTACCTGGGCTCCCAGGCGCGTTCGGCGCTAGCCCACGCCCATCACGCGCTCGGGCAGAGCGGCGATCAGCGCGGCAGCCACCTCCGAGAACTCCGGGGCCTGGCCCGGCTCGGCCTCCGCGAGATCCGCGAGCACGGTGCCCGCGAAGCTGTCGGCCGTGGCTTGCAGCGGTTCGGGCAGCCCGACCCGCATCGCTGGGTGCCCCTCGTACGAGTGATCGAGAACAACGCTATCCCAGTTCGCGGCGAGGATCTTTGGGGCGTAGTGCTTCACCAGCGCCCCACGCAGCCAGGCCCGCGTTCCCCGGGGCGGGGTGTCGACGGCCGTTGCGATCTCAGCGTCGTCGACCAGCGTGCGCATCTTCCCGCGCGCGACAAGCGCGTGGTACAGCCCGCGGGCCGGATCGATGTCGTGGTACTGGATATCGACCAGCGCCATCCGCGGATCCGACCACTCCAACCCCCGGGCGCGGTAGCCGCGCAGCAGCGCGTACTTCGCCGTCCAGTCCAGCCGGTCGGCGGTGCGCAGCGGGTCGGCGGCAAGGTCGTCCACGATCTCCTCCCACAGCGCCAGCACTCGCTGCTCGTCGGTGGTGAGCTTTCCTGCCGGTTCGAGGGCGGCGATGACCTTCTCGCGGATCCTGCGCTGCAGCTCGATCGCGGTGGCGGTGGTGTTTCCGTAGAGCCGCAGCGGGGTTGTCAGCTCCAGATCGCGGGAGACCCGGCGGACATCCTCGACCGGATCGATGAGAACGATGTCGCTGAAATCGGCCCCCGCCTCGACGGCCTTGAGAACCAGCGCGGTGGTGCCGAAGCGCAGGTAGGTCGCGAACTGGCTCAAGTTCGCATCGCCGATGATCACGTGGAGGCGGCGCCAATCATCCGCGGTGGCATGGGGCTCGTCGCGGGTATTGACGATTCCGCGGTTCAGGGTGGTCTCCAGGGAGACTTCCGTCTCGATGTAATCGGCGCGCTGGGAGATCTGGAAGCCGGGTTGCTCCCCTGCCTGCCCGAGCCCCACGCGGCCCGCGCCGGCGTAAATCTGGCGGGTCACGAAGTGCGGGATCAGTGCCTGGTGCACGTCCTCGACGTTGAGGCTGCGCGGGTAGAGATAATTTTCGTGGGCGCCATAGGACGCGCCCTTGCCGTCCACGTTGTTCTTGTAGATCTTCAGCTCCGGCTGGCCCTCGACCTGCCCTGCTGCCTGGGCAGCCGCGTGCATGACTCGGTCGCCGGCCTGATCCCAGACCACCAGGTCATAGGCGCAGGTGACCTCAGGCGAGGAGTACTCCGGATGGGCGTGATCCACGTAGAAGCGCGCACCCGCCGGGGTGATGACGTTGGCGATGCCCACCGCGTTCGGGTCGTAGCTGGGGGCCGCGCCGGAACGGTAGCGGCGCAGGTCGAAGCCACGGGCGTCGCGGAGCGGAGACTCGGAGTCATAATCCCAGCGGGTCCGGCGGTTGACTCCCTGCCCGGAGACCTCCGCGTAGGCGACGACCGCCTGCGTGCTCGTGTACACGGGACTGGCCTCCGGGGCGTCGACGGCGACGATGCCGAACTCCGTCTCGGAGCCGAGCACGTAGCCGGTGGCCTCGTTATCCTTCTGCGCGTTCACCAGGGTTTTCCTTCCAGGAGTCGAAAAGTGTTGTCTCGTCGGGCTTGGTTCTCTAGTCCGCCAGGGTGATGTCCACGACCCGGCCGGTGGCGTGCCCGGAGATGCGAGCCCATTCCGTGGGGTTGGTGGTATCCGGCAGGTTCTCGCTGTCGTTGATCTCCGCCGTGATGGCATCGAGGACGTCCGCGGTGTTCAGTCCGCCCTCAGCGGCGGCGTCTCTGGTGGACGCGGCTTGCGAAAGGGCACGCTTGATCGCGAAGGTCTTTGCTCGGTCGACGATATTGGCCAGCATCGCGCCGGAGACGAAGTCCGCCCAGTACAGGTCCTTGGTCTGGCCATCCGCCAGGTGGAGAGTCACGTAGCGGTGTGCGGCATCCCGGCGGAAGAGTTCCTCAGCGATGGCGCGGCACAGCGCAGCCGCGGCCTCCTCCTTGCCGCCGTGCTCCGCCACCAGGTCCGCGGCCAGCGGGAGGGAGGCGTCGATGTGTTTGGACAGGATGTCCAGGGCGGCCTCCTGGTCGGGGCGGTCCACCCGGATCTTCACGTCCAGGCGGCCCGGGCGCAGGATGGCGGGGTCGATGAGTTCCTCACGGTTCGACGCGCCGATGACGATGACGTTATCCAGCCCCTCCACGCCGTCTAGTTCGGAGAGCAGCTGCGGGACGACGGTGGACTCCATGTCCGAGGACACGCCGGTGCCACGGGTGCGGAAGATGGCTTCCATCTCGTCGAAGAAGACGATCACCGGCTTACCGGCGTGGGCGATCTTTCGGGCGCGCTCGAAGATCTGCCGGATCTGACGTTCCGTCTCACCAACAAATTTATTCAGCAGCTCCGGGCCCTTGACGTTGAGGAAGTAGGAATCCGCGAAGCGGGACGCCTTGTCGCTGGAGCCCATGGACTTGGACAGCGAGTTGGCCACAGCCTTGGCGATGAGCGTCTTGCCGTTACCGGGAGGGCCGTAGAGCAGCACGCCCTTCGGCGGGCGTAGCCCGTAGTGGCGGTAGATCTCCGGGTGGAGGAAGGGTAGCTCCACCGCGTCCCGAATTTGTTCGATCTGATTGCTCAGGCCCCCGATGTTTTCATAGCTGACGTCTGGGACCTCCTCCAGCACCAGTGAGCTGACCTCGGCCCGGGGAATCATGTGGAAGGCCCAGCCACTGCGGCGGTCGACGACCACGCTATCGCCGGTGGTGAGCTCCCGGTTCGTGATCAGGGACTGCAGCGGTCGGGCTGCCTTGACGATCGCCTCCTCCCCCAGCTTGTCCGCGACGATCAGCCGGTCGCCGACGACCTCGACGACCGCGGCAACGTCGCCGGAATCAGCGAAACCGGTGACCTCCACCACCTGCAGGTTCTCCCCCAGCCGCACCGTCGCCCCAGGCTGCAGATCCGTCCGATCCAGCAGCGGGGAGACAGCCAAACGCATGTGGCGGTTCGAGGTGAAGACCTCCGCGGTTTTCCCCGTCCCGTTGAGCTGCAGCAGCGTGCCGTAGGTGCTCGGCGGCTCCGCCATATCCGCCAGGCGCGAATTGATCTCAGCCAGCTTCTCGCGGGAGGCCTTCAGCGCCTCGGTGAGCTTCTCGTTCTGAGCCCCCAACCGATGATTGGCCAGCCGCAATTCGCGGGCGGTGGGCGAAGGCTGATCGGAAGGATTCTGCGCAGTCATGCCATCAATCCTACTGAAGCCCCCGCGACCCAAAACCCGCCGGTAGGCCTAGCGGAGCGGCCACCGGGAAACGCGCCCCGGTAGCCGTGCCCGGAGCGCTCTAACGACGCGCCCGGCGTTGCGGTCGCGGGGCGGTCACCCCGTCAGCCAGGCGGCGGGCCCAGATGAGGAACGCGGTGTGCGCGTTCATGCGGTGTTCCGGTCGGGTTGCCAGGCCCTCCACCTTCCACTCGCGCACCAGCGACTCCCAGGCGCGCGGCTCGGTGAAGCACCCAAGTTCCCGGATGCCCTCCATCACCTTCATCAACTGCGGGACGGTAGCCACGTAGGTCATGAACACCCCGCCCGGAACCAGGACGTCCCGCACCGTCTCCAGAACCTCCCACGGCTCCAGCATGTCCAGCAGAACGCGGTCGACCTCGCCCACAGTCTCGCGAGTGGCCTCCTTGACGTCGCCCAGGCGAACGTCCCAATTCTTCGGTTCCCCACCCATGATGTTGTGGACGTTGCTCACCGCGTAGTCCAGGTGGTCCTGACGGACCTCGTAGCTGATGACCTTTCCGTGCTCACCGACCGCGCGTAGCAGCCAGCTGGACATCGCGCCGGAACCGGCGCCTGCTTCGAGCACCGTCGCGCCGGGGAAGATATCCCCTTCCACCAGGATCTGCGCTGCATCCTTGGGGTAGATCACCGCTGCGCCACGGGGCATGGAAAGCACCTGGTCGACCAGAAGGTGACGGAAGCAGAGGTATTCCCCGCCCACGCTGGACTCCACGACGGTGCCCTCGTCCGCACCGATGATGTCGTCGTGACGAATCTCGCCCTTATGGGTGAAAAAACTCTCCCCCGGAGTCAGGGTGATGCTGAAGTGTCGCCGCTTCGCGTCGGTCAGCTGGACGCGGTCTCCGGCGGTAAAAGGTCCGGTATATGCCATAGGAAAACCCTAACCTACTAGACTCTCAAATCACTATGATGGAATCGCGTCCCGGGGAACGGGTGCTGGCAGGGGTATTCGCCTTCATTGCCGGCTTTATCGACTCGGTGGGTTTTCTCTACCTGGGCGGGGTGTTCCTCTCTTTCATGTCGGGCAACACCACCCGCTCCGCCACCGCCATCGTCGACGGCAACTGGGACATGGTGAAAGTGGCCGGTGGCTGCATCCTCTTCTTCCTGCTCGGCGTGATCAACGGGGCGTTCACGAAACGCATCGTGGTGCGAGCCTTGGATGAAACCCGTGGTCGGGAATTCGTCCTCGTCAACGTCAGCTTCTGGTTCATCCTCTCCAGCGTCCTGATCGAGCTGGAGCACCACGGAGCGGCCATCATCGCCCTGTCCATCGGGGTGGGTACCATGAACAGCATCTTTGAGCGCAACGGCGAGGTCGCGATCCCGCTGACGTATATGACGGGCACGTTGGTGCGCACGGGGCAGCGTTTCGTCGACGCGTTCTTCGACGGCCGTCACCTCGTCTGGATCCTCAACCTCTCGCTGTGGCTGAGCCTGTCCGTTGGGGCGATCGCTGGCGCCGTGGCCTATCACATGCTGGGAATCCACGCTATCGAGCTGCTGACGTTGATCACCCTGGTGACTGTGGCGATCAACCAGCTGGTTCGCGAGCATCGCCGCCGCGCCGGCCTGCCGCTGTAGCCCAACCCAACCGCGCTGCGCAGTCCATCTGTGTTGACCCGACACCCCGAGAACTAAGCAGAAGGAGAAGCTGTGTCTACCCCATCCGAGAAACCCCAGCCGAAGGTCTCCCTCGACCGGTTGGCGCTCTCCCCTTCCCGCGCCGGGGATTATCAGCAGTGTCCGCTGCTCTACCGCTTCCGCAGTATCGATAAGCTGCCGGAACCCAAGACGATCGCGCAGGTGAAGGGAACCCTCGTGCACGCGGTGCTCGAGGAGCTCCACGCCCTGCCGAGGGAGCAACGCACTTACCCGGTTGCGGTGAAGATGCTGAAGCCCGCGTGGGCAAAGATGGTGGACAAGGACGCCGACCTGAACGAACTCGTCCCGGATGAGCAGCTCTATGACTTCCTCGTCGAGGCTCGCTTACTGGTTAAGGGGTATTTCCAGATGGAGAACCCCCAGGGCTTCGACGCCCACGAGGTCGAGGAATTCGTCGAAGCCACCCTGCCCAATGGGGTTCCCGTCCGCGGATTCATCGACCGGGTGGACGTCGCCGCGAACGGCCAGGTACGCGTCGTCGACTACAAGACTGGAAAAAAGCCGCCACCGCGCTTCGCCGCCCAGGCGCTGTTCCAGATGAAGTTCTACGCGCTGGTCTACTGGCGGCTGTACGACCTGATCCCGGCCCAGCTTCGGCTGATGTACCTGAAGGTGGCCGATGACCTGGTACTACAGCCCACCCCCGCTGAACTGCAGTACTTCGAGCGCGACCTGCGCGAGCTCTGGGACAGCATCCTCGCTGATATCCAGAGCGGGGACTTTCAGCCGAAGACCTCCAAGCTCTGCGACTGGTGCGCCTTCCAGGAACTCTGCCCCGCCTTCGGCGGCACGCCCCCGGAGTACCCGGGGGTCCGCTAGCGCCTACTCGTAGCGGCGACCCCGGTACATCGGGTTGAGCAGGTTTTCCGTGCTCAGCACCTCGTTAAGAGTGTCCTCGTCGAGCAGCTCCTTTTCCAGGACGAGCTCGCGCACGGACTTTCCGGTTGCCGCGGCCTCCTTGCCGATCAGGTCACCATTGTGGTGGCCGATCAGCGGGTTGAGGTAGGTGATGATGCCGATCGAGTTCTCGACGTATTCGCGGCAGACGTCCTCGTTGGCAGTGATGTCCACGACGCACAGCGTGCGCAGCGTGGTGCAGGCGCGCGCCATAAAGCGGATGGATTCGAAGGCGCACTGCGCGATGACCGGCTCCATGACGTTGAGCTGGAGCTGGCCGGCCTCCGCTGCCATGGAGACGGTGACGTCGTTGCCGAAGACCTTGAAGCAGATCTGGTTGACGACCTCCGGGATCACCGGGTTGACCTTCGCCGGCATGATCGAGGAGCCCGCCTGGCGCGGTGGGATGTTGATCTCCCCCAGGCCAGCGCGCGGGCCGGAGGACAGCAGACGCAGGTCGTTACAGATCTTGGACAGCTTCATCGCGGTGCGCTTCACCGCCGCGTGGGTATTGACGAACGCGCCGGTGTCACTCGTTGCCTCCACCAGGTCGTACGCGGAGGTGATATCCAGGCCCGTGATCTCCCGCAGAGCCTCGATCGCCGCCTCGCGGTAGCCCGGGGGCGTATTCACACCGGTGCCGATCGCGGTGCCACCCAGGTTCACCTGGCGCAGCAGGGACTGCGCATGCCTAAGCTGCGCGGACTCTTCGGCGATGTTGTTAGCAAAGGCGCGGAACTCCTGGCCCAGGGACATGGGCACGGCGTCCTGCAGCTGGGTTCGGCCCATCTTGATGATGTGGTCGAACTCCTGAGCCTTCGCGTACAACGCGCGCTCCAGCGCAGCAAGATGCTTGAGCAGTTCGTCGATGTCGAAGTGCAGCCCCAGGCGCAGCCCGGTGGGGTAAGCGTCGTTGGTGGACTGGGACATGTTGACGTCATCGTTCGGGCTGATGATGTCGTAGCGGCCCTTCGGGTACCCGAGGTGCTCCAGTGCGAGGTTCGCGATGACCTCGTTGGTGTTCATATTTTGGGACGTCCCGGCCCCGCCCTGGAAGACGTCGATGGGGAACTGATCCATCGCGCGGTGTTCCTCGAGCACCGCGTCGCAGGCAGCGACGATCGCCTCGCCCTTGTCGATGGGCAGCGCCTTGACCCGCATGTTGGCCATCGCGGCGGCCTTCTTCACCATCACCATGCCGCGGATGAGCTCCGGGATGTGGTTGATGTTCGTGCGGGAGATCTGGAAGTTATCCACGGCGCGGAGGGTGTGGATTCCGTAGTAGGCGTCTGCCGGAACCTTCAACGTGCCCAGCAGATCTTCCTCCAGGCGGTAGTGCGCGCCGCTGCGGGCCTCCAGAGAGGATGATTCAGCCGAGGTGATGATGTCCGTCGAACTCAGGACGTGCCCGTTGCTGGAGCTCTGGGAGTTCGGAGAGGGCTTGGGGCGGTGTGCCATGTGAAACTGCCACCTAAACTTTCGCGTCAATCGCCGCAGGCGTCAAAGAGGGATGGGAGCCGCACCAATGTCCCGGTGCGGCGGAGCATGGGAAGCTCTCGCTGACCGGTGTTGGTACGGGGTGTACTTAATGAGTGTAGAAGAAACGCCGCGTTTCGGGCGCGGGGCTATCTCCCCTGGGGTACCCACGCACGAAAAACGGGGCCGCCCGGATGGCGACCCCGTTAAGGGTAAGGAGAATCCGCTAGATACGGGCGATGCGGATATCCGTGGCGAGGATCGCCTCCGCTCCCAAGGCGGATAGCGAATCCATCAGCGCGTTCGCCTGCTTGCGCGGCACCATTGCGCGTACCGCGACCCAGCCCTCATTGGCCAGCGGAGAGACGGTTGGGGCAGAGAGCCCCGGGGTGATGGCGGCAGCCTCGTCCAGAACGTCACGGGAGACGTTGTAGTCCAGCATGACGTAATTCTGGGCGTGCAGGATGCCCTCCATGCGCTTGATCAGCACCTGCTTAGCTTCGTCTACCTCAGCGCCCTTGCGCCCGATCATGACGGCCTCAGAGACACACAGTGGCTCGCCGAAGGGCTCCAGACCCTGCGTGCGCAGGGTGCGGCCAGTGGAAACCACGTCGGCGATCGCGTCGGCCACACCCAGGCGGATGGAGATCTCCACTGCCCCGTCCAGGCGGATCACCGTGGCGTCGATGCCCCGGTTGTTCAGGTCCTTGCGCACGAGGTTCGGGTAGGCGGTAGCGATGCGCTTGCCCGCCAGCTTCTCGACCGTCCAGCCTTCGCCCATCGGGGCGGCGTAGCGGAAGGTGGAGGCCCCAAAGCCCAGCGGTAGCAGCTCGGCAGTTTCCTCACGGGTGTCTGCGGCAAGGTCGCGGCCCGTGATTCCGATGTCGAGGTGGCCGGAGGCAACGTAGATGGCAATATCCTTCGGGCGCAGGAAGTAGAACTCGACCTGGTTCTCGTGATCGACTGCGGTTAGTGCCTTGGAATCGGCGCGGGTGGTGTAGCCCGCCTCCTTGAGGATGTTCGTCGCGGCTTCCGAAAGCGAACCCTTGTTCGGGACGGCGACGCGCAGGTAGCGCTCACCGGAGTTGGTGGCGTTGTCTTCAGGGATCGGGGCGTTCAGGTTGGGCGCGACCGGGGTCATGTGGCTCCTTGCGTGGTGGATGCGGTTTGCGCGCCGTCGCGGTGATTGGTGCGGCGCAGTCGGGGGTCCGTGCGTTTAATTGTGGCGCTTAGCTTGGACTAAAGATGCTTGTAGATGTCCTCGAGGCTGAGGCCCCGACCGACTGCCACAACCTGCAGCCAGTACAGCAGCTGGGAGATCTCTTCGGCCAGCTCCTCATCAGACTCGTACTCGGCGGCCAGCCACACTTCCCCAGCCTCTTCGACGATCTTCTTGCCCTGGAAATGGACGCCGGCGTCGAGGGCTTTGACGGTGCCGGAGCCTTCTGGGCGGGTGCGCGCCTTCTCGGAAAGCTCCGCGAATAGGGAATCAAAATTCTTGGGATTGCTCACGCCCCCATTGTGGCACGCGTCTCCCCTGCAGGTTGCAAGGAGCCCCGATAGTGGGGTGAATAGTCCGCCACATTGGGGTTGAGGCCGGGAGCCAGGGGGCTTAAAAGTCTACTCTTCGACGAGCTCTCGCACGGCGTCGCAGACCACCGCGGGCTCCCCACCCACCGTCTCGGTGAGACGGCTGAGGAATACCAGCAGCTCGTCCAGCTCCTCGCTATCCAACAGCAGCCCTCCGTTGGCATCGGAGATTGCGATGATTCTGCGGGCCCCCGCTAGGGACGTCTCCTGTGGATCCGCCCCGCCGAGAATGCTCTCCCCGATCGTCACCAGCTCGGCCTGAGCCTCGTTCACGGCAGACTCCGGATACGGAGGATCCCAATGCCCCCGCTCCTCGGCGCGCAGGTAGCTGCCGGTGGCCATCATCCGGAGGTTTTCGATGAACTCCGTGGCTGCCTCACGGACATCTGGTGGCCAATCGGAGAGCAAAGCATCGCCCACCGGGCGTCGGTGTTCTGCCACTGTGCTCGTCCTCCTAGACCGAAACACCGAGCAACGCGTCGAGACCCGCGGTGAGCGCCTGGGAAGCCGCAGTGCGGTCGGCGGCGGGGGTGACCTGGTAGCCGCTCGCGCCAATGCTCTCGTTCACAGCGGCTGCCCACTCATCGAGAGTGCGCAGCACGGAGGGAGTGTCGAGGTCGTTGGCCAGGTGTCCGGTGACGGTAGCCAGCACCTCCGCGACGCGCTGTGGGTTGTTCTCCTCGGCGGCTGCGGCACGCCACTTGGCGAGGCGATCCTCTGCCTCATTCAGGACCTCCGCGGACCAGTCGCGGTCCTCCCGGTAGTGCCCGGCGTAGAGCCCCACCCGGATCGCTGCGGGGTCGAATCCCTGCGCAGTCAGCGCAGAGACGAACTCCAGGTTGCCCAAGGACTTAGACATCTTGGTTCCCTCGAGACCGATCATGCCGGTGTGCACATAGTGGCCCGCCATGCGCTGATTGCCGCAGGCAGCCTCGGCGTGCGCCGCTGAGTACTCATGGTGCGGGTAACGCAGGTCAACGCCGCCGCCCTGGATAGCGAACTGCTCCCCCAATCGGTTCGTCGCGATGGCCGCGCACTCCACGTGCCAGCCAGGCCGACCCGAGCCGAATGGGGCATCCCACTCAGGCTCCCCGGTGCGGTGGGCCCGCCACAGCAGTGCGTCCAACGGGTGGCGCTTCCCCTCCCGCTCCGGGTCGCCACCGCGCTCGGCGAAGAGCTCGCGCATGGTGGCCTCGTCGTAACGGGACTCGTAGCCAAACTGCTCGGTGTAGGTGTGGTCGGCGTAGATATCCGGGTACTCCCCGTCCACGACGTAGGCCGCGCCCTTATCCAGCAGCGTGCTGACCATCTCAACGACCTCATCGATCGTCTCCATCGCCCCGACGAAGAACTCCGGCGGCAGAATCCGCAGCTGAGTCATGTCGGAGCGGAACAGGTCGGTCTGTTCTTTGCCAAGTTCGCGCCAGTCCACGCCATCGCGATCGGCACGCTCGAACAGTGGGTCGTCGACATCCGTGACATTTTGGACATAAGTGACGCCATGACCGGCAGCGCGCAGATAGCGGTTCACCAGGTCGAAGGTGTTATAGGTTGCCGCGTGCCCCAGGTGGGTGGAGTCATAAGGGGTGATCCCACAGACGTATATGCCCACCGGCGCGCCATCGTCCGGCAACGCGACCGCCTTGACCCGGTCATCCGCCGTGTCATAAAGCCGCAACTCTGGCAGAGCAGCCACCTCAGCGGCCGGGGAATCCGCTACAGCCGGAATGGACGACGGGAACTGTGGAACACGGGGAGCAGACCAAGAATGCATGGTTACCCACTATAACGGCTGCAAAACTCCGGCGCCCAGCAGCACCATCACCAGCACGCCGACCGGGATTCGCCAGGCCGCGAACCAGGCGAAGCTGTGGTTAGACACGAACTTCAACAGCCAGGCGATAGAGGCGTATCCGACGAGGAAGGCGATCAGTGTGCCAACAGCCAGTTGGCCTCCGCTTGCCGCCTGGCCTGCTGCCGGATCGAAGACATCCCCGAGCGAAAAAATACCAGAGGCCAGCACAGCGGGAATCGCCAGCAGGAAGCTGAACCGCGTAGCGACCTCGCGGTCCAGGTTGAGGAACAGACCGGCGGAAATCGTACCGCCCGACCGGGACACCCCAGGGATCAAGGCGAGGCACTGGGCCAAACCCATGAGCACCGCATCGCGCATGGTCAGCTCGTCGAAGGAGCGGCGTCGACGTCCAACCTTCTCCGCAAGAATGAAAACGAAGGAGAAGAGGATCAACATGGCAGCGGTGATCCACAGGTTACGGAGCTGGTCGCGGATCAGATCTTTACCAAAGAACCCCAGCACAGCGATGGGGATGGTGCCGGCGATGACCATCCACCCCATCTGATAATCGTGGTTCCGCCGGGACTTATCCGCCAGGCCCGCGAACCACGCGGTGAGGATCCGCCAGATATCTTTCGCGAAGTACACGAGCACCGCCAGCTCCGTGCCGAGCTGGATCACGGCGGTGAAGGAGGCGCCCGCGTCGGCTCCCCAGAACAGCTCGGAGACAATCCGCAGGTGGCCGGAGGAGGAAACGGGTAGAAACTCGGTGAGACCTTGCACGATCGAGAGCACGATCGTCTGCAGCCAAGACATTTCGGTAGGCATGCTTTAGGACGATACACCGACCCACCCACATCGGCTGGTAGCGTACTACCTGATGAATGCAGGTAAGCGTGTTTGGCGTAAACGAGGCGATGACGCGATGGCTTGGAAGAAACCTCTGACGTGGGCAGCTGCGGTGACAGCCACCCTTGGGCTCGGGCTGGCAGGTTGTGCCACCGAGGACACGGCAGATAACAGCGCGCCGGAGGGATCAGCAGCCAAGGAATCGGCGCCGAAGGGCGGCACCCCTGCCACCCCGGCGGGCTCCCCGACTGCGAAGGACCCGCTCGGTGAAGTGAAGAAGAATAGCGATGCTGGCGAGGTCATCGACGTTTCCCAGATCGGTCTGGATCCGAAAACCAAGCAGGTGGCGGCACTGAGCGCGTCCACGCTGCGCATCGGCACGCTAACCGAGCTGTCTGGTGAGGGAGAGGCGAAGAAGATCGACGTGCCGGAGAAATGCACGAAGGTCACGCCTTCGGCCGACGGCGTCATGCTTGCCTGTGAAGGCGAGCTGTACGAATACGGCACCGACGGCAAGCAGCTGAAGAAGTACAGCGTCGACGGCACCCCCACGGTGGCCACCGCCACGACGGACGGCCGGGTCTTCGTTGGATTCAAGGGCTCGAACAAGCTGAACTACTACTCCCCGTCCGGCGATCAGCTCGGAGAATCGGAGTCCATCGTCGTCAGTCGTAGCCTCGATGACCTCGTCCACGTCAACAACGAACACGGTGAGGAAAGGCTCGCGGTAATCGACCGCGACCAGACCAGCATCACCGACATCGATCTCGCTACTAACGGCCCGCGCGGTGCCCTGCGCATCGGCCAGGGAGTTGGCCTGACCAGCGTTGGCCGAGGGGATCAAGGGATCTTCATCGCGGCGGATACCGTGCAGGATCAATTCCAGGTTTTCACTCTGAACGACGTGGTGCGCCAGGTCCAGGCCGCCCCCACCGGCAAGAGCCCCTGGGCAGTCCTGTGGGACGGCAAGCGCCAGATCGCCTGGGTCTCCACCACCGGCGATAACAAGGTCACCGGCTACCGCATCGATAGCGGCACCCCGATCCAGGTAGCGAGCTTCGACTCCATCGCGAACGTGCGTCACATCCTGGACTCCCCCGGCGGCGACATGCTGCTCTTCGGTGCGGATGGGACAACCCAGCAGGTGTCGGCCGCGGACCTTGATGCCACCGTTGAGCGTGGGGTTCCAGGGGCCGAGGACTTCCCCGTGATTCACGAGGACCAGTAGCCCACTGGTCGCCACAGAAAACCACGTCCATCACAACACAATTCAGGAGACTGCCATGGCCCACACCCCAACTTCCCCTCGCTTCGAGCGCCTTTCGGGCTCGGCATATGACAAGTTGCTGAAGTTGATGTTCCGTATCCCGCCAGAGCGAATTCACGGCATGCTGTCGGGCGTTTTCCGTCGGATCGCTGACTCGCAGGTGGCCTGCGCTGCGGTCCGCCGCGCGCTTGTCGTCGACGATCCAGTGCTCTCCCAGACGGTGGCCGGTATCCGCTTTGATCGGCCTCTCGGCCTGGCTGCCGGCTTCGATAAGAACGCCGAGGAGTTCCACATCTGGGGTCCGCTCGGCTTTGGCTACTCGGAGCTTGGCACGCTGACCAGCGTTTCGCAGCCAGGCAACCCGACCCCACGGTTGTTCCGACTTCCTGAGGACCGCGCGATCCTCAACCGCATGGGTTTCAACAACGACGGCGCGATTGCCGCTGCACAGCGCCTCTCCCGTCGCCGTTGCCTAGAGCCCGTGGGTGTGAACCTGGGCAAGGCGAAGATCACCCCACCGGAGCTCGCGCCTAACGACTACCGGGAGTCCGCGCGTGCGGTGAAGGACGTTGCTGACTACCTGGTGATCAATGTGTCTTCCCCGAATACGCCGGGGTTGCGGGACCTGCAGGCCGTGGATTCGCTGCGTCCCATCGTCGCGGCTGTTCAGGAGGAGGCCGATCTTCCCCTGTTCGTTAAGATTGCGCCGGATCTTTCCGATGAGGACATCGACGCCGTGACCGATCTGGCCATTGAGCTGGGTGTCACCGGCCTGATCGCGACGAATACGACGATCAGCCGAGAGGGCCTGAAGTCCGACGCGCAGTGGGTTCGCTCCCTTGGTGCGGGCGGGGTATCGGGTGCTCCCCTGGCAGAACGCTCCCTCGAGGTGCTACGTCGCATCGCGGCACGTGCGGAAGGCAAGCTCGTGCTCATCGGTGTGGGCGGCATCGAGACTCCGCAGCAGGCCTGGGAGCGCATCGCGGCAGGTGCAAGCCTGCTGCAGGGCTACACCGGCTTCATTTATGGCGGCCCCAACTGGATCTCGAAGATCCACCGGGGTGTGGCCGCACAAATTCGAGCCCACGGCCTGCGGAATATCTCCGAAGCGGTGGGCTCGGGTCTGGAGTGGAAGGAGCTCTAAGCAGCCCCCACGCGATGAGCTCTTGTGTGGGGGCTTAATTCTCCGCCCAACCCCACAGGATGCCGCGCGCCAAAGCCTTGAACTGAAGGTTGAACCCCAGGACGGTCGGTGTTGCGGAGTCGCTGATGTCCAGCTTCTCCCCGACGGCGTGCACCGCGAAGAGGTAGCGGTGCGGGCCGTGGCCTTCCGGGGGCATGGCGCCGTAGTAGCCACGGCTTCCAGAGTCTCCGCGCAGTGCTGTTGCTCCCTTTGGCAGGCCAGCGAGCTCGTCATCGCCTGCGTCGAGTTGGAGGCTGGTCACGGAGGCGGGGATGTTGAAGACGGCCCAGTGCCAGAAGCCGCTGGCGGTAGGCGCATCCGGGTCAAAGCACGTGACTGCGTAGGTTTCGGTCCCCTCCGGACCCGGCTCCCAGCTGAGCTGCGGGGAGACATCGTTGCCGCCAAGTTGTGCCTCCGGGAGGCGGTCCCCGTCGGCGAAGGTCTCGCTGGTGACCTTCAGCGTGGGCAGGTCGGCTAGTGGCGCATACGGGTCCGGACCCGGGAAGCGCTCGTCGACATAGGAAGCGTGAGTTGAAGCATCTTCTGGGTTAAGAGTCATGCTGTTTAGTCTACCGAACAATCTTTTGCTCCACGCATGATTTTTCGGAACTTTAATGCCCTGACCAGCCAATTTGTTTTAATTTCATAAGCTGGATAGAGTGTTTCAAGCACGCACGGCCTAGGTGCTAAGGTATCTAATCGCAGTGCATGCTTACCCTGTCCGGGTGGCGGAATGGCAGACGCGCTAGCTTGAGGTGCTAGTGCCCTATTAACGGGCGTGGGGGTTCAAGTCCCCCTCCGGACACCAGAGATTCGCCCCGCTTGAACCAAGCGGGGCGATTTTTCATTGGATCTCACGTGGCTGGAAGGGGCGCCCTCAAGTGCTGACCCATCTTCGCGAGCGCTGGGCGCAGCTGGGAACCAGGGCTCAGATCGGTCTCTTCCTCGCCGCGCTCACGGTGATCGCCTGCCTCTTCTTCATCCCTCTGCCCTCCCCGCACACCATCCGCGACTGGGTGGGGTCAACCGGCCCCTGGGCGCCACTGGCATACCTGGTGTTGATGGTCCTGTGTACCCAGTTTCCGTTCCCTCGCACAGTCTGGACGCTGAGCGCGGGGCTGATGTTCAACCCGTTGCTGGGTATTACCCTGATGTTCCTGGGGCTCGCGCTGTCAGCCACCATCTCCGTGCTGATTTTCCGCCGCGTCGGTGGTCGGTGGAGTTCGGCCGAGAACGGTGCCGACCCGCGCGTGGCAACCTTGCGCAAACTGATTGAACAGCGTGGCTGGCTGGCTGTGCTGGGGCTTCGGCTCGTGCCAGCGGTGCCGTTTAGCTTGCTAAATTACGCCTGCGGCCTGGTGCGTGTACCCCTGCCCGGTTTCCTCTTCGCCACGGTGGTGGGCAGCGCTCCCAATACTGTGGGGCTCATCATTGCGACCAATAGCCTCACCTCCCAGCACCTGGACCCTAGTTCACGGATGCTGTGGCTCGTGGCCTCGGCCCTGTTGATGCTGGTGGGACTGGCTATCGCGTCCCGTGAGGCCTGGCTTTGGCGCAAGCTCGTCGGCAGCAGGTCCTAGAATGGTGTTCATCGACGCACACGCGCCGTCCCGTTTGATGTCTCCCTGCCGTCGCAGGAACGCAGCTAGAGTCCCGCAGTCCCCAATTAAGAAAGCCTAGACAGCAGCAGTGTTCGCAATTTTCGCTTCCTACCGTGGCCGCTCCCGCCGGCGGGCGGAATACGTCGAGGAGGTCGCCGAGGCCTTCGCTAACGCGGACTCTGTGCTGAACGTGGAACAGGTCGGTGTCGAGGACCTGCTCTGCCACACCGAGGGGGCTGAGGAGACACTCGCGGTCGTTTTAAGCCTGATCCAGGCCGGGGACTTCGCCATTGGTATCGGACGCACCGTGACGATGGTCGAGCTCTACCCAGAAAGCGCTGAGGACTGGGAGGAATTGGCGCCGTACGAGCAGATGGCTGCTACTGGCGAGGTCGCGCGGAGAGCGGTCCGCATCCGGCAGCGGGCTGGTGAGGTGAGTGTTCGGCTGGAACTGCCTGGCTCAAATCACACACAGGCACCAGGCAAGGGCACGGAGGTTGCTGAAGATATTGCCGCCGCGTTTACCCTCATCGCCCACGTGTTGGCGCGGCGGACAAAGGAGGGACGTGAGGCTACCGCCCTTCTGCGGTCTGGTTACTCGCAGTCGGAGGCTGCGGAGGTCGTCGGGATCTCCAAGCAGGCGATGAGCCAACGGCTTGCTTCTGCGGGTTGGCAGGCCGAGCAGGCCGGGTGGAACCTTGCGGTGCACATGCTCGCCCGCGTGGACGAGCTGGGCTAACTCGCACCGGGACTGAGGCAACTGCCAGGGGCGCTGAACCCGCGTGGGGGCCAACCGAGCGACCTAGGAACGCCCCGCGGATATAAGGGTTCGCTATCCCCCGACCGTCACGAAGTCGATGAGCCGCTCCACTGCCCCCAGCAGCGAGGAGTCGAGGTCCCGGAAGGTTTTTACAGAGGAATAGACCTTCCGCCAGCCATCCTGTGGGGTTCCCCAGCCGAGCTGCTGGCACACCCCTGTCTTCCAATCGATCCCACGCGGCACGTGTGGCCAAGCTTTGATTCCAACTGAGGACGGTTTCACGGCCTCCCAGATATCGATATACGGGTGGCCGGTGACCATCACGTGGGGGCCAAGGCTCTGAACGAGCCGCATCTCCTTGGTGCCTTCGATCAGATGATCGGCGAGCACGCCGACGCGCCGATCGGCGGTTGGCTGGAACTCAGCGAGCCTTTCGTGGAGGTTGTCCAAGCCCTCGATGTACTCCACCACAATGCCCTCGACTCGCAGGTCGTGCCCCCAGACGCGTTCGACGATCGCGGCGTCGTGAATTCCCTCCACCCAGATGCGGGAGGGGGCGGCGACCTTTGCTTCGACGTTAGCCACCCGGCGGGAGCCGGAATTGGAGATCGTGGGTTCGACGGGCACCTCGCGGGGCGCGACGTACCGGCTGAGGCTGACCCGCTGCCCCTCGAGGAGAAAGCCGCCGGGGCGCAGCGGGAAGAGGCGTTGGGCGCCATGGCGGTCTTCAAGCTTCACGCACCAACCATCGATCGTCTTCTCCCCACCGACGACCTCCCCCACGAAATCATCGGCGAGAACTTCGATGATCAGCCCCGGCTCGGCGGGCACCTCCGGGTACTGTGGCCGTTTCGTGCGGGCGTGACCTTTAAGAATGTCGCCTGAGTAAGGGTCGCGATTGTTGAAGCTCATGGCTGTCAAGCTTAGGCTAAGGCGAATGAAAGATGTCGGTGGCGCAATGCCTAACGCTGAAACGAAACGGCTGATCCGCAGCCAGCTGTGGTCTCCAGTGCAGAACACGTCCCTATGGCTGGCGTGGTGGCTGCACGGGGTCATTAGCACCGACGAGGTGATCGACTCCTTCCATGCGGTGCAGGGACGCCACCACCGGGTTCTCGCAAAGGCCAGCGGGTCTGTCTCAAGCACCGCCACAGAGGCGGATGAGGCCACCGGATTGATTGACCTCCTTAAGACCGTGCGCGCAGTCACTGACGGGGCTCCCGTCGGACTAGAGCACCGGCCGCTGGTGAATTTGGCGCTGGCTGGGATGGGTGATCCACCACCATTGCCGGTTGGGGAGGCCGCTGCGGCGGTCGCCGCGGCGGGTGCGGGGATCTCCTTTGCGGACGAAGACCCGCTCGTCCACCACGTCGCCGTGCCTGAGATCGTTGATTCCTCGGTGATTTACTGGCACTGGTACACCGCTGAGGGGCGAGCTCCGCAACTGCCAACCAACGGGCCGGGCGACGCGGATGCAATGTTGCGGCAAGCGACGGACCGGGCGGTTGCGGGGATCGAATCCAGCGGGGTGATCGTTCGCTGGCCGACCGGTTCGGTCGGTCCACGGATGTTGGTCGGGGCGCTGAGCGATGCTTTCGGCGTGCCAGGATTGCCCGTGAACGTTCCTTCGCGCGCGGAGAAGCTCATGGCCCGTGCCGACTATGTCGCGGCCATCATTGATGTCGCGCGCGACTCTGCGCCTCAGTCAAGCCTCGATCCTTTTCTCCTGCCGCTGGGGCGGGCAGTGCGGGTTGCGCGCATGACGGCAGTGGATTATGCGCAACGAGAACTGCTCCGTTAGTCAAGGCGAATAACTTGACTAACGGAGCAGTTCCGCAGGAGCTCATTTAGCGTCTCATCACTCGATCATGCGCACCGCGTAGGGGCTCATGCCGTTGTAGCGAACGTCGGAAATCTTGACCACATCGCCCGACTGCGGGGCCTCGATCATCTTCCCGTCGCCGAGGTAGATCGCGACGTGGTACTCGGCGTTCGGTCCCCAGAAGAGCATGTCGCCACGCTTGATCTCCGAGACCGGGATCTTGCGGCCCTGGTTGTACTGGTAGCCGGTGTAGTGGCCGATATCCAGGCCCACTGCGGCGAAGGCGTAGAGGGTTAGACCGGAGCAGTCGAAACCGATCTTCTGGTAGTCGCCATACTGGTCCGCCACACCCCCGTCGCGGATTCCGAGCGTCGGGCCATTGGCGTTTCCGCCGCCCCAGGCGTACTGCACGCCGAGCTGGCTCATCGCGCGGTCGATCACACGCTCGATCTTCTCTTCAGCGGTACCGCTGGTGTCGACGGTGGTGTCCGCGGACGGCAGGTTGTCGTTATCAGGTGCCGTGACCGGTGGCATCTCGCCGGGGCGCTCCTCCTGGAGGCCGGTCTCCGGATTGATCAGAATGCCCTGGGACTCTGCCTGCTGAGCCGGGTTGTCGCTTTGATCCGGGGTCTCTGCCTCTGCGGTCTGCTCGGCCTGCTGCTCAGCTGGCTCCTGCGCGGCTTCGGTAGGGGTCGTCGTCTGGTTCTGCGACGGCGCCTCGCTGGTAGCCGGAGTGGTCTGCGTGCTCTGTGCATTGCCCGCGTTAGCGACGAGCTGATCGTAGTGCTGGCCGGCGGTGTTGCGGCCCGCTTCACCAGCAGCACGCAGCGCACCGGCACGGTCCTGACCGTTGGCGGCGGCAGTGGCGCCCGCCCGGAAGGCGTCCTGGCCAGCAGCGATCAGACCATCGATGGCCTTCTGGCGGTGATCGTCACCAGAGCTGGATTGTTCGAAGCTTGCGGGGGTTTCTGGCGCAGTAGTTGCCGCGGTGTCCGGCGTAGGCGCCTCGGACGGCGCCTGGGTTTCAGTCGTTGCAGCAGTAGTCTCAGCGGTGTTGTCTCCGGAGGCTGGTTCCTCGGTCTGTGGCGTGTTCTGCTGTGGAGTATCTGGTTGCTCGGAGCTCTTAGCGGAGTCCTTCTCCGCCTTCTCCTCGACCAGGTTTGCGGCCTTCTCGGCAGCGGCGCGCTTTTCGAAGGAGGACGCCTTCGGCTTCTGGTTTGCCAGCGTCTCGATCGCGCTCTTGGCTGCGCGAAGCTTCGCCTGAGCCTGCTCGGCCTGACGCTTGAGCTTCTGGTACTCCGCGGAGATCGTCTGCAGCTGCTGCTGCGAATTGCGCAGCGTTTCCACGGCAGTCTGATGCGCCTTGACTGCATTCTGGACTGCGTTATCCGCGGCCTCGCGGGATGCGCGAAGACGAGATTCTTCGTTTGCGCTCTGGGTGCGTGACAAGTCCAGGCGGTTGACTACGCCCTGCTGCTTTTCGGTTGCGAGACGAACATAGCTGGCGCGATCCAACTGGGACGCTGCGGAATCGCCTCCCGCAGCGAGAGTTACCGGAGCTGTGTGGCCTCCCTGCTTATATGCAGAGCGGGCGATCTCGTTTAGCTTCTCTTGGGCAGTGTTGACGTCCTTTTCGGCACTGTCTAGTCGCTTGCGCGCGGACAGCGTCTTATCCTGCGCCTCCTGGGCGGCCTTTTGGCTGCGCTCCAGGTCCACGCGGGATTTATTTGCCGCCTCGCGGATGCCACCCATCCGGTTGAGGATGTTGTCAACCTCGGATTGCTTGCTGGAGGTCTGGTCCACTAGGTCCGCGAGGTATGCCTCAACGGACTCCTGGTCCTCTGCTAGTGCGGGTGCGGTGGCCGTGTGCGCATAGATGCCAGCGGTCACAGCGACCGCGAGAAGAGTGCGACTAGACCGCGCGATGTTTGCCGTATCGATACGGCCGATGCTCGGGCGAGATAGCACGTTAAAGATCTCCTGGTTGACGGTGGACATCCACAGGAAGGTCGCCCGCGGTCCGGTTTATCTCACTTCCCCATGAGATGAAGCACGGTCCAGGGGGTGTCCGAAAGCTTCGGCGCAGCTCGAGTAACTCGAGTGCCCTCCTGTTTCAGTCGATGACGTTGAAAACCCTAGGGCACAAATGCATAACGGAGCGACTCAATTCACATAAGTATCAAATTAAACACACGCCACTTTGGTCATGTCATATGGCTTGACCAGCGGAAAGGTAAAGAATTGGCAAATTTGTGAGGTGGGTCACATTTAAGGTGTTGATGGCGTGTCTGCTTGAAGTGTGCAAGAAGGCTTGCAAATCGCTGAACTTTCAATTTAGGTACGTCAAGCCTCTGGGGTTGACCCGACTTTCGGCGGTTCGGTTGTGCGGTCTTTCTTTGCTGTTTCGTGACCTTAAGCTCCGAAAGGCGCGATCAACTGACAGTCCCCCTGTTATTGCCCTGATGCCCCGCTGGGCGTGAGCTGGCGTGGAGGGACTCAAGGTTTGGGGGCGAGGGTGCGAGCATATGGCGCCGCTAAATCCCCTGCCGGTGGTTGCAGTCGCTTGTGTTTTGCTAGCGGGATCGCTGCGCGAACAAGGCCGTGATGGCGATCGATAGAATGATGATGCCCAGCAGGCCGTTACTGACGGCAGTCGTCGGTGTTGCTGTGTCGTCTATCGCGCTGAGGAAATTCTCGACCGCGTCTACGTTGAGGTTGCCGTGGAGCTTCTCATGGTTCCGCTCCAGGGTGAAGCGTGGGTAGATGTCGGATACCGACGTCCCCCACTTTGGTGTCATCACGAGTGTTGTGTCCGAACAAGTAGCATCGTGAAGGATTTGCGCGAGGTCTCGCTCAGTTGCCGGCTCGAGCTGGGTGCTGTTGAGGACCGCGAGCTGAATCCGCGATCCCCCTTCCGCGTTACTCAGCGCGGCGCGCATTCCCGACGTTTCAGGCTCCACGCGATCCGCAATTTTGGGGTCCACCCACAATGTGTCCTTTTCGAGGCCGCTAATGATCTGCGGCGCATCGATTCCGAGCTTGGCGAATTTCTGTACGGTGTCTGGATGGGGTGACGTGGCTGCGGGGCACGCAGTGTTGGTCATAAGAACTCCATCCGGAACTTTAAAGGGGAACTTGAGGGTTTGGTTCCATGAAGTGTAGATCATGGCTGTCTCGTCGCGCATCTCGGCCCGGTAATTCAGTTTTCTCTTGAGGGGCTGTGCGGTCTGTGGGTGGCCGGGGGTAATGCCCTTCCGGGAAGTGGCGTCGAAAGATTTCTAAACGTAACGGCCGTACTGTTAATGTCGGTGGCAGACGTCACCGGGAAAACCTGCATAATAGAGGTGTACTCCCCGTGCTACGTCCACGACGAACTCCGGGACGTAATTTTAAGGAGCGCTCCCCCGCGCTCCAGCCGCGGAGCGACTTATCGACTACGAGAAGAGACTCAGGAGCTAATAGTGACTGAAAGCATCAACTCCTTCGACGCGAAGGGCACGCTGGAGGTTGGCGAGAAGAGCTATGACATCTTCCGCCTGTCCGCAGTGCCTGGCATGGAGAAGCTCCCTTATTCCCTGAAGGTGCTTGGCGAGAACCTGCTGCGGAACGAGGATGGCAAGAACATCACCCGTGAGCACATCGAGGCCATCGCGAACTGGGATCCCAAGGCTGATCCGTCCATCGAGATCCAGTTCACCCCGGCTCGTGTGATCATGCAGGACTTCACCGGCGTGGCCTGCATCGTTGACCTCGCAACCATCCGCGACGCAGTGGTCTCCCTGGGCGGCGACGCTGACCAGGTCAACCCACTGAACCCGGCTGAGATGGTCATCGACCACTCCGTCATCATCGAGGCATTCGGTTCTGATGCAGCCTTCGAGAAGAACGTCGAGATCGAGTACGAGCGCAACGAGGAGCGCTACAAGTTCCTGCGTTGGGGCACCGGCGCCTTCGAGAACTTCCGCGTCGTTCCTCCGGGAACCGGTATCGTCCACCAGGTCAACATCGAGTACCTCGCTCGTTCCGTTTTCGAGAAGGACGGCGTGGCCTACCCGGATACCTGTGTTGGTACCGACTCCCACACCACCATGCAGAACGGCCTGGGCATCCTGGGCTGGGGTGTTGGTGGCATCGAGGCCGAGGCTGCAATGCTTGGCCAGCCGATCTCCATGCTCATCCCGCGCGTTGTTGGCTTCAAGCTCAGCGGCGAGATCCAGCCTGGCGTGACCGCAACCGACGTCGTCCTGACCATCACCGACATGCTGCGTCAGCACGGTGTCGTCGGTAAGTTCGTTGAGTTCTACGGCGCAGGTGTTGCCGAGCTGCCGCTCGCAAACCGCGCAACCATCGGCAACATGTCCCCTGAGTTCGGTTCCACCGCCGCGATGTTCCCGATCGACCAGGAGACGGTCGACTACCTGGCTCTGACCGGCCGCGACCAGGAGACCCTGGACCGCGTCGAGGCTTACGCCAAGGAGCAGGGCATGTGGCTCGACCCGGAGGCCGACGTCGAGTACTCCGAGTACCTCGAGCTGGACCTGTCCACCGTCGTTCCGTCCATCGCTGGCCCGAAGCGTCCGCAGGACCGCATCGAACTCACCGACTCCAAGTCCCAATTCCGCAAGGACCTGCACAACTACATCGACACCGCAGTCGGTGAGGACGGCGGCACCTTCGACGCTGAAGGCCCAAGCACGGACGACACCTCCAAGGCCGAGGGCACCCCGGCTTCCGCTGCAGACGCCAAGGGCAACCTCCCGTCCGCAGCCGCTGGTGCTGAAGGCCGTCCGTCCGCTCCGACCACCGTCAACTACAACGGTCAGGACATCGAGCTGGACCACGGTATGGTCGCCATCGCGTCCATCACCTCCTGCACCAACACCTCCAACCCGTCCGTCATGCTCGGCGCAGGCCTGCTGGCACGCAACGCCCGCAAGAAGGGCCTGAAGGCTGCACCATGGGTCAAGACCTCCATGGCACCGGGTTCCCAGGTCGTCACCGGCTACTACGAGAAGGCCGGCCTGTGGGAGGACCTCGAGGCAATGGGCTTCTACCTCGTCGGCTACGGCTGCACCACCTGTATCGGTAACTCCGGCCCGCTGCCGGAGGAGATCTCCGAGGGCATCAACCGCTCCGACCTGGCTGCTACCGCAGTCCTGTCCGGTAACCGTAACTTCGAGGGTCGCATCAACCCGGACGTCAAGATGAACTACCTGGCGTCCCCGATCCTCGTCATCGCTTACGCCATCGCCGGCACCATGGACTTCGACTTCGAGACCCAGCCGCTGGGCCAGGACCAGGACGGCAACGACGTCTTCCTGAAGGACATCTGGCCGTCCACCGAGGAGATCGAAGAGGTCATCAAGTCCTCCATCTCCAAGGAGATGTACGTCTCTGACTACGCCGACGTCTTCAAGGGCGACGAGCGCTGGCAGGGCCTGGAGGTCCCGACCGGCAAGACCTTCGACTGGGATCCAAAGTCCACCTACATCCGCAAGGCTCCGTACTTCGACGGCATGAGCCGCGAGCCGGAGGCAGTGAACAACGTCGAGGGTGCACGCGTCCTGGCTCTGCTGGGCGACTCCGTCACCACCGACCACATCTCCCCTGCCTCCACCATTAAGCCGGGCACCCCGGCTGCTCAGTACCTCGACGAGAACGGCGTTGCCCGCAAGGACTACAACTCCCTCGGCGCACGTCGTGGTAACCACGAGGTCATGGTTCGCGGTACCTTCGCGAACATCCGCCTGCAGAACCAGCTGCTGGACGGCGTTGCAGGTGGCTACACCCGCGACTTCACCCAGGAGGGTGGCCCACAGTCCTACATCTACGATGCTGCAATGAACTACAAGGAGCAGAACACTCCTCTCGTGGTTCTCGGCGGCAAGGAGTACGGCACCGGTTCCTCCCGTGACTGGGCTGCAAAGGGCACCCTGCTGCTCGGCGTTAAGGCCGTCATCGCAGAGTCCTTCGAGCGCATCCACCGCTCCAACCTCATCGGTATGGGCGTTGTTCCGCTGCAGTTCCCGGAGGGCGAGTCCTGGAAGTCCCTGGGCATCGAGGGCACCGAGACCTTCGACATCACCGGTCTGGAGAAGCTCAACGAGGGCGAGACCCCGAAGACCGTGAAGGTCGTCGCTACCAAGGAGAACGGCGAGAAGATTGAGTTCGACGCCGTGACCCGTATCGACACCCCGGGCGAGGCTGACTACTACCGCAACGGCGGTATCCTGCAGTTCGTCCTGCGCAACATGATGGACGAGAACAAGTAGTTCTCCCCATCTGCTGAGGGGCCTTCCGGCCTAGCCGGTGGGCCCCTCTCCCCTTTTCTTAAACTTTTTCTTCGACCCCGCGCGACCCCAAACCCCATATCGAGGGCGCGCAACCAAGGAATCTGCCATGCCCATCGTCAGCGACCGTGAACTATCCCGCCGTCGTCGGGAGATTATCGAGCAAGCCCGTGGTTGTTTCGCGCAATATGGCTACGAGGGGGCGACCGTCGCCCGGCTGGAGAAAGCCACCGGCAAGACCCGGGGCGCGATCTTCCACCACTTCGCAGACAAGGAAGCTCTCTTCCTCGCGGTGGTGCGGGAGGATGCCGCCCGTCACGCGGAAGTCGTGTCGAACCACGGCCTCATTGAGGTTATGCGGCACATGATCACGCACCCGGAGACCAACAGTTGGTACATCACGCGTGCGGAAACGATCCGCAAGCTGCGTACCGACCCGGAGTTCGAGGCGCGGTGGCGCAAGCACCAGCAGGTCCTCGATGCCGCCATCCGGGCTCGCCTGTCCCACAATGTCTCGATGCGCACCGATGTTCCGCTGGAGGTCATCCAGACCTACCTCGAGACAGTGATGGACGGGTTGATGACGAAAATGGCCGAAGGAGCTGACACCACGCAGCTCGAGAAGATGCTCGACCTCGTCGAGCAGTCGGTGCGCGGCGAGTAGCCCTCGCAGTTAGACGTCGGCGACGTCGCCCGTGCCGTTTTCGAAGTCGAGCGGGTTGCGGTCAAACGCTTCCCCGCGCCCGACGGACTCGACGATGACGTCAGCGACCAGTTCGCGCGCCGTCTCGGACGCGGGGTCCATGGCGCCATCCAGCACCGTGACGCCTGCTGCCGCGTCGTCGGTTAGGCGGGTTGGGCCCAGAATCTGGTACGGCAGCGTGGAACCGAGCAGTCGCTTGTCGACCGCCTTCTTGGATTCGACGTAGGCGTACCAGGAACCGCCGTCGTCCTCGGTCGTCGCCTCGGTTGCGCCCGCGTAGGAGACCATGACGGTAAACGGGGCTGCATCCCCAAGGGACTCGAGGGCGTCGATCATTGCCATCGCAGCATCGCGGTCGACGGCGTAAGTCAGCTCTGCGGAGCCTCCTCCGGCACCGGCAGACCAAACGATCACATCGAATGGGCGGAGCAGGCGCTCCCACTCCTCAGTGCTGATCGTCGTGAGATCGCGCACAATCGCGGTTGCGCCCTCGTCGACGAGCTTCTGGACGTGATCGGGGTTGCGGACCAGCGCTGAGACGCTGTGGCCTGCTGCGACGAGCTTCGGGATGCTGTGGCGCGAGACGTTGCCGCCGGCGCCAAGGACGAGAACATGTTGCTTTTTCATGGCGCCCACCCTACACCCCTTTTCTAGCTGCATTTTTCCAGGTCTATACTGGCCACATGTATGCAATCATTACCACTACCGGCAAGGATCGCCCCGGTGTTATCGCCGCCGTCGCCAAGGCGGCAGCCGACGAGGGTCTAAATATCGTCGACGTCTCCCAGACCATCATGGATGACTTCTTCACCATGATCATGCGCGTGGAGCTGCCGGATACCGGCGTGGATATGGGTGCCCTCCAGGAGGCCTTTGACGCCGCGGGCCAGCCGCTGGGCATGGTTGTGCGCATCCAGTCCGAGGCCCTGTTCAGCGCCATCAACGATATTTAAGGCGGCGCGGCGTGAACTTCGAATTCTCTTCTGCCCGCTTCCTCGAGGTCATCCGGATGATCGAGGACTACCGGCTGGATATCCGCACGGTGACGATGGGTATTTCGCTCATCGGCTGCACCCGCTCCACCATGGAGGCCACGGCTCAGGCGGTATACGATCGCGTGACCGAGCGCGCCCGTGACCTGGTGCCGGTGTGCGAGGGTATCGAGCGTGAGCTGGGTATCCCGATCGTGAATAAGCGGGTCTCCGTATCCCCTGTCTCCCTCGTCGCTGCCGGTGTGGAGGGTAACCCGGTGGAGATCGCCAAGGCACTGGACCGTGCCGCTGGCGAGCTGGGCGTGAACTTTGTCGGTGGTTACTCCGCGCTGGTCGAAAAGGGTGCGACGACCTCCGATGAGCGACTCATCCGCTCCATCCCCGAGGCGCTGTCTACCACCGGCGCGGTCTGCGGCTCGGTCAACGTCGCGACCTCCCGTGCCGGCGTGAACATGGACGCCGTCGGCCTGATGGGCAGGGTCGTCAAGGAAGCAGCCGAGTTGACCAAGGACGAGTCCTCCATCGCCTGCGCGAAGCTCGTGGTCTTCGCGAACGCGGTCGGTGATAACCCGTTCATGGCGGGTGCCTTCCACGGCATCGAGGAGCCGGACACGGTGATCTCCGTCGGCGTCTCCGGCCCGGGCGTGGTCAACAACGCGATCGCCCCGATGGCTGGTGCCTCCCTCAACGAGATTGCCGAGGAGATCAAGAAGGCTGCCTTCAAGATCACCCGCGCAGGCCAGCTGGTCGGCACGATGGCTGCCGAGCGCCTCGGAGTCCCCTTTGGCATCGTCGACCTCTCCCTGGCACCGACCGCCGAGGTGGGCGACTCGGTGGCGCACGTGCTCGAGAGCATGGGCCTGGACCAGGTTGGTACCCACGGCACCACCGCTGCTCTGGCCTTGCTCAACGACGCGGTCAAGAAGGGCGGCATGATGGCTTGCTCCCGCGTGGGTGGCCTTTCCGGTTCCTTCATCCCGGTGTCCGAGGACAAGGGCATGATCGACGCCGTGCGCGAAGGCTCCATCACCATGGACAAGCTCGAGGCCATGACCAGCATTTGCTCCGTCGGCTTCGACATGATCGCCATCCCGGGCGATACCTCGGCCGAGCTCATCGCCGGCATGATTGCCGACGAGGCTGCGATCGGCGTGATGAACCATAAGACCACCGCCGCTCGCCTCATCCCTGTGCCAGGTACGAAGCCTGGCGACGAGGTGAATTTCGGTGGCCTGCTGGGCTACGCCCCGGTCATCCCGGTGAACGCGAAGGGCAACGATGCTTTCGTCCACCGCGGTGGCTTCATCCCAGCCCCGGTGCACGGCTTCCGTAACTAGCGAAACTTCCCGAGCGCGGACCAGCACAGCGTCTAAAGATCGGCGCTGTGCTTGGCTGCAGCTCGGTTTTTTCGTGTCCACGGTGGCGTCATTACGTATTCTGGTGGCACTTTGTTGTCTACTTCACAGCGACGAGGGGCTACAGCCGTGACGCAGCCGACGCGCATGCCGCGCACTCAATTGAAGTTTAAATCTGGGTTGGAGACCCCTCTGGTGCCCGAACGAGGCGAGGACTACTACGCCGCCCCCAACCCGATGCGGGATCGCAGCGGAGTCTTCGAAGCGGTGCGGGGAGCAGGCCCCGCGCCATACCTGCGTTCGCTGCCCGGTCGCGTCGTGTTCTTCCTGATCTTTGGCCTTTTCGGCGGCGTTTTCGCGCTGATCGGCTTCAGGTTCCTGCTCAGCGACCTGAGTGCCACCGGGTCGTGGAGAGATAAATTCGACACCATTGACATCTTCTTTGCCATCATCGGCAGCATCTTTGTGTGCGTCGCGGCGTACGCGATCTCGCGCGATCTTCACCGGCGTAAGCGGATCATCACGGCTTGGAAGAATGGTTGGATCGACTACTATCCGGCGCTCGTTGGGCAGTTCTATCACTGCCGCACTGATGTCAGCAGCTCCAGCGACTCCGGCCGGACGTTCCATTACTACTACCGGGCCCCGCTGACCGTGCTTCTCCCCGACGGCACGACCCGGCAGATGCACTCCTTCGAGTTCGAAATGAGCCGCAAACCCGACTGGTACCGTTCCCGCTTCAACATGGCGAGCTCCGAGGGGGATGCCACGGTGGATGACTGGAACAATAACGGCTGGGCGATCGTGGGCATCAGCCGTCGCCCAGGCCAAACCCACGCGGAGCTGGACTCCGGGCTGACGCAGAAGCAGCGCGAAGCCGTCTTCAACCTTGCGGAGCGCAACTGGTTCGGGCGGGCCGGCTGGGCCTGGTAAGAGCGGAAGCACCGCGCCGTTACCTCCCCGACTAACCGTCCAATGACGGCGGCGCCTACGCCAGCTCGACGATCTCCATGTACTCGTCGTTCCACAGGTCCTCCACACCATCAGGTAGAACGATGACCCGCTCCGGCTCCAAAGCCCGCACGGCACCCGGGTCGTGGGTCACCAGCACCACCGCTCCCTCGTAGGTGCGCAGCGCGTCCAAGACCTGCTCGCGGGACTGCGGGTCGAGGTTATTCGTCGGCTCGTCGAGCAGCAGCACGTTCGCACGGGAGGAAACCAGCGTAGCTAGCGCCAGGCGCGTCTTCTCGCCGCCCGAGAGCGTGCCCGCGGGCTGGTCCAGCTTCTCCCCGGAGAACATAAACGCGCCCAGCAGGCTGCGCAGCTCCTGCTCATCGGCATCGGGGCAAGCGTCGATGGCGTTCTGCCACACGGACTTGCTCCCGTCGATGGTGTCGTGCTCCTGGGCGAAGTAGCCGATCTTGAGCCCGTGGCCCGTGACGATGCCGCCCTCCCCGTCCGTGCGCTCCACCCCGGCCAGCAGCTTCAGCAGCGTGGTCTTACCGGCACCGTTGAAGCCCAGGACGACGACGCGGCTGCCCTTGTCGATCGCCAGGTCTACGCCAGCGAAGACCTCCAGGGAGCCGTACATCTTGGTCAGCCCCTTGGCGAACAGCGGGGTTTTGCCGCACGGGGCGGGTTTCGGGAAACGGATCGAGGCGACCTTATCCTCGACGCGCACCTCATCCAGCTGGTCGAGCATCCGGTCAGCGCGGGCCACCATCTGCTTAGCGGCGCGGGCCTTATTCGCCTTCGCCCCGAACTTATCGGCCTGCTTCTTCAGTGCGGAGGCCTTCTTCTCCGCATTCGCCCGTTCCCGACGTCGACGTGCCTCGTCCAGGGCGCGAGCGTCCAGGTACTTCTTCCACCCCATGTTGTAGACATCCGCCTCGGCGCGGACCGCGTCCAGGAACCAGACCCGGTTGCAGACCGCCTCGATGAGCTCGACGTCGTGGGAGATCATGATCAGCCCACCCTCGTGCTTGGAGAGGAAGTCCTTCAGCCAGGCGATGGAATCCGAGTCCAGGTGGTTGGTCGGCTCGTCGAGCAGCAGGGTGGTCTTGGAGCGCCCGGAGCCGGCCGTGGCGGCGAAGAGGATCTGGGCGAGCTCCACGCGTCGGCGCTGGCCGCCCGAGAGGGTCTTTAGCTGCTGGTCGAGCACGCGTTCCGGCAGGCCCAGAGCGTCGCAGATGCGGGCCGCCTCGGCATTGGCCTCGTAGCCGCCCAGCGAGTGGTACTGCTCCTCCAGCCGGGAGTACTTGCGGATCGCGGCGTCGCGCTTGGAGTCCGTCGTCGCGGTCTCCATGATCTCCTGTTGGCGCTCCATGGACTGCCGGATCCGGTCAAGGCCTCGTGCCGAGAGGACGCGGTCCCGCGCACTCTGCTCGATGTCCCCTTCCTTCGAGTCCTGTGGCAGGTAGCCCAGCTCCCCGGAGCTGACGACGCTGCCACCGTAGGGCTCGGTCTCCCCCGCCAAGATCCGCATCGTGGTGGTTTTACCGGCGCCGTTACGTCCCACCAGCGCGATACGGTCGCCCGGCTGCACCCGCAGGTGCTCGCCTGGTGCGGTGAGGAGGGTGCGTGCGCCCACCCGAACTTCCAGATCCTTCGTCACAATCACAGGCAATACCCTAACACTGCTCGGCCCTTAGCTAGATTGGGGGCATGAGCTGGAGAATTACCGCAGCCCCGGCGGCCCCTTTCCGGGGCGCTGGGACGCGCCGAATCAACGTCATTGGTTTGGGGCCAGCGGGCGCGATCCTCGCGCTCCGCGCCGCGCAGCGGGGTTGGCAGGTGCACGGCTACGATCCCGGTTCACGTCCAAACGCAGCAGGGGCGGATGCATGGCCTGCTTGGCCCGCCACCTACGGTGCCTTCGCTCCGGAGATCCCAGACTGGGCCGGGAGCTTCTTCTCCCCCGCCGAAGCCATCCGCGTGACCCCCACCCCGGGGGAGCACCAAGCAGCTGGGTTTTGGCTACCGGATGATGGCCAAAGATGAGCTGCGCGCTGCTGTGGCCGAGGCGGTGAAGCGAAGCGAGGGGCGCCTATACGACGAAGTCATCGCCGAGCATCAACTCGCTGGCTTGCCGGGGCTCACAGTGGACTGCCGCGGTGCGGCCACCCGAGGGGCACTGTGGCAGATCGCGGTGGGGTACGTGCTTCGCCCCCATCCCGCCTCCGACGTCGCGCTCTCAGAGCCGTTGACCACCCCGACTCTCATGGACTGGACCGCATCCCCCGCGGCGGAATCCCTCGACGCCAAACCAAGCTTCCTCTACGTTCAGCGTCTCCCCGATGGCTGGCTCGCGGAAGAAACGATCCTGGCGAGCACGTCCCACCCCACCGACGCTGATTTCTGCTTGCTGCGCGCCCGGCTCGAGGCGCGACTGGCAAGCCTCCAGGGTGAGGGTTGGCGCGATGATCTTCAGATCGTGGAGGAGGAGCTCGTCGCCATCCCTATGGGCACCACCGCTGCCGGCTCAAAGGCGCTCGCTTTCGGGGCCCGAGACGGCTTCATCCACCCCGCGACCGGCTATTCGGTAGGTACGGCGCTGCAGGAGGTGGATGGCTTCCTCGACCGAGTGGGGGCGACACAGGCTCGGTCGAAACACACTGGGTTAGGTCACAGTGGGGTAAAACGCACTGGGTTAGGACGCAGTGGGGCGAATCTTATGGGGCTGGCTCGGCGGGCGAACGTGACCCTCGCCCGGGCACTGCGGCGGATCGGTTCCCTGCTTGTCGCCGAGGCCGACACCGAGGA